>NZ_CP023408.1:0-308909 GCF_003665435.1 Streptomyces fungicidicus
CCTGCACCAGACCCGCACGTCCACCGCCGCGGGACTGCGCGGCACCGACGACCTCGACGAGGCGCTGTCCGGCGACGCCCTGCCCGACGCCGGCCCCTGGCGCGCCCACTTCCACGTCCCGCTGCACGCGGCCCCCGCCGCGCCCCTCACCTCCACCCTGCCCGTCCTGAAGTCCGTCCTGACCCGGCTCGTCGGCGGCCCGCACCCGCTCACCCGCCACCTCGAGGTCGAGACCTACACCTGGCAGGCGCTCCCGCCCGAGCTGCGCCCCCGCGGCCGCACCCAGCTCGCCGACGGCATCGCCGCCGAACTCACCCTGGCCCGCGACCTGCTGACGGACCTCGGCCTGAAGGAACTCCCATGAGCGACCCCACCCCCCTTCTCGTCCTGGACGTCGTGGGCCTCACCCCCCGTCTCCTCGACCACATGCCGCACCTCAAGAGGCTCGGCCAGTCCGGCTCCCGCGCCCCGCTCGGCACCGTGCTGCCCGCCGTCACCTGCGCCGCCCAGTCCACCTTCCTCACCGGCACCATGCCCTCGGAGCACGGCATCGTGGGCAACGGCTGGTACTTCCGCGAACTCGGCGACGTACTGCTGTGGCGGCAGCACAACGGTCTCGTCGCCGGCGACAAGATCTGGGACGCCGCCCGCCGCGCCCACCCCGGCTACACCGTCGCCAACATCTGCTGGTGGTACGCCATGGGCGCCGACACCGACATCACCGTCACCCCCCGGCCGGTCTACTACGCTGACGGCCGCAAGGAACCCGACTGCTACACCCGGCCGCCGGCACTGCACGACGAACTCACCCAGGAACTCGGCACCTTCCCCCTCTTCCACTTCTGGGGCCCCGGCGCCGACCTGGTCTCCAGCCAGTGGATCATCGACGCCACCCGCCACATCATGCGCACCCGGCACCCGGACCTGACGCTCTGCTACCTCCCGCACCTCGACTACGACCTGCAGCGCTACGGCCCCGACGACCCGCGCTCCCTCCGGGCGGCCGCCGACCTCGACGCCGCCCTGGCCCCGCTCCTCGACGACGCCCGCGCCGAGGGCCGTACCGTCGTCGCCCTGTCCGAGTACGGCATCACCCGCGTGAACCGGCCCGTGGACATCAACCGCGCCCTGCGCCGCGCGGGCCTCCTCGAGGTGCACACCCAGGACGGCATGGAATACCTCGACCCGATGGCCTCCCGCGCCTTCGCGGTCGCCGACCACCAGCTCGCCCACGTCTACGTGCGCCGCCCCGAGGACCTCGACGCCACCCGCGCCGCCCTCGACGGACTGCCGGCATCGACGTGCCTCGACGACGAGGGCAGAAGAGCACACCTCGACCATCCCCGCGCCGGGCGAACTCGTCGCCGTCGCGGAACCCGACGCCTGGTTCACCTACTACTACTGGCTCGACGACGACGCGCTCCCGACTTCGCGCAGCTCGTCGAGATCCACCGCAAACCCGGCTACGACCCGGTCGAACTCTTCATGGACCCCCTCGACCCTTACGTCAAGGTCAAGGCGGCCACCGCACTGGCGCGCAAGAAGCTCGGCATGCGCTACCGCATGGCCGTCGTGCCCCTGGACGCCTCACCTATCAGGGGCAGCCACGGCCGCCTCCCCGCGAGCGACGACGACGGTCCGCTCCTCATCTGCTCCACCCCCGCGCCGTCGGAGACCGCGTCGCGGCCACCGACGTGAAACAACTCCTGCTCCGGCTGGCCGGACTCGGCTGACGCACCACTCGGCGCGGCCCCACGAATCCGACTACCGAGAGTGAAACACACGGCACTGACAACGGCCGGTCCCGGCGGGACCGGAACCGGCCACGACCGAGAAGGCAGGCCACCCGTGACCCTGAACCCCGACCTCTCCCGCACCGAGGACACCACCGGCGGCGGCCCCGACGAGGGACTGCGCCGCACCCTCGGCGTGGACCGGCGCCGCTTCCTCAGCACCTGCACCGCCGTCGCCGCCGGGGCCGTCGCGGCCCCCGTCTTCGCCGCCGCCCCCGCCCTGGCCCAGGACCGCGGCAGAGACCACGGCCACGACCGCGGCGGACAGGTGCTCGTCCCGCCGCACAAGCGCGGCATCATCCTCTACACCGTCCGTGACGCCACCGCCCGCGACCCGCTCGCCAGCGACCTGCCCTCCGGCTTCCGCGAGGTGTTCAAGCAGCTGGCCCGCCACGGCTACCGCCAGGTGGAGTTCGCCGGCTACCGCCAGCACGCCAACGCGCCGGGCGGCGACAACCTGGAGACCGTGCAGGGAGCCAGGCTGCTGCGCTCCTGGCTCGACGAGCACGGCCTGCGCGCTCAGGGCAACCACGGCTTCATCCCGCCCTCCTGGCCGCTCACCACGGCGGACCTGGACACCTTCAAGAAGCATCTCGAGATCGCCAACATCCTCGGTATGGACCACATGGGCACCGGCGGCGACCCCACCGGCAGCTCCTACCGCGCCGACTGGGACGTGGCCGCCGACAAGTGGAACGCCCTGGGCGCCATCGCCCGCCGCGAGGGCATCAAGCTGTACACCCACAACCACGACAGCGCCTACGGCTTCCTCCTCGACGGAGGCCCGCTGGACGACCAGGCCGGCCCACCCGCAGCTCCGGGATCCGGAAGCTGGGAGTACTTCCTGAAGGTCACCGACCCGAAGCTCGTCTGGCTGGAGATGGACATCTTCTGGGCGCACGTCGCCCAGTACAAGTTCCACACGTACACCGCCCACGACGGCGCCAGCCGGAAGAGCGTCTTCGACCCGGCGGGCCTGGTCGCCCGCAACAACAAGCGCTACCCGCTGTTCCACGCCAAGGACGGCGTGGTCAGCACGACCAACGGCATGGGCTACGACATGGTGCCCTTCGGCACCGGCGTCATCGACTACACGACGTTCTTCTCGAGGGTCGGCCAGCGCAACTACCGCAACCCGATGGTCGAGGACGACAACTCGCCGAGCGCCACCGACCCCGCGCAGTCGCTGCGCGAGGCCAAGATCAGCTACGACAACATGGCGGCCCTGCGCAAGCGGCGCGGCTGACCCGGAACACGGACCGGGCGGCCCCTCCCATGCCGCGGGAGGGGCCGCCCGGTCCGTGCGGCGGGGGAGGGCTTCGCCGGATCATCCCTCGCCGAGCGGGCGGGGTTGGGCGTGACGCGCCTGTCCCGGTCACGTCCCGGTGGCCGCAGGAACAGCGCCACGATCCCGGCGAAGATCGAGATGCAGCCCGCCAGGGTGAAGGCGCCGTTGTAGCCCCAGGCGCCGACGACCACGGCCCCCATGCCCGCGCCCAGCCCGGAGACGAGCTTGGAGCTGTACACCATCCCGTAGTTGGTGGCGTTGTTGTTCTCGCCGAAGTAGTCCGCCGTCAGCGCCGCGAACATCGGGAAGATGGCCCCGCCGCCGAAGCCGGAGACGGCGGAGAAGAACAGGAACAGCGGCAGGTTCCCGATCTCGGCCGACCAGATGATGCCGAACTGGGCGAGGCCCAGGATCGCGCACACGTGGAGCAGGCACTGCTTGCGGCCGTAGAGGTCGGAGAGCCAGCCGATGACCCCGCGTCCGGTGCCGTTGACGATCGCCTTCAGCGACATCGCGGTGGCCACGACGCCCGCCGCGAAACCCGCCTCCTCACCGATGTCCACCTGGAAGGCGATGCCGAAGATGTTGACGCCCGAGGTACAGGCGAGACAGAACCACATCAGCGCCACCCGGCCGGTCCGCCAGGCCTCCATCGGGGAGTACTGCTTGGTGGCCGGGGGGTTCTTCTCCAGCGAACGCCGTGCCCGGGGGTCGTCCGGCGGGTTCAGCGGGTCGACGGAGGCCGGCCACCAGTTCTTCGGCGGGTCCCGGAAGTAGAAGCCGGCGAGAGCCACCGTGGCGGCGAGGAACACACCCGCCGAGACCAGCACCCAGCGGAAGTTGGAGCCGTCCATGTAGCCGTGGAAGATGAAGACGAACGGCACCGAGCCGTAGGCGAAACCGCCGTTGACGAAGCCCGTCTTGCCTCCCCGGCGCTCCGGGTACCACTTGCCGACCATGTTGACGCAGGTCGCGTACACCATGCCGGCGCCCATGCCGCTGAACACGCCGAAGCCGATGAAGGCGACCGCGACGTTCGGCGCGTACGCCAGGGACAGATAGCCGAGCAGTGTGCCGACCGAGCCCAGCATCATCGCCCAGCGCGCGGGGAGTCTGCCGTTCTCCCGCAGCCGCCCCGCCGGGAAGGCGACCGCGGCCTGGCAGAAGATCCAGGCGGTCATCATCCAGTAGATGCTGCCGCTGGACCAGTTGTGGGCCTCGTGCAGCGTGCTCTCGGCGGACGCGAACGCGTACTCGGCGGAGGAGATGCCCATCATGCCGATCCAGGGCAGGATCACCATCCACTTGCGTTTGCGCCCCATGATGTCGATGTCGGACTCGCCCACGCGGTAGACGCGTCCGTTCCTGTCGGTCACCTCCCGGTGGATGGCGACCCGTGTGACATCGGTGGTTGTCATGTCGTTTGCACCCCTTGCGTCGAAAGTTCTGGCCAGCGCCCCCTGTCCAATGCCTTTCGTGTGCGCTCGGGACCCGGGGCCGGCCGACGCGCACCGCCGGCCGGCCCCCCGGTTCGCTCACCTCATGAACCGCCCCCCAGCACCCCGGCCGCGCGCGCCCAGCGGTACTTCGCGCCGAGCACGGCCACCGGCCTCTCGGTGGTGTACGGGTACGCCACGACACCGCGCTCGAAGAGGTACTGGCACGCCTCCTCGACCTCCACGTCCCCGGCGAGCGAGGCCACCACGGGCTTGGAGATCCCGCGTTCCCGGAACTCCGCCACCACCCGTGCGGTGAGCTCGGCGAACACCATGGGAGGAGTGACGATGGTGTGCCAGTAGCCGAGCACCAGCGCGTGGATGCGCGGGTCCTCCAGGCCCAGCCGGATCGTCGCCTCGTACGTCGACGGCGGCTCCCCGCCGGTGATGTCCACGGGGTTGCCCGCGGCCCCGAACGGCGGGATGAACTCCCGGAACGCCGCGTCCAGATCGGGCGGGATCTCCATCAGCGACAGCCCGTTGTCGGTCACCGCGTCCGACAGCAGCACCCCGCTGCCGCCGGCCCCGGTGATGATCACGACGTTGTCGCCCCGCGGAGCGGGCAGCACGGGCAACGCGCGCGCGTACTCCAGCATGTCGTGCAGACCGGGTGCCCGGATGACGCCCGCCTGCCGCAGGATGTCGTCGTACACGGCGTCGTCGCCCGCCAGCGCCCCGGTGTGCGAGCCCGCGGCCTTCGCGCCCGCCGCCGTACGCCCGGCCTTCAGCACCACGACCGGCTTTTTGGGCACGGTCGCCCGTGCCGCCTCGACGAAGGCGCGCCCGTCCTTGAGGTCCTCCAGGTGCATCGCGATGCACTCGGTGTGCGGGTCCTCCCCGAACCAGGTCAGCAGGTCGTCCTCGTCCAGGTCCGACTTGTTGCCGAGCCCGACGATCGCCGACACACCCGTCTTCGTGGTGCGCGCGAAGCCCAGGATGGCCATCCCGATGCCGCCCGACTGACTGGTCAGCGCGACCGGTCCCTTGACGTCGTACGGCGTGCAGAACGTGGCGCACAGGTCCTGCCAGGTCGAGTAGTAGCCGTAGATGTTGGGCCCGAGCAGCCGCACGCCGTGCCGCTCGGCGATCGCCACGATCTCCTCCTGGAGCCCGTGCTCGCCGGTCTCCGCGAACCCGGAGGGGATCAGCACGGCGTTCGGGATCCTCTTGCGTCCCACCTCTTCGAGTGCCGAGGCCACGAACCTGGCGGGGATCGCGAAGACCGCCACATCCACCTCACCGGGAACGTCGGTGACACTCTTGTACGCCTTGCGGCCCAAGATGTCATCGGCCCGCGGGTTCACCGGGTGGATCTCCCCGGCGAAACCGCCGTCGACGAGGTTGCGCATCACCGAGTTGCCGATCTTGCCGGACTCGTTGGACGCGCCGATCACCGCCACCGAACGCGGCTGCATCAGCCGGCGCATCGAGGCGAGGATCTCCTCGCGCGAGTAGCGCCGCCGCTCCTTCGGCGTGCCGGTGGAGAGGATCACGCGGATGTCGGCGGCGACCGCGCCGTCCGCCGTGGCGATCACCGGGTTGAGGTCCACCTCGGCGATCTCCGGGAAGTCGGTGACGAGTGCGGAGACCCGGCGGATCTGCTCGGCCACCGCCCACCGGTCCACGCCCGCCCGGCCCCGCACGCCGCGCAGGACCTCCGCCGACCGGATGGAGTCCAGCATCGACAGCGCCTCGTCGGCCTCCACCGGCGCCAGCCGGAAGGTGACGTCCTTGAGCACCTCGACGAGCACCCCGCCGAGCCCGAACGCCACGACCTTCCCGAACGTCGGGTCGGTGACCGCGCCGACGATGACCTCCTGCCCCTCCGGCAGCAACTCCTGCACCTGCACGCCGTCGATCCGGGCGTCCGGGGCGTACGCGCGCGCGTTCCCGACGATGCGGCAGAACGCCGCCCGTACCTCCGCGGCGCCCTCCACTCCGACGACCACACCGCCGGCGTCGGTCTTGTGCAGGATGTCCGGCGACACGATCTTCATCACCACCGGCCCGCCGAACCGCGCCGCGCACGCCACGGCCTCGTCGACGTCCGTCGCCAGTTCCTCACCGGGTACGGAGATCCCGTACGCGTCGGCGATCACCTTGCCCTCGGGCGCGGTGAGCGCGGTGCGCCCCTCGGCGCGCACCGAGTCCAGCAGCGCACGCACCCGCGGCGCCCGGTCCTCTGCCATCACGTCAGATCACTCCGTTCGACTTGAGCAGGCGCAGCTCCTCGTCACCGAGGCCGAGTTCGCCGACGTACACCTCTTCGTTGTGCTCGCCCAGCAGCGGGGAACTGCGCACGTCCACGGGGGAGTCGGAGAGCTTCAGCGGGCTGCCGACGGTGACGAACTCGCCGCGCTCGGGGTGCGGGACGGTGACCACCATCCCGTTGTCGGCCAGCGAGCGGTCCTCGATGATCTCCTTGGTCGAAAGGATCGGCCCGCAGGGGATGTTGTGGGCGTTCAGCCGCTCCAGCACCTCCCACTTGGGCAGGGTCGAGGACCACTCCTCGATCAGCTGGAACATCTTGTTCAGCTGGGGCAGCCGCGCCTCCGGCGTCGCCCACTCGGGGTCCTCGGCCAGCTCCGGCCGGCCGATCAGCTCGCTCAGCGGCTTCCAGCCGACGGGCTGCACGATGACGTACACGTAGTCGTTGGGCCCGCCCGGCGCGCACTTGACCGCCCAGCCGGGCTGCCCGCCGCCGGAGGCGTTCCCGGAGCGGGGGACCTCGTCGCCGAAGTCCTCGTTGGGGTATTCGGCGAGCGGACCGTGGGCCAGCCTTTGTTGGTCGCGCAGCTTCACCCGGCAGAGGTTGAGCACCGCGTGCTGCATGGCCACGTTCACCCGCTGCCCGCGCCCGGTGCGCTCCCGCTGCAGCAGGGCGGCGAGGATGCCGGCCACCGCGTGCACACCCGTGCCCGAGTCCCCGATCTGGGCGCCCGTCGCCAGCGGCGGCCCGTCCTCGAAGCCGGTGGTCGACATCGACCCGCCCATGGCCTGCGCGACGACCTCGTACGCCTTGAACCCGGTGTACGGGCCGTCCCCGAAGCCCTTGATGGAGGCGTAGACGATTCGCGGGTTGATCTCCCGGACGCGGTCCCAGGTGAAGCCCATCCGGTCGATGGCGCCCGGCCCGAAGTTCTCGACCATGACGTCCGAGCGCCGGATCAGCTCGGTGAGGATCTCCTTGCCGCGCTCGGTCTTGGTGTTCAGGGTGATGCTCCGCTTGTTGCAGTTCAGCATCGTGAAGTAGAGGGAGTCGACGTCCGGCAGGTCGCGCAGCTGCTTGCGCGTGATGTCGCCGGTGGGCGCCTCCAGTTTGACGACGTCCGCGCCGAGCCAGGCCAGCAGTTGCGTCGCGGAGGGCCCGGACTGGACGTGCGTCATGTCCAGGACGCGGATGCCCTCAAGTGCCTTGGGGGTCATGGCGTGCACCTCACTTGTACATGGTCTGGTTCATGGTTCCGGGGGCGTACGCGTCGGGGTCCACCCAGACGTTGACCAGCGACGGCTTGCCGGACTCGCGCGCCCGGCGCAGCGCGGGGCCGATGTCGGCGGGGTCGCGGACCTCCTCGCCGTGGCCGCCCAGCATCCGCGCGAACTCGTCGTAGCGGACGTCGCCGAGGGTGTTGCCGACCCGCTCGCGTTCCTTGCCGTACTTGGCGGCCTGCCCGTAACGGATCTGGTTCATCGAGGAGTTGTTGCCGACGATGCCGACGAAGGGCAGGTCGTAGCGGACCAGGGTCTCGAAGTCCCAGCCGGTGAGGGAGAAGGCGCCGTCGCCGAAGAGCGCGACGACCTCCTTGTCGGGCCGGGCCTGCTTGGCGGCGAGCACGAACGGCACGCCGACGCCGAGGGTGCCCAGCGGTCCCGGATCCATCCAGTGGCCGGGCGACTTTGGCTGCACGACCTGCCCGGAGAAGGTGACGATGTCGCCGCCGTCCCCGATGTAGACCGAGTCCTCGGTGAGGAAGTCGTTGATCTCGCTGACCAGCCGGTAGGGGTGGATGGGGGAGGCGTCCGACCGCAGCTGCGGCAGCCGCTTGTCCAGGGCGGTCTGCTCGGCGGCGCGCAGCTCGTCCAGCCACTCCTTGCGCCGGGACGCGCCGCCGTTCACCCGTCCGGAGGCCGCCTCGGTCACCGACCTCAGCACCAGTCCCGCGTCGCCCACGACGCCGAGGTCGATGTCGCGGTTCTTGCCGACCGTGCGGTAGTCGAGGTCGATCTGCACGACGGTGGCGTCGGGGGAGAGGCGCTTGCCGTAGCCCATGCGGAAGTCGAAGGGCGTACCGACGATCACGATGACGTCGGCGTGGGAGAAGGCGTACCGGCGGGACAGCTGGAAGTGGTGCGGGTCGCCGGGCGGGAGCGTGCCGCGCCCCGCTCCGTTCATGTACGCGGGGATGTTGAGCGTGCGCACCAGCTCGACGGCGGCCTCGGTGCCCCGCGTCGTCCACACCTGACTGCCGAGCAGGATGGCCGGCCTCTCGGCGTGCACCAGCAGGTCCGCCAGCTTCTCGATCGCCTCGGGGTCGCCGGCCGAGCGGGTCGAGGCCCGGTAGGCGCCCTCCCGCGGCACGCGCGCCTTCGACGCCGGCACCTTGGCGTCCAGCACGTCGCGCGGGATCTCCAGGAAGGAGGGTCCGGGAGCGCCGTGGTAGCACTCGCGGAAGGCCATCGACACCATGTCCGCCGCGCGCGCCGTGTCGGGCACGGTCGCCGCGAACTTGGTGATGGGGCTCATCATGTCGACGTGCGGCAGGTCCTGCAGGGACCCCATCTTGTGCTGGGTGCGGGCTCCCTGACCGCCGATCAGCAGCATCGGGGACTCCGCGCGGAAGGCGTTGGCGACTCCGGTGACGGCGTCGGTGGTCCCCGGACCGGCGGTGACGACGGCGCAGCCGGGCTTGCCGGTGAGCCGCGCGTAACCGTCGGCGGCGTGCGCGGCCACCTGTTCGTGCCGTACGTCGACCACCTCGATGCCCTCGTCGACGCAGCCGTCGTAGATGTCGATGATGTGGCCGCCGCACAGCGTGTAGATGCGGTCGATGCCCTCGGCCTTGAGTGCCTTGGCGACGAGATGACCGCCGGAGATGACGTCCTGGGTGTCGTCGGGCATGGCGAAGTCCTTGTCCCTTCCTAGGGGGCGGGGAACGCTCTCGCGGTACATTGCATACAGTCGACGAATACTGTATGAAGCTTGTTATCCCTCATCCGATGAGAGGTGTCCAGGGGGTGCGCGGCACTTTTCGGCCGCCCTTCCCCGGCCCCTCTCCGGACCCTCCGGCGACTTCGCAGACAGGAGCCGAGATGGACCTGTACGAACACCAGGCAAGGGAACTCTTCGCAGAACACGGCATCGTGGTGCCCCGGGCCGAGGTCACCGGCTCGCCCAAGGAGGCCCGCGACATCGCCCGCCGGCTCGGCGGCCGCGTGGTCGTCAAGGCGCAGGTCAAGACCGGCGGACGCGGCAAGGCGGGCGGCGTCAAGCTCGCCGCCGACCCGGCCGCCGCCGAACTCACGGCACGTCAGATCCTCGGCATGGACATCAAGGGACACACCGTCGGCACGGTGATGCTGGCCCAGCCCGTCGACATCGCCGAGGAGTTCTACGTCTCCTACGTCCTCGACCGGACGGCCGGCCGCTTCCTCGCCATCGCCTCCGCCGAGGGCGGCATGGACATCGAGGAGGTCGCCGCCACCCGCCCCGAGGCGGTGGCGCGCGTCCCCGTCGACCCGGCCGAGGGCGTCACCCCGGCGACGGCGGCCCGCATCGCCGAGGCCGCCGGACTGCCGGCGCGGACCGTCGACGTGCTGGTGCGGCTCTGGGAGGTCCTCGTCCGCGAGGACGCCCTGCTCGTCGAGGTCAACCCGCTGGTCCGCACCCGCGACGGGCGGATCATGGCGCTCGACGGCAAGGCCACCCTCGACGACAACGCCCGGTTCCGCCAGGAACGCTGGGGGGACCAGGACGACACCCACACCGACCCGCTGGAGGCCGCCGCGGCCGCCAAGGGCCTCAACTACGTCAAGCTCGACGGCGAGGTCGGCATCATCGGCAACGGCGCCGGACTCGTCATGTCCACCCTCGACGTGGTGGCCGGCTGCGGAGCCCGCCCCGCCAACTTCCTAGACATCGGCGGCGGAGCCTCCGCGCAGGTCATGGCGGACGGACTGTCGGTCATCCTCTCCGACCCGTCCGTGAAATCCGTCTTCGTCAACGTCTTCGGCGGCATCACCGCCTGCGACGCGGTCGCCGACGGCATCGTCCGCGCCCTGGACACCGTACGGCTGACCAAGCCGCTCGTCGTCCGCCTCGACGGCAACAACGCGGCCCGCGGCCGGGCCGTCCTCGACGCGCACGCGCACCCGCTCGTCGAACAGGTCACCACCATGGACGGCGCCGCCGCCCGGGCCGCCCGTCTCGCCACCACACCCTGAGGAGAGCGGACATGGCGATCCACCTCACCAAGGAGAGCAAGGTCCTCGTCCAGGGCATGACCGGCGGCGAGGGCATGAAGCACACCCGGCGGATGCTCGCCGCCGGCACCGACGTCGTCGGCGGCGTCAACCCGCGCAAGGCGGGCCGCAGCGTCGCCTTCGACGAGCGGGCGGTGCCCGTCTTCGGCTCGGTCGCCGAGGGCATGGACGCGACGGGCGCCGACGTCACCGTCGTCTTCGTGCCACCCGCCTTCGCAAGGGCCGCCGTCACCGAGGCCGCCGACGCCGGCATCGCCCTGGCGGTCGTCATCACCGAGGGCATCCCCGTCCACGACTCCGTCGCCTTCCTCGCCCACGCCCGCCGCAGGGGCACCCGCGTCATCGGCCCCAACTGCCCCGGTCTGATCACCCCCGGCCAGTCCAACGCGGGCATCATCCCCGCCGACATCGCCAAGCCCGGCCGGATCGGCCTGGTCTCCAAGTCCGGCACGCTCACCTACCAGCTCATGTACGAGCTGCGGGACACCGGCTTCTCCACCTGCGTCGGCATCGGCGGGGACCCCGTCGTCGGCACCACCCACATCGACTGCCTGGCCGCCTTCCAGGACGACCCCGACACCGACCTGATCGTCCTCATCGGCGAGATCGGCGGCGACGCCGAGGAGCGCGCGGCGGCGTACATCCGCGACCACGTCACCAAGCCCGTCGTCGGCTACATCGCGGGCTTCACCGCCCCCGAGGGCCGTACCATGGGCCACGCGGGCGCGATCGTCTCCGGTTCGTCCGGCACGGCGCGGGCGAAGCAGGAAGCACTGGAGGCGGCCGGCGTCAGGGTCGGCCACACGCCCACGGAGACGGCCCAGCAGGTGCTCGCCGTCCTGAACGACGGCCGCTGAGGTCACCGGCCCCTAAGAGGGCCACCCTTTCTCTCGACCGTGCACCGAGAGCGGAGCCCACCGCATGCCACCCACCCTCACCCTCAAATCCGGCACGTCCTGGACCGACGCCTGGCAGCGCTGCCTCACCGCCGCCCCCGAAGCCTTCCGGGACGACCGCGTCCTCAACCTCTGGAACGCCGCCTGGCAGCCCGACGGCCGGCCCCTGCCCGCCGTCAGCCCCGTCGACGGCACTCCCGTCGCCGGCCCGCCACGCCTGGACCGGGCCACCGCCCGGCAGGCCGTGCGCGCCGCGCTCGACCAGCACCGGGCCTGGCGGCACGTCCCGCTGCCCGAGCGCCGGGCCCGCGTCGCGGCCACCCTCGACGCCCTCACCGAGCACCGCGAACTGCTCGCGCTGCTGCTCGTCTGGGAGATCGGCAAGCCATGGCGGCTCGCCCAGGCGGACGTCGACCGGGCAATCGACGGCGTGCGCTGGTACGTCGACGGCATCGACGGGATGCTCGCCGGCCGGGCCCCGCTCGACGGGCCCGTCTCCAACATCGCCAGCTGGAACTACCCGATGAGCGTGCTCGCGCACGCGCTGCTGGTGCAGGCCCTGGCGGGCAACGCGGTCATCGCCAAGACCCCCACCGACGGCGGCGTCGCCTGCCTCACGCTGGCCGCGGCGCTCGCCGCCCGCGAGGGGATTCCCGTCACCCTCGTCAGCGGCGGCGGAGGCGAGCTGTCCGAGGCGCTGGTGCGGGCGCCCGAGATCGGCTGCGTCTCCTTCGTCGGCGGCCGGGACACCGGCGCGGCGGTCGCCACGGCCGTCGCCGACCTGGGCAAGCGGCACATCCTCGAACAGGAGGGACTCAACACCTGGGGCATCTGGAACCACTCGGACTGGGACACGCTGAGCGCGGTGATCCCCAAGCTCTTCGACTACGGAAAGCAGCGCTGCACCGCCTACCCGCGCTTCGTCGTCCAGCGCGGTCTCTTCGACGACTTCCTGGCCGCCTACCTCCCCGCCGTCCGCACGCTGCGGGTCGGCCACCCGCTGGCCGTCGAACACCCCGCCGACCCCCCTCCGCGGCTGGACTTCGGCCCCGTGATCAACGCGGCCAAGGCCAAGGAACTGCACGACCAGGTCGCCGAGGCCATCGACCGCGGCGCCGTGCCGCTGCACCGGGGGACGCCGTCCGAGGCCCGCTTCCTGCCCGGCCAGGACACCTCGGCGTACGTCCAGCCGGTCACGCTGCTGAACCCGCCGCCCTCCTCGCCGCTGCACCACGCGGAGCCGTTCGGCCCGGTCGACACCATTGTCCTGGTCGACACCGAGGCCGAACTCCTGGCCGCCATGAACGCGTCCAACGGCGCCCTGGTGGCCACCCTTTCCACCGACGACCGGTCCACCTACGACCGGCTGGCCCCGCAGATCCGCGCCTTCAAGGTCGGCCACGGCGTCCCGCGCTCCCGCGGCGACCGGGACGAGCTGTTCGGCGGCTTCGGCGCGTCCTGGCGCGGCGCGTTCGTCGGCGGCGACCTCCTGGTGCACGCGGTGACCCAAGGACCGGCGGGGGAGCGGCTCCCGGGCAACTTCCCGGAGTACCAGCTCATGCCCTGAAGCCCCCGTGACCACCCGCACACCCGCCGTGAACCCCCGCCCGGAGGGACGGAAAACGCAGGTGAAAGGCGCTGCGAAACCTTGGTATGGTTGTCCATGTCGCCACGGGGGGAACACCCCGCCGGGGCGGCAGACACCTTGTCCGGGTGGCGGAATGGCAGACGCGCTAGCTTGAGGTGCTAGTGCCCTTTATCGGGCGTGGGGGTTCAAGTCCCCCCTCGGACACATCGCTCAGCCGGTGGCCCCGACCGAAACGGTCGGGGCCACCGGCTGTTTTCGTCGCCGGACACACCCCGCTCGTAAGACCGGGTGGCGAGCGTGATCGCGGCGCGCTTGGTAGGCAGCTCCACGGCCACGAGTGTGACGGTGTCGTGTGCGTCGCTGTCGTACGGGACGCCCCCAGGCGTCGAGGCAGTGCTCGCACGTGCGCCGGGCGGGAGGCCGACCCTGCGGTAACGGTCAACGGCGAGCCGCAGGAAGTGGTGACGGGAGGACTCCGACCGGAATTCGCACTCGGTCGCTCAGTCTCCGGATGCGCCAGACAGACGCGGCCCCCTTCCGTCCCGGACGGAAGGGGGCCGCGATCTAGGTGCCGGAGGACTCAGCGGGCCGCGGTGGCGGCCGGAACCTCGTCCTGCTCGGGAGAGCCGGGAGCCTCGCCCTCGTCGAGCCCGACGTTCTTCGTCTCCTTGCCGAGCAGCAGCGCCACCAGCGTCAGCAGCGCCATCGAGGAGAGGTAGACGCCGACCAGCCAGGGCGAGCCGTCGCCGGCCTCCCACAGGGCCACCGCTATGAACGGGGCGACGGCCGCGCCCAGGATGGAGCTGACGTTGTACGAGATGCCCGAGCCGGTGTAGCGCACGCTCGTCGGGAAGAGCTCCGGCAGCAGCGCGCCCATCGGCCCGAACGTCATGCCCATCAGGGTGAAGCCGAACACCAGCCACAGCACCACGCCCAGCGTGCCCATGCCGATCAGCGGCACCCACACCAGGCCGAAGACCAGGATTCCGGCGGTGACCGCGATCAGGGTGGCGCGCCGGCCGTACTTGTCGGCGAGCGGGCCGGAGACCAGGGTGAACACGGCGAAGAACAGCACGCCGAAGATCATCATCAGTACGAAGTCACTGTAGCCGTACCCGAGGCCGGGCACCGCGGCGTCCGTCGCGGCGCGGCCGTAGCTCAGCGAGAACGTGGTCATCAGATAGAAGAGGACGTAGGTCGCGAGCATGAAGAAGGTGCCGAGGACCAGCTGCTTCCAGTGGCTGCGGAAGACGGTGGCCAGCGGCAGCTTGCGCACCAGCCCGGCCTCCCTGGTCTTGGCGAAGACCGGCGCCTCGACCAGGCGCATCCGCACCCACAGGCCGATCGCGACCATCACGGCGGAGAACAGGAAGGGGATGCGCCAGCCCCAGCTCAGGAAGGCGTCCGAGGGCTGGGACGGGTCGGCGCCCGCCGTGGACGGCAGCAGCGCGCCGATGATCAGGAAGAGCCCGTTGCCGATGATGAAGCCGAGCGGGGCGCCCAACTGGGGGAAGGTGCCGTAGAGGGCGCGCTTGCCCTTCGGGGCGTTCTCGGTCGCGACCAGCGCCGCGCCGCTCCACTCGCCGCCGAGGGCGAAGCCCTGCGCCAGCCGCATCAGCACCAGCAGCGCGGTCGCGATCCAGCCGGCCTGCGCGTAGGTGGGGAGCACGCCGATGAGGAAGGTGGCGATGCCCATCGTGAGCAGCGAGGCCACCAGCGTGCCCTTGCGGCCGAGCCGGTCGCCGAGGTGCCCGAAGACCACCGCGCCGATCGGGCGCGCGACCATCGCGGCGCCGAACACCGCGAAGGACGACAGGAGCGCCGTGGTCGGGTCGCTGCTCGGGAAGAAGAGCTTGGGGAAGACCAGGACGGCGGCGGTCGCGTAGATGTAGAAGTCGTAGAACTCGATCGTCGTGCCGATGAGGCTCGCGATGAGTACGCGGGACCGCGAGTTGACGGGTGCCGGGGCTGGGCTGGTGGCTGGTGCGGGCATGTCTCGGTCTTTCGCACGAGGGCGGAGCACAGGCGCCGGCGGCACACCGCCGACGGCCCGTCCGGCCGCGCCTTCCCGGAGGAGGGCGCGTGTACGGTACAGGCAATCTGAATGCTTCCAGACATCTCAATAATCAGTCGGCGCATATCAGAATGCGGACAGCGTTGAGGCGTGAACGGCGAGACGGCCGGCTCAGTCGTCCTGCGCCTCGGCCTCCACCGGCTTCGGGATCATGAAGGAGGTGGCGAAGGCGGCGGCCAGGATGACCACGCCGGCGATCATGCCGGCGGTGCAGTCGGCGGGCGACGTGGGGTCGTCCGGCAGGGCCGCGGTCTTGACCGCGTACAGCAGCGCGAAGCCGAGGCCCGCGGACGCCCGCAAATTGCGTGGCACCGCCCCTTCGCCCCTCCCTACACTCGACGCACCAACAGGCGCCGCCCCGCTCGGGGGCGCGCCGTCGAGACCGGTGAGGGGGGTCGGGCCGTGCGTGACCACGCCGCCGTCGCCGTCCCCCGGACCCGGTCCGTCCGGTCCGAGGTGATCCTGGTGTCCCGGGCCGCCCGGTGCCCGCTGCGCGGCCGGCACCGGATGCCCGTGACGCACGTCTGACCGCCGGCGCCCCGCACAGCGGGGGCGCCCGACGCCGTGCGTCAGGGGAATCGCGCCGCCCTTCTCCCGGTTCATCCGAAAGGCCACGGCCATGCGCACCAACCCACTCGCCGCCGTCCGTAACCTCGGCATCCTCGCCCACGTGGACGCCGGCAAGACCACCGTCACCGAGCGGATCCTGTTCGCCACCGGCACCACGCACAAGCGCGGCGAGGTCCACGACGGCACCACCGTCACCGACTTCGACCCGCAGGAACGCGACCGGGGCATCACCATCTTCGCGGCGGCCGTCAGCTGCGCCTGGGACGGTCACCGGATCAACCTCATCGACACCCCGGGCCACGTCGACTTCGCCGACGAGGTGGAGCGCTCCCTGCGCGTCCTCGACGGCGCGGTCGCCGTGTTCGACGCGGTCGCCGGTGTGGAGCCGCAGAGCGAGTCGGTGTGGCGGCAGGCCGACCGGCACGGTGTGCCGCGCCTCGCGTTCGTCAACAAGATGGACCGGGCCGGCGCGGTGCTGGACGACGCCGTCGCCTCCGTCCGGGAGCGGCTGCACCCCGCCCCGCTGGTGGTACAGCTGCCCATCGGCGCGGAGGACACCTTCACCGGCGTCGTCGACCTGCTGCGCATGCGGGCCCTGACCTGGACCGACGAGGGCGAGGCCAACCCCGCGGCACCGGTGCCGGACGACCTCCGGGCGGAGGCGGCGCGGCGGCGCAGGCTGCTGGAGGAGGCCGTCGCCGAACTGCACCCCGGAGCCCTGGAGGAGTTCTGCGACACGGGCGCGCTCGGCACCGGGACGCTCACCGGCGCCCTGCGGGACCTGACCCGCAGCGGTGACGCCGTCGTCGTGCTGTGCGGCTCGGCCTACCGCAACCGCGGCATCGAACCGCTGCTGGACGCCGTGCTCGCCTATCTGCCGTCGCCGCTCGACGTGCCGCCGGTACGGGGCACGGGCGACGACGGCACCGAGCGGCGGCGGCCCGCCGACCCGGCGGCGCCGCTGGCCGCCCTCGCGTTCAAGGTGAGCGCCACCGCCACCGGGCGGCTGACCCATCTGCGGGTCTACTCGGGAACGATCGGGAAGGGGGACACGGTGTGGGACGCCACCGCGCGGCGGCCCGAGCGCATCGGGCGCATCCTGCGCGTACAGGCCGACCGGCACGCCCCGCTGGACCGGGCCGTCGCCGGTGACATCGTCGCCGTGGTCGGACTGAAATCCGCCCGCGCCGGCTCCACGCTGTGCGCGCCCGACGCCCCGCTGGTGCTGGAACCTCCGGGGGTCGCCGAACCGGTCGTCTCCGTCGCGGTCGAGGCGCTCCGGGGCACGGACACCGGCCGTCTGGCGTCCGCGCTGGCACGGCTCGCCGAGGAGGACCCCTCGCTGGCGGTGCGCACCGACCCGGAGACCGGTCAGACGGTGCTGTCCGGCATGGGGGAGCTGCATCTCGAGGTCGCGGTGGAGAAGATCCGCCGGGACCACGGGATGGGCGTCAACGTCGGCAGGCCCCGCGTCAGTTACCGGGAGACCGTCGGCCGTGGGGTGTCCGGGTTCGTGTACCGGCACGTCAAACAGGACGGCGGGGCGGGCCAGTTCGCCCATGTCGTGCTCGACGTCGAGCCGCTGGACACGCCCGGCGCCGGCTTCGAGTTCCGCTCGGCGGTCGTCGGCGGGCGCGTGCCGCAGGAGTACGTGCGTGCCGTCGGCGCCGGCTGCCGGGACGCGCTGGCCGAAGGGCCGCTGGGCGGGCACCCGGTGACGGGTCTGCGCGTCACGCTCACCGACGGGGCGACCCATGTGAAGGACTCGTCGGACACCGCGTTCCGCACCGCGGGCCGGTTCGGACTGCGGGACGCCCTGCGGGCCTGCGCGATGGTCCTGCTGGAGCCGGTCGTCGAGGTCACGGTCACCGTGCCCGAGGACGCGGTGGGCGGGGTGCTCGGTGATCTGGCCGCGCGCCGCGGCCGGGTGACCGGCTCGGTCGTCCGGGCGGGCGCGACGGTGGTGACGGCGACCGTGCCGCTGGCCGAACTGTTCGGCTACGCGACCCGGTTGCGCAGCCGCACCCAGGGCCGCGGCACCTTCACCAGCCGGCCCACCGGCTACGCGTCGGCACCGGCGCCCGCGCCCACGCGGTGACACGGGAACGGCGGCCCCTCCCGCGAATGAGCCGGGAGGGGCCGCCACCGCCGCCGTACGAGCACACCCGGACCGCCGGCGTCGGTCGCGGGCGTGCTCCCGGCGCCGGGGTCAGGGGTAGGACACCACCTTGGACGGCACGGTGTCGCTGCCGGACGTCGGGGCCCCGGTGTCGTTGATGACGCACTCGTACTGTCCGTGGCCGCTCAGCGAGACGACCAGCAGATGGTGGAAGCGCACCCCCGGCCGTACCGGGGCGGCGAAGCCGTGGTGCTGCACGATGTCCGGGTTGACGTTGTAGTAGCAGTAGCTGCCCATGCCCCAGCCCTCGTGGGTGGTGACGTGGTCGCCGACCTTGTACGCCGCGTAGCCCTTGACCGTGCCGTTCTGGACGGCGGCCTGGTCGGGGGCGTCGTACGCCTTCTCGTTCTGGAAGAAGACCGTGCGGCCGCGTTCGCCGTTCCACTGCACGTCGTACTTGTTGAAGTGCTCGACGAACAGGCCGGTGGCGAGGACGTCGTGGCCGTTGACGACGACGCCGTAGTCGCAGCGGTTGGTCTCCCAGCCGACGCCCTCGCCGTGGTCGGCGCGCCAGACCCAGGTGTGGTCGATGATGGTGTTCCGGGCGTTGACCACCATGCTGGTGGTGGCCCTGCCGGGGCCGGCTCCGCCGATCCGGATGAACACGTCCTGCACGGTGATGGGGTTGGCCGAGTGGTCCCGGGACGCCCCGCTCGGGCCGATCTCCAGCAGCGTGCGGGAGTTGACCGGTCCGGCGTCGATCAGGAAGCCGGCCAGCCGCACGCCGTCCACGTCGGCGACCTTGAGGGCGGTGGCGCCGTTGCCGGGAATCAGGGTGGCGTACCCGAGGCCCAGGACGACCGTGCCGGCGCGGTTCACCCGTACCGGCTGGTCGACGTGGTAGATGCCCGGCGTGAGCAGCAGGTGCAGGCCCTGGTCGAGCGCCTGGTTGAGGGTGGCCGCCGAGTCGCCGGGCCTGGCGACGTAGAAGCGGTCCAGCGGCAGGGAGGTGCCGCGCGGGGTGCCGTTGCCCCAGGTGACCCCGCGCGCGTCCCTGCGCAGCGCCGGCAGGAAGACGCGGTAACGGTCGCCGTCGAGGTACAGGAAGGGCTTCTCGCGGGAGAGGGGCGTGGTCCCGAGCGTGGTGTACGGCGGGTCGGGGAAGCTCTGCGCGGGGGCGCCCTCGACACCGGAGAACACCATGTTCCAGACGGCGTTGGTCCAGCCGCCGACCGAGCTGTCCCGGGTGTACCACTGCTGCTGCGAGTACGGCCCGACCGTGCCGTCGACGCGGCTGTCGGCGATGTAGCCGCCGCTCGCCCAGCCGTAGCCGGACGGGGCGAGGTTGAGCCCGCCGCGCACATGCATCCGGCGGAACGGGGCGGCCTGCGCGACCGCCCACCGGTTGGTGCCGTTGACCGGGACGATCGCCAGGTTCTCCGCCGAACGCCAGAAGTTCTGCGTGGCGTTGCCGTCGAACCAGCCGGCGTCGACCGTCACGTCACCGTTGATGGTGGTGTCGTCGGGGGAGAGGCCGAGGCCGGAGATGGAGGTGTAGAAGCCGATCTGCGCGTTGAGCCCGTGGTACGTGCCCGGCTTGAACAGCAGCTGGCAGCGGCCGGTGCCGAACTGCGCCGACTCCTGCCGGGCGAACACCTCGTCCAGCCTGGCCTGGATGCCCGGAGTGGACGGGTCGAAGACGATCACGTCGGGGCCGAGATCGCCACCGCCCTTCAGCCGGCGCGGTTTTCCGCGAGGCGCCGACGGCGCGGCGGAGGCCGCGGAGGGGAGTCCGGCCAGGACCGGGGCGGCGGCCGCGGCACCGAGGACGGCGCGGCGGCCGAGGGGCTGCGGCCGGGAGGACGACGGGGAGTCGGACGTCATGGGGCGGCTCTCCTGGTTCAGGAAGTGAACGGCGTGGGGTGCTGGGAGCGCTCTCTCGACGCTGAATGGTTCATCCGTGGAACGGAGGAGTCAAGGGGTACGGCGAGAGTGGGGTGAGTCCGTCCGAACCCTTGACGTGCCGCGCCGGGAGGGTTTAACTCACGTCCTAAATTAAGCCGTGAGGCGATTCCTCGGCACCGAGGCGCCGCCCCGCGCACCCCGGAAAGGGACATCAGGAGCCATGCGCAGTATCCGAGCCGCGGCCACCGGCGCCGTCATCCTGTCTCTCGCCCTCGCCGCATCGGCCTGCGGAGGCGGATCGAGCACCGGCGGCGGGTCCAACGACTCGCCGGAGGAACTGACTTACTGGGCCTCCAACCAGGGCGCCAGCATCGAGGTGGACAAGAAGGTCCTCCAGCCCGAACTCGACAAGTTCGAGAAGGAGACCGGGATCAAGGTCAAGCTGGAGGTCGTGCCCTGGTCCGACCTGCTCAACCGGATCCTCACCGCGACCACCTCGGGACAGGGCCCGGACGTGCTGAACATCGGCAACACCTGGTCCGCATCGCTCCAGGCGACCGGCGCCCTGCTGCCCTGGGACGCCGAGAACTTCGACAGGATCGGCGGCAGGGACCGCTTCGTCGACTCCGCGCTCGGCTCCACCGGCGTCGAGGGCCAGGACCCGGCGGCCGTCCCGCTGTACTCGATGGCGTACGCCCTCTACTACAACAAGCAGATGTTCGCCGACGCCGGCATCGACGGTCCGCCGGCCACCTGGGACGAGCTGACCGCCGCCGGCGAGAAGCTGTCCAAGGACGGCAAGTGGGGGATCGGCGTGGAGGGTTCCAACCCCTCCGAGAACATCCACCACGTCTTCGTCTTCGCCAAGCAGCACGGCGCCGACTTCTTCACCGCCGACGGCAAGGCCGACTTCACCAACGACGGCGCCGTCGCGGCCGTCAAGCAGTACGTCGACCTGATGGCCAAGGACAAGATCATCGCCCCGGGCAACGCCGAGTACGCCCAGAACCAGTCGGTCAGCGACTTCGCCAAGGGCAGGACGGCGATGCTGCTGTGGCAGTCCGCCTCCGCCAACCTCAAGTCCCAGGGCATGAGCGAGGACGCCTACGGCATCGCCCCGGTGCCCGTGCGGTCCGGCACGCCCGGCACCGGCGAGCAGGTCAACTCGATGGTCGCCGGCATCAACCTCGCCGTCTTCAAGAACAGCGACAACCTCGACGGCGCGACGAAGTTCGTGAAGTTCATGACCAGCGACGCCGAACAGAAGATCCTCAACACGGCGTACAGCTCGATCCCGCCGGTCGAGGCAGCCCAGCAGGACGCCGCCTTCAACTCCCCGGCCAACGCGGTCCTGAAGGACACCCTCGCCAAGAGCGCCGCCGCCCTGCCGCAGGTGCCGGACGAGTCGCAGTTCGAGACCGCCGTCGGCACCGCAGTCAAGAACCTGTTCGCCGACGCCGCCGCCGGACGCGCGGTGACCACCGGCTCGGTGAAGGCCGCGCTCGCCAAGGCGCAGCAGCAGATGCCCGCGAAGTGAGCCCCGACACCGCCATGACTGCCACTGCTCCCACGGCGGAGGCCGCCGTGCGCAAGAGCTCCCCCGGCGCGGCGCGCGGCCCCCGCCGCCGTCCCGGGCGGATCCGCCGCGCCGGACTGCCCTATCTGCTCCTCCTGCCCGCCCTGCTCCTCGAACTCCTCGTCCACCTGGTGCCGATGGTCATCGGCGCCGTGATGAGCCTCAAGGAACTCACCCAGTTCTACATCCGCGACTGGGGCACCGCCCCCTGGGCCGGCCTCGACAACTACGCGGTGTCGGTGGACTTCGACGCCCCCGTCGGCAAGGCCCTCCTCCACTCCTTCCTCATCACCATCGCCTTCACGCTGCTGTCGGTCGGCCTGTGCTGGCTGATCGGCACGGCCGCCGCGGTCTTCATGCAGGACACCTTCCGCGGACGCGGCCTGCTGCGCGCCCTGTTCCTGGTCCCGTACGCCCTGCCGGTCTACGCGGCCGTCATCACCTGGGTGTTCATGTTCCAGCACGACAACGGCCTGGTGAACCACGTCCTGCACGACCAGCTCGGCCTCACCGACAAGCCGTCCTTCTGGCTCATCGGCGACAACAGCTTCCTCGCCCTGCTGACCGTCTCGGTGTGGAAGGGCTGGCCGTTCGCCTTCCTCATCGTGATGGCCGGCCTGCAGAACATCCCGCGCGAGCTGTACGAGGCCGCCGCCCTCGACGGCGCCGGGATGCTCCAGCAGATCCGCCGCATCACCCTGCCGTCGCTCCGCCCCGTCAACCAGGTGCTGGTCCTCGTCCTGTTCCTGTGGACGTTCAACGACTTCAACACCCCGTACGTCCTCTTCGGCAGGTCCGCGCCCGAGGCCGCGGACCTCATCTCCGTCCACATCTACCAGGCGTCCTTCGTCACCTGGAACTTCGGCACCGGCTCCGCGATGTCCGTCCTGCTCCTGCTGTTCCTGCTCGTCGTCACCGGCGTCTATCTCGTACTCACCTCGCGCGGACGGAGGACCGCCCCATGAGCACACCCCGGTCCCCGATGGCCCCGCCCCGCTCGTTCCTGTGGGCCCGACGGGTCTTCCTGACCCTGCTCACCGGGTTCGTGCTGGTCCCGGTCTACGTCATGGTCTCCAGCTCGCTGAAGCCGCTCGCCGACGTCACCGGCACGTTCCGCTGGCTGCCCACCGAGCTGACCATCCGCCCGTACATCGACATCTGGTCCACGGTCCCGCTGGGCCGCTACTTCGTGAACTCGCTGATCGTGGCGGGCGCGGCGACGGTCTGCTCGGTGGTGATCGCCGTCTTCTCCGCCTACGCCGTCAGCCGCTACCGCTTCCGCGGCAGGCGCGTCTTCACGGTGACCGTCCTGTCGACGCAGATGTTCCCGGGCATCCTGTTCCTCCTCCCGCTGTTCCTCATCTACGTCAACATCGGCAACGCCACCGGCATCGCCCTCTTCGGCTCCCGCGGCGGACTGATCCTGACGTACCTGACCTTCTCGCTCCCGTTCTCCATCTGGATGCTGATCGGCTACTTCGACTCGGTCCCGCGCGACCTGGACGAGGCGGCGACGGTGGACGGCTGCGGCCCCCTCGGCGCCCTGTTCCGCGTCGTCGTGCCGGCGGCGGTCCCCGGCATCGTCGCGGTCGCGGTCTACGCCTTCATGACCGCGTGGGGCGAAGTGCTGTTCGCGTCCGTGATGACGAACGACACCACCCGCACCCTCGCCGTCGGCCTCCAGGGCTACTCCACCCTCAACGACGTGTACTGGAACCAGATCATGGCCGCCTCCCTCGTGGTGAGCGTCCCCGTGGTCGCCGGATTCCTGCTCCTGCAGCGCTACCTCGTCGCCGGACTGACGGCGGGAGCCGTCAAGTGACCGGCTCCTCTCCACCCGAAGGGACTTCCGTGACCATCGACTACGCCGCCCTCCCCGACGACTTCCTGTGGGGCACGGCCACCTCGGCGTACCAGATCGAGGGGGCCGTGGCGGAGGACGGCCGTTCCCCGTCGATCTGGGACACCTTCTCGCACACCCCCGGCACGATCGCGGGCGGCGACCACGGCGACACCGCCTGCGACCACTACCACCGCTGGCGCGAGGACATCGGCCTGATGCGCCGCCTGGGCACCAACGCCTACCGGCTGTCCGTCGCCTGGCCGCGCGTCGTGCCGGGCGGCGACGGCCCGGTGAACGCGAAGGGCCTGGCCTTCTACGACCGGCTGGTCGACGGACTCCTGGAAGCCGGCATCACCCCGTCCGTCACCCTCTACCACTGGGACCTGCCGCAGACCCTCCAGGACCGCGGCGGCTGGCCCGAGCGCGACACCGCCGAGCACTTCGCCGCGTACGCCTCAGCCGTCGCCGAACGCCTCGGCGACCGCGTGCGTCACTGGGCGACCCTCAACGAGCCCCTGTGCTCCGCCTGGATCGGACACCTCGAGGGCAAGATGGCCCCGGGCCGGACGGACCTCACGGCCGCCGTCCGCGCCTCCTACCACCTCCTGCTCGGCCACGGCCTGGCCGCCCGCGCCCTCCGCGCCGCGGCCCCGGACGCCCAGGTCGGCATCGTCAACAACCTCTCCACCATCCACGCCGCGAGCGACAGCCCCGAGGACCGGGCGGCGGCGGTCCGCATGGACGGCCACACCAACCGCTGGTGGCTCGACCCCGTCCACGGCCGCGGCTTCCCCGAGGACATGCGCGAGGTGTACGGCGTCGCACTCCCGGAGCGGCAGGGCGACCTGGAGACCATCGCCGCCCCGCTCGACTGGCTGGGCCTGAACTACTACTTCCCGCAGGTGGTGGCCGCCGACCCGGACGGGCCCGCCCCGCACGCCGCGTTCGTGCGCCGGGACGGCGTGCCGCGCACCGGCATGGACTGGGAGATCGACGCGAGCGGCATCGAGACGCTGCTGCTGCGCCTGACGGACGAGTACGGCGCCCGCAGGCTCTACGTCACCGAGAACGGCTCCGCCTTCCCGGACGTCGTCCGCCCCGACGGCACCGTCGACGACCCGGAGCGCCAGGACTACCTGATCCGGCACCTGGCCGCCTGCGCCGACGCCGCCCGCAAGGGCGCCCCGCTGGCCGGCTACTTCGCCTGGTCCCTGCTGGACAACTTCGAATGGGCGTACGGCTACGACAAGCGCTTCGGCCTCGTCCACGTCGACTACGCCACCCAGGCCCGCACCATCAAGGGCAGCGGTCACCGGTACGCGGACATCATCCGCGGACACCGCGACCGCGCACGGCGAGCGGCCTGACGCCCCGGACGCACCCCTGCGGGGACGTCACAGCGGCCCACTGCCGGGCGGCAGTGGGCCGTTCCTCTTCACCTGGGGGCAGGAGTGGTCGAGATCGAGCTTGGTGATCCGGTGTTTGGAGAGGGCCTTCCACATCCAGCGCCGCACGGACAGCGACCGGTAACAGGTGAGGAAGGCGACCTCCTCCTGGAGGGCGAGGAGGACGCTCTCCGCCTCGCTCTCCCGCAGGGCGAACCGGTCGCAGGTGGCGGGCAGCAGCCCGAGGGTGGGCTCGGGCAGCCGGGAGAGGGAGACGGGTATCCCGTACAGCTCCTGCACCTGCTCCGGGCTGAGCAGCGCGGACAGCGCGCTGGTGACCGACGGGGACTTCCCCTGGACCCGCTGTATCGACTCGAGGAGCAGCAGGACGCCGGTGCGCGGCTCGGCCCGCTGGGTGATGGTCAGGAAGCGGAGGTACTCGCGCTCCCCGATCAGGTATTCGTCGAACCGTTCACCCGTCTGGGCCGTCGGGCGGAGACCTTTCAGGAGGAGGGTGAACCCCCAGCGGTCGATGAGTACTTGTGTCGCCATCACACCTCACGGTCGATCTCTTCCTGGAGCTGTGCGGCCAGATCGGCCTCCAGCCGCCAGAGCTGAAGCCGTTTGGACCATTCGCCGGCCCGCACGATCACCACGAAGTCCCCGATGTGCGCGACATGGACCGATCCCCCCTCCTTCAGCTCCCACTCGTTGCGCGCCGAGCCGGGCAGGGTCAGCTGCCCGGACCTCGACACCTTGTAGTTGCGGAACCCCGAGCCGGGTTCCAGCCGGTCCCGTGGTGGCGCGGGAGGAACGCCACCCGATTCCCCGGCGCGTTCGGCGCTCTCGTTGAAGTTGTCCACATCGCGGTCGGCCCCGCTCATGAGGCGTTCCACGTTCCGACCAGCTGCTGGTAGATCGCGTTGTACTTGCCCGAGTCGTCCTGGTCGAACAGCGCGGCCAGCGGGTCGGGGTACGCCTTGGCCGGCCGGCCGCACACGATGACCATCTTGTCCTCCCGCCGCAGCTGCAGCTGGCTGGAGAAGAACAGCACGCTCAGCGCGATGACCTTGTCGCGCTCGATGTTCAGCTCCTCCGCGATCGCGTCGATCCGTACGTCGATATCGGTGTCCAGGTGCTCCCAGGCGGTCTGCAGTACGGGATCGATCCGTTCGGCACGGCCTTCGAAATCCGGGGTGCTCATGGTCAACTCCGCAGAGGTAGGGAATCGGATGGGGTGTCGGCGGGTTCCGGGTCCGCGCGGGCAACCCGCCCTTTCCGTGACTTCCGCCGGGCCAGCCAGTCGTCGAGCGGACTGGACGACGAGGGGGAGGGCGCGTCCTCGGGGCCTTCGGGGAGGAGCTCGAACGGCGCGTCGCCCGACGGCGGCGACGAGTCGCGGGAGGGGCGGCGCTCCGGTGCCCGCGGCCGGCCGGGCTTGCCGTGCGCCCGGAAGGACTCCAGGTCCTTCTGCAGCGTGCGCAGTTCGTCCCGCGGTCGCATGATCCCCTGTGCGATCATCCGCTCCCGCACCCGGCCGGCCACGGAGGCGTCCCCCCGGCCCGAGACCTCGTGGCCTACCACGAGGCTGAACGCGGGCTGCTCCGCGTTCCCGATCACGGTGCGCGCCAGCGCCTCGTACTGCGCGATGTTGCGCACCTGCGCCTCGTTCACCGAGAACTCGTCCGCGAAGGCCTTCACGTCCCGGCCCGAGGTCTTCATGACGATCATGGTGCCCACGTTGGAGAAGATCGCCTCGGCGAGCCGCGCGTTGGCCGACCCCTCGTACCGGGAGAAGGCCTCCAGCTGCCGCAGGTTCTGGTGCGCGAAGGTCAGCCCCACGTTGAACTTGCGTGCCTCGGCGACGAGTTCCTCGACCTCATGGCTGACGAACCGCTGGAACTCGTCGACGTGGATGAAGAACGGCGCCGCCTTGGCGGAGCCGCCCGCCCGCGCGGCGCGGTAGATCCGGTTGAACATCAGGGAGCCCAGGAACTGCCCCGACATCGGGCCCATCATGGTCTCGGGCAGCTTGACCAGCAGGATCTTCCGCTCGTCGTAGATGTCCTGGAAGGACAGCGGGGAGGAGCCGGCGGTGAGCAGCTGGAGCGGGTTGCCGCTGGTGAAGTCCGCGAACTTCGCCGCCGCCCAGCGGACCGTCTCCGCCACCGAACTGGCCAGCATGCCCTCGAACGCCCGCCACTGGTCCGCCAGTTCCGGGTCCACGTCGCCCAGTACACCGGCGGCCCACTTGCGCATGCCGGGGGTGCGCAGGACCTCCAGGGCGAGCGGGATGCTGGGCAGCAGGTCGCCCCGGATCTCCCGGTGCCAGATCGTCTTCAGCATCAGCCGGGTCGTGTCGTCGAAGACCGGCCCGGTGAACTGGCTGTACGAACGGCGGATGATGATCTCGAGGATCTCCTCGACCGCCATCTGGTAGTCGCTCTCCGCCTCGACGTCGATGAGGAACGGGTTCACCACCGGCAGGTACGCGGGGTCGCCGAAGTCCAGGTGGACGACGTCCTCGACGCGGTCCCCGGCGTGCTCCAGGGCGTAGTCGACGAGGTCGCCGTGCGGGTCGATGACGGCGCAGCCGTTCCCGTTGCGGATGTCCTGCCGGACCAGCGACTTCAGCACGTTGGTCTTTCCCGAGCCGGTCTTCCCGACGACGTACGTGTGCTTGGTGCGGTCCGCGTCGCTGATCTCCACCACCTCGTCCTTGGTGAAGCGCGCTCCGTGCCATCGCGCCCGGCCCAGCGTGACGCCCGCCTCGACCTTGGGCGGTTTGCGGCGCATCGCGATACGCGTGTCCCGCCACGAACCGAGGCCCCGGCCCTGCATGTTCCCGTACGGCGCGTGCCACACCCGGATCAGCTGTTCCGGGCAGCCGACCACGCCCAGTGCGGGGCTGCTGGTGATCGGCCGGTACCGCTGGACCGGCCGCAGCCGCACCGGCGTGCCGAACAGCATGCGGCCGGTCGTCCTCGCGAAGACCTGGTCGATGGGCGCCGTGGACTGGAGCGTCACCGTCACCATCAGCTGACGCTGACCCTCCTGGTGGTACCGGCACTCCGCCGCGGCCGCCTCGAAGAACGCGGTGGCCCGGTCGATGCTCGTGATGTGACCCGTCCTCAGGGACGCCCGGTGCTTTCCCGCCCGCACGTCGGTCAGCGTGCAGGTGATGTCCAGCGCCACGTCGTCCTCACGGCGGCGGAAGAGGTCCACGAGTTCCGCCCAGTCCCGTTTGATGGGCAGTTCGTCCCCGCGCCGGGCGGACGGGACGATACGCGTCCGGTACTTGTAGCCGACCCGGAGTTCGCTGGCCCCGAGAATGTTGTACGCGGGAAGCAGCGCCACCGCGCTGAGATCATCGAGAGTGCGCGCCTCGGCCGCGGAGATCGTTTCCTTGTCGCGGGAAAGGCAGCGCAGATCGAAAAGGGCGCTCGGTTCCGCGTTCGGACCGCCTTCCGGTGAAGTCCTGAGCCGGTACACGAGAGCGACATCGGGTGTGTCGAGATCCTGCAGGGCGCGCAGAAGATCGAGTTGACTCGGCAGGGTCGCGGGCGCCTCGTCGTCGTAGATTCCGAGAACCTTGCCCCAGTGCAGATAAGCGGGCACCCCTGGTACCTCCTCATTCCCGCCGTAGCGTAGGAGTGCCGTCACTCGCCCGTCAAAGGATCTCAAAGAGAAATGACGTGGCGTCAACGAAATGACGGGCTATCGGGGTTGACGTTGCTGATGGACGACGGTATCCGCTCTTTCCCGGGTTCAACGAGGCTTCGGGAATGGCTCAACGCGTTCATTTGCCGACGCTTTTCCCCTCGGTGGAGGCTGCATTGCGACACCGGCCCTTCAGCGTGGCACTCCGCCGGCACGGCCCATCTCCATGAGGACGACATCCCATGTCTTGTTCTGTTTCTCCGACGGCCCGGAAGGTGATCGAGACCTGCATGGAGGCGGCGCGGGCCGGCCACACCGCGGGCGGTGACGGCGCGCTGTTCGGCGGGTGGACCTGGGCCGCCGTCGTGGCGGCCGTCGCCGTCGCGGTGTCCCTGCTGATCGCCTTCGTGGGATGGCGCAAGCGGGCCTTCGACAAGACGGCCGCCCAGCTTCAGCCCTTCCACGACCGGCTCGGCGCGGTCGAGGCCGAGATGGAGACCCTCGAGGCGAAGGACACCGTGCGCAAGGCCGACTTCGCCACCCTCACCACGCTGCGCGGTCAGCTCCGGGACGACGCCAGGCGCTGGCCCGACAGCCCGCTGGACGAGATCGACGGCCTGATCGAGAAGTACGTCGCCGCCCTCTCCGAGGAGCACGCCCGCCCGCTGTGGCCGTGGCGGTGGAGGGTGAGCAAGAAGGTCGGGCTGACCCTGAAGAGGTGCGACATCGCCGCGGACCTCCGCACTCGGCTCACCGAGGCGAAGGAGTGGATCGAACGCCTGCTCACCCGATGAGGCCGCCCTCTGGGCCGCCCCTCGGGCGCGGCACCGGGCCGGACCCCGACCGGGGTCCGGCCTACCGTCGGGCCTCCGAGCGGCGCCCGGTCCCCTGTCGGGCCTCTGAGCGGCGCCCGGTCCCCTGTCGGGCCTCTGAGCGGGACCGGGTCCACCGTCGGGCCTCCGAGCTGGCCCGTCCACCGTCGGACCGCTGAGCGGGCCCGCTCAGCGCCGGACCCCTGAGCGGGGACCCGTCCGCTGTCGGATCTCTGAGCGGGACCGGGTCCACCGTCGGACCGCCGAGCGGGCCCGCCCACCGTCGAGCCTCCGAGCGGGGCCGGTCCACTGTCGTGCCCCGCTCGGGGTTCGGCATGCCGCAGTCAGCCGGTGGTGAGCAGGGACTCCAGGGCTTCGGCTGTCGCCGGGTGGCGGGCCGCCAGGGCGGCGCCCGCCGGGGCCGGTTCCGCCGCCGTCGCCCAGCCCCCGTCGCAGCCGAGCAGTGCCGCCACGGCGTCGCACGCCGCCGGGTGCGCGGCCAGCAACGGCACGCCCGCGGGGGCCGGGACGCCGGACGGTGCCCAGCCCCCGTCGCAGCCGAGCAGTGCCGCCACGGCGTCGCACGCCGCCGGGTGCGCCGCGAGGAGCGCGGCGCCCCGGGGAGCGTCGGGCGCGGGTGTGCGCGGAACGGCGGCGAACGGATCCGTCTCCGGCGTCCGCCACGGCGGCACCCACGCGTCCAGGGCCGCCAGCCTGCCCGGGAAGATCCGGCCGGCCTCGCGGATCAGCAGCGGGGCGAGGTCCGCCGCCCCGGAACGCAGCGTGGTGATCAACAGCGGCAGCCAGGGCAGCAGCACCGCGTCCGGCAGCCGCCCGAACGCGTTCGACACCGCCTCCACGACCACGTCCGCCAGCCCGGGCACCGGCTCCAGCGCGTGCACGAAGCCGCTCAGGTACCGCGGATAGGCGGGCACCACCAGGGGGTTGTCCAGGAGCTCGTCGCACCGCTCGCGCAGTGCGCCCCGGGACAGGGTGCCCAGCTGCACCTGCGCCGCCCACAGCAGAGCCGTCTTCGCCGGCTCGTCCGGGTGCGACTGGGCGACCGCGAGCTCCAGCTGGGTGCGGTCGCAGCCCAGCGACAGCGCGAGGCCCTCCATGCCGAACAGGAAGCCGAGCATCGCCGCGACCTGCCCGACCGTCGCGTCCTCGTCCCGGAACGCCGTCGGCAGCAGCGTGCAGTAGTGGGCGTACCCCGCCTTGACGAACGACTCGATCCACGACGGCAGCACCGGCTCGCTCGTCCGGTAGTACGCCAGCAGCGCACGCACCCGGCTCAGCACCTCGGGCGCCCCGTCCACGCTGCGCTCGGCGGCGAGCAGCTTCAGCGCGTGCGAGCCGAGTTCGTCGGCGAGCCGGCGGCTGCCCAGATACAGCGTCGCGTCCTCCACCGCCGCCAGCACCGCCGCCGTCGTCGCCTGCGGCCCGTACGCGTCGCGCCGCAGCCGCTGCTCCAGCACCTGCTCCAGGCTGACGCCCTCGTAGCCCAGCTCGATCAGGGCCCGCTGATGGGTGCCGAGCGCCAGGTCCCACGACTCCTGGATCGACCGCTCGCCCAGCCGCCGCTCACCCATGATGGGCCGCGCCGCACCCCGCGGCAGCAGACGGCGCAGCATCCACAGCACGTCGGAGCAGGCCCGCAGTTCGGGCCGGGACGCCATGTCGAGCAGCGCCCGGCGCACCCCGCGCTGCTCCAGCTTCAGCTCCAGCGGCGCGAGCCGGTCGAACACGTCGCGGGCGAGCGGCGGCAGCGAGTCGTACCCGACCTGGCCGATCCGGTCACCGCCCATCATGATCTCGACGAGCCGCCGCACGTCCCGCCGCCCCGGGACGCTGTCCTTCTCGATGCAGGTGACCGCCGCGTCCTGGAAGTCGTACGGCGTCGGCTTCGCCCGGTCCCGCATGCCGGCCAGCAGGATCGACGTCTCGAAGACGGCGATGGCGTCGGCCGTCGAGGCGAGATAGCCGTTGCGGCGGGCCGCGCGCACGATGTCCACCGACCAGCCGAGCAGTTCGGCCTCGTCAAGACCGTCGAGCACGGGCGGCCGGCGCAGGAAGCCCGACAGCTTGTCCGTGGCGACCTCGGACGGTGGAGCGGGGACGACGGCCGCCTTCTTGGCCGCGGACTTCCGCTTCCCGGCCTGGCCCTCCAGCACGTACGGCTTCACCCGGGTCCGCTTCAGGCCCTTGGCCCACTCCGTCGCCGCGATCGACACCGAACCCGCGGCCAGGCCGAACTGCGCCTCGATCGCGGCGTGGCTCGACGGGATCAGCCCGTACTGCCAGGCGGTGGCGGTGCGCGGGGAGATCTCGAAGGCGCCCGGGACGCCGTGCACGCCGAACTCCTCGACACGGCTGGCCGCGTGGAACGCCCCGCACACGTACAGGCAGTCCTCCGGGTCCGTGCCGGTCACCGCCAGATGCTCGCGCATCCGGGTCCACATGTACCGCTCGCGGTCCTCGTCCACCCGCACCCGGGACCCGTCACCCGGGGCGAGCCGCCGGAACAGGCTGCCGATGAGGAACATGACCTGGCGGTAGGTGTCGTGGTCGCTGTCCCCGAGCGGGACCTCGACGTACTGGTGCCACCACTCCGACCAGTGCCGCACCTTGCCGTGGCGCAGCAGGTGCTCCTCCAGTTCGGCGAAGCGCGGCCGCAGGTCGCCGATCCCGACGCCGACGGCCTCGCCGTGCAGCGCGGCCTCCGGTTCCTCCGCCGGCCCGTCCCCCTCCGGGGCCTCCTCGCCCCGGCTGTCCCACTGGAAGACGTGGTCCGCCGACCGGTCGACCAGGACCAGCTCCACCCCCGGGGTGTCCAGGGCGTACGCGATCGCCTGGTACTCGGCGGACGCCTCGGTGACCGGCGCGACCACCGAGAGCGGGGCCCAGTCGGCGGGGAAGCCGTCGACGTCGCCGGCGAACGCCTGCACCGCCACCGGCAGCCGGCAGTTGCGCAGCTCGGTCAGGAGCGGCGCCATGTCCTCGCACAGCTCCAGATACACCACCTTGGGCTGCTTCTCGCGCAGGCGGCGGGCCATGGCGAGCGCCGAGGCGGGGGAGTGGTGGCAGACCGGGAAGATCTCCAGGGGTTCGCCCACCGCCCGGTCGACGTCGTCGACCATGCCGAGCAGGATGCCCTCCAGCGCGTCCGGACCTCCCGCGAACGTGGCCGCCGCGTCCCGCAGTTGGCCGCGCAGCCCGGCGAAGGCGCCGTTCTCCCGGGGAGCGCTCATGACAGGGTGGCGATCGCGTCGCGGCCGCCCTCGAGGAACTCGGGCCAGGAGCCGCCCTCCTCCTTGCTGCGCGGCTCGACGACGCCGTGCAGGTACTTGTTGAGGATGGCCAGGTCCTCCGGCTCGCGCCGGGTGAGGGAGCCGACCAGCGAGGAGGCGAGGGTGCGCGCCGTCAGGGCGCGCTCGCCGAAGAAGTTGCTGTGCAGCACGGCGTCCTCCAGCACGCCGATCTGCTCGGCCGTCGACAGCGCGGACTCCAGCTTCTCGTCGTCGCTGCCGGCCGCGGCCGCGGAGGCGCGCAGGTCGGCGAAGCTCTGCAGCAGCACGTCCAGCAGGGTCGGCGGCACGTCGAGGTCGATCGCGTGCCGGCGCAGCAGTTCCTCGGTGCGGAAGCGGACGATCTCCGCCTCGCTCCGCTTGTTCGTCACGACCGGGATGCGGACGAAGTTGAAACGCCGCTTCAGCGCGGACGACAGGTCGTTGACGCCCCGGTCGCGGCTGTTGGCCGTGGCGATGATCGAGAAGCCCGGCTTGGCGAACACGATGTTGTCGCTGCCGCCGCTCTCCAGTTCCGGAACGGAGATGTACTTCTCGGACAGGATCGAGATCAGCGCGTCCTGCACATCACTCGTGGAACGGGTCAGCTCCTCGAAGCGGCCGATCGACCCGGCCTCCATCGCGGTCATGATCGGCGAGGGGATCATCGACTCCCGCGACTGGCCCTTGGCGATGACCATCGACACGTTCCAGGAGTACTTGATGTGGTCCTCGGTGGTGCCGGCCGTGCCCTGCACCACCAGGGTGGAGTTGCGCGAGATCGCGGCGGACAGCAGCTCCGCCAGCCAGCTCTTGCCCGTGCCGGGGTCACCGATGAGCAGCAGACCGCGGTCGGAGGCGAGGGTGACGATGGACCGCTCGACGAAGCTGCGGTCGCCGAACCACTTCTGCGCCACCTCCCGGTCCAGGCCGTCGGCACGCTCGGAGCCGAGGATGAACAGACGGACCATCTTCGGGGACAGCCGCCACGAGAACGGCTTGGGGCCGTCGTCGATCGACTCCAGCCAGTCGAGCTCCTCGGCGTACTTGATCTCGGCGGGAGCGCGCAGCAGGTCGGACATGAGGGTAAGGCCTTTCCGTACGGTGATCACGGCGGGGTGTGCGCGGTGATCAGGTGAGGAACGTCTTGAGCTCGTGCACGAGCTTCTTGATGTGGCCGGAGATCACCGGCGTACCGAGGTCCTTGAACTTCTCCCGGAACCACGGGTTGACGCTGCCGCGCCCGGAGCTGGTCACCGAACCCACCGGGATGAACTTCGCCCCCGAGCGGTGGATGGCGGCCATGCTCTCGAACAGCTCGTCCGTGCGCCATTCGTAGAAGTCGGAGATCCACACCACGACCGTGTTCCGCGGCTCGGCGATCTTCGGCTGGGCGAGCGTCATGGCGACCGTGCCGTCGGTGCCGCCGCCCAGCTTGGTGCGCAGCAGCGTCTCGAACGGGTCGTGCGCCCAGGGCGTGAGGTCCAGCGCCTGAGTGTCGTACGCGATCAGATGGACGTCGACCTTCGGCAGTCCGGCGAAGATGGACGCCAGGATGGTGCAGTTGACCATGGAGTCGACCATCGAACCCGACTGGTCCACGACCACGATCAGCCGCTGCGGAGTCGTCTTGCGGCTGGTGTGCCGGTAGTAGAGCCGGTCGACGTAGAGCCGCTCCTGCTCCGGGTCCCAGTTGGTGAGGTTCTTCCAGATGGTGCGGTCCAGGTCGAGGTTGCGGAAGACGCGCTTGGGCGGCACGGACCGGTCGATGTCACCGACCGTGGCCTTCTCCACCTGGGTGCGCAGCACCTCGGTGACCTCGTCGACGTAACGCCGGATGAGCGCCTTGGCGTTGGCGAGGGCGACACCGGAGAGGTTGTCCTTGTCGCGCAGCAACTGCTCGATCAGCGACATGCTCGGCGTCAGCCGGGACGCCAGCGCGGGGTCGGCCAGCACCTCGCGCAGCCGCATCCGCCGGACGAGGCCGGCCTCGATGGAGCCGAGCTCCGGCCCGATCTCGGGGATCAGGCGGCCGAGGTCGGGCGTAGGGCCGCCGTGACCGGTCCCGGTCGGGCTGACGCCCTTTCCGGCTCCCGCGGGACGCCCGCCGCGCAGCTCGCCGGGCCGGCAGCCGAGCGCCCGCTCCAGCCAGCCCGCGTCGGACTGCCAGCGCGACAGCTGCTCGGCCGTGACCGTGCCCGGGGGGTTCGCGAAGACGTTCAGCAGCACCTTCGAGGCGAGCGCCGCGCGCCGCACCTCGGCGGCCCGGTCACGCGCACCGTCCTCGTCCGGCTCGGGCGTCATCAGACCGTCGAACTCCGGGGCCAGGTCCGGATGCCGCTGCACGACGGAGTCGACGGACGCCCCCGGATCCAGCAGCGCGGCCGGCAGGCCGATGTCCTCGACGACGGCGAGACTCGCCGACTCCAGGCCGGCCTGCTCCTCGGGGTCGAAGAGCCGGGCCAGCAGCCGCCAGTACAGCACCTGCCGCCGGTTCTCGTCAGGATCGGGTGCCGGGGCGCCCGCAAGGGTCGGCTCGCTCATTTCCGCAGCAGCTTTCCGGCGCGCTCGCGCAGTACCTTCACGGCGTCGGTGGCCGCCTTCTCGGCCCGCACCCCGGCCTTGTCGGCCGTACCGCCGGCCCACGCCCCGGCGTGCACGGCGACGGTCTTCTTCCGCACCGTCCGCTCCACGGCGAGCGGCTGCAGCAGGAACTCCCCGGCGTCCCAGCGCAGCAGCCCGACACATGCGCCGGACGCGGTGACGGCCTCGGGCGTGAGCGGACCGGCCGCCGGCATCCGGTCGGTGTCGACGGGCAGCCGCAGCCCGGCGACCCGGAACACCGTCCGGCCCTCGTCCTCCTCCACGGCGTACCCCTCCAGCAGGACGGGCACGGCGATCCCGGCCGGATGACGGTCCAGCGGAGCGGTCGCGAAGGCCACGGCGGCGGGCAGCGCCACCCGCGCGGTGGCGAACGCCTCGGCGGGCTCGCCCGCCCCGGCCCGGGCGTCGTCCCACAGCAGATCGCCCGCACCGGTCATGGGCATCGCGTCGAGGTCCATGGCGCGCCCCTCGCTCACGGCGGCCAGCAGCGCCATGCGCGGCCGGAGCGACTGCCACAGCCCCGCCCCGACGACGGTGTCCGGCTTGGGCGCGGACACACTGGCCCGCACCAGCCGCGGCGTGCCGCCGTCCGCCGGCTCCAGCACCGCGTGCACCTGCGCCTGTACGGCGGTGGCGTGCTCCTGCACGTCGACGCCGAGCGGCAGCAGCCGGCCGGACACCTCGGTGACGGCGGGCGCCGAAACGGCTCCCGGCACCGTCAGCAGCATGGCGCGCGACCACAGGTCGGCCCACCGCCGCACCGGGACGCGCTCCAGCGTCGCCCCGGGGCAGCACGCGGCGAGTTCGGCGGCGAAGCCGTCCAGCAGCGTGGCGAGGCGGCGCAGCGCGGGGTCGGGCAGCATCGCGGAGACGACGGGCGCGGCCCCGCCGACCAGTTCGTGGTCGATGCCCTGCCACCCGGCCCGCGCCAGATCGCACAGCCAACTACGGGCCGCGGCATGCAGATTGACCGCGTGCGCGGAGCCGCCGGCCGGCGTGGCGGCCTCCTCGGCGCGCGCCCGCCCGACGGCCTCCTCGACCCGCTGCACGAGCGCGTCGTGCACCGAGCCGAGCAGCGCGGTCCGGGCGGCGGCGAGCGCCACGAAGTGGTCCTCTCCCGCGGCGCCCGCGGCCGTCTTCTCCGCCGCCTCGGCGACCCGTGCCGCCAGCGGCGACCCGGCGACCGCCACGGCGAGCGCGGCCAGCCCTTCCGCCTGGGCGGGCTGCGGACGCAGCAGCCCGGCGACCAGCACCTCGTCGAAGCCGTCCACGGCCCGAAGGACCTCGTCGACCCCGTCGACGGAGTCGCCCAGCAGATCGGCACGCATCACGCCACCGCCCTCGTCGTCGGGAACCACTGCATCTCGGGCAACGGGGCGGTGGCCGGCTCGAACTCGAGATAGGCCAGGTGCCGCAGGAACCGGCTGAACACCTGCGCCGCCGCCGAACCGTCGCCGTTCACGGGCCGCGTGGCGGTCATCGCGTGGGTGACGTCGTCACCGTCGGGCGCCTCCCCGCCGACCTCCACCTTCAGGTACCGGGTCACCCGCTCGACGCCGTACTGCAGCACTGCCTCGAAGACGAGCGCCCGTATGTGATTGCAGAACCAGCCGCGCGCCCCGCCGCAGGGCCGGTTGTTGTTGGTGCTGCACGCGAACGCGTACGTCCCCGCCTCGACCGACGACACGTACACCCGCCCGATGTCCGACCCGCTGGACACCACACCCTGCAACCGCCCGTCGGCCAGCTCCACGAACGGCACCTTCGCGAGTTTCCGCGGCCGCGCGGAGGGCACCACCCGTGCCGTACTCGACTTCTCCCAGACCGACAACGCACCATCTCCCATGCACGCGAAAGGGGACGTCAACGCCGGAGCGGCGCAACGGGATCAAGCTATCGGCAGCCACTGACAACGCCCACGGCGCGCCCGCCGGAAAGCCGCCACCGCGACGATGAGCGGAGCGAGGCACCCGACGGCAGCGCCGTCGTCCTCGACCCCTGCTTCTCCGGCGGAAGCTTCCCGCTCACCTCAACCTCCCCCTACGCCCTCCAGGTGCGGCAGTTCGGAGTCGGCGTCGACGAAGTGGTCCCGGGCGGACCGGACGGGCGGACGATGGTCACGACGAGCGCGGGTTTCGCCTACGTCGTGGACCTCGGCGCCTGCCTCGCGCTGGCGGCCGACACCCTCGGCACTGCCTGCAGGGCCGTGGGCCGCGGCTTCACCCGCGACGAGTGGGAGGAGCAGGTGCCGGAGGCCGCGTTCGCGGAGTCCTGCCCGGATGGGTCCGCGCACGACACCGACGGGTGAGGGACGCCGGGCCCGGCCACCCGCGAGCGGCGTTGACGTCGTCAACGATCGCCTTCGATTGATGCCGGTCGCGACGCTGTGTACCGTGGCCGGTATGCCACAGACACCGGCCACGCCGACGAACCCGTTGGTCACCGGCTCCGAGATCGCCCGTATCGCGGGTGTGACCCGCGCGGCCGTGTCGAACTGGAGGCGGCGGTACGACGACTTCCCGGCACCGGCCGGCGGCGGCGCCAACAGCCCCCTCTTCGACCTGGCCGAGGTGCAGGCCTGGCTGGACAAGCAGAGCAAGGGGCAGGACGTCACCGACGAGGTCCAGCTCTGGCAGGTGCTGCGCGGCGCCTACGGCGACGACATCCTCGGCGGGCTCGCGGACGTGGCACGGGCCCTCGCGTCGCCCGACGAGAAGACACCGGCTGAGCTGCCCGACCAGGCGGTCCGGCTCGCCCGCCGGATGGCCGGCGGCGGATCCCCCGGCGACGTGGTGAACGGCCTCGCCGAGCGCTTCACGGAGTCCGTACGGCGAGCCGGTTCGGACCAGGTGACCTCGCCCCGGGTGGTCCGCGCCGTCCGCCACTTCGCGGGAGACGTGGCCGCCGACGCGGTGCTCTTCGACCCCGCCTGCGGAATCGGCACCCTGCTGCTCACCCTCGGCGCCGGACGGGACACCAGACGGCACGGCCAGGAAGTGGACGCCCGCAGCGCCCGCCTCGCACAGTCACGGGCCGGCCTCGGCGGACTGACCCGTACCGAGATCGCGCACGGCGACTCGCTGCGCGCCGACCGGTGGCCCGGCCTCAAGGCCGACCTCGTCGTCTGCGACCCCCCGGTCAGCGACACCGACTGGGGCCGCGAGGACCTCCTCCTCGACCCGCGCTGGGAACTCGGCACCCCCTCCCGCGCGGAGGGCGAACTCGCCTGGCTCCAGCACGCCTACGCGCACACCGCTCCCGGCGGCCGGGTCGTGATGGTCATGCCCGCCTCGGTGGCCTACCGCAAGGCCGGCCGCCGCATCCGGGCCGAACTGGTCCGCCGCGGCATCCTCACCCAGGTCACCGCGCTGCCCCCCGGCACGGCCGCCGCGCACTCCCTGCCCGTCCACCTGTGGCATCTGCGACGCCCGCGGACCCCGGACGACGCGGCCACCACCGTGCGCATGGTCGACCTCACCTCCAACGACCCCGACGACCCCCTGGAGCCCAGGGCCCAGCAGATCACCGAGGTCCCCCAGATCGATCTGCTCGACGACCTGGTCGACCTCACCCCGAGCCGGCACGTCGAGGAGTCCCACCGCGACTACGTCACCGAGTACGACACCCTGCGCGAGGAACTCACCGCACAGGTGCGGCGCCTGACCGAACTGCTGCCCGCCCTCGTCGCCGGCGAGGGCGCCGGCGCCCTGGACGGGCCCAGCGTCGGCGTCGCCGACCTGGTCAGGGCCGGCCTCGTCGAGTACGCCGACCCGGAACCGGTGTCGGTCAGCGACCAGCTCGACACGGACTTCCTCCAGGGCTTCCTGCACAGCGCCGCCAACAGCCGCCGCTCCACCACCGCCAGCGGCACCTTCCGGCTGGACAGCAAGGGCGCCCGCGTCCCCCAGATGGACATCGCCACACAGCGCGGGTACGGCTCCGCCTTCCACGCGCTGCGGGAGTTCGAGGAGCGGTCCCGGCGGGTGGCCGAACTGAGCCGCCAGATCGCCGCACTGGCCCGCGACGGACTCGGCAACGGCGCCCTGAAACCGGACGCCTGACACCTCTGTGTCGAAAACGTGTACGCGCACGGCCCGGCTGTCTGGCACGATGAGACGCCGCACCGATGTGTCCACGCGGGCCGAGCGTTCTGACCGAAGGGGATCCCATGGCGGACTGGATCTACATCCTCGATCCGCGCAAGGACACGCTGGACGGGGAGCCGTCCGACAAGGAGTCGATGCTCCAACTGGCCGAGGAGGAGCCGGAGCTGGAGCTCTGGCTCAGCCGCCGCTACCGCATGGCGCCGGGTGACCGGCTCTGGTTCCTCTTCGCGCGGCCGCAGTCCGAGGTCGCCGCCGTGGCCGGGGTCGACGAGGAGCCCCGCGCGGACGACGAGGACCCCGACGTCCCCTTCCTGGTCCCCGTGACCCTGGTGACCGAGGCGACGAAGGCGCTGTACCGCGACCCGGTGAGCCGCGAGGAACTGGGACTGGGCCAGGTGCGCTCGGTCCAGAAGGTCAAACCGGAGGCGCTGCCCGTACTGCTGACGCGGGCCGGACTGTAGACGACACGGCAGGCCCGGCCGCACCGCACGCGCGGCGACGCACCGCACCCCCAGCGACGACGCACCGCACCCAGGGAGCCGCCTTGTCCGCGACCGCCGCCCTTCCCCTCCGCTCCAGGATCCTGCTGATCCTCGCCAGTCGTCGCGTTCACCCGGGTCGCCGACCGGCAGGTCGACCTGTCCGTGCGCTCAGCGGCCCTGGGCGGCCGCACGGTCAAGGTCCGGCTGCTCACCCCCGACGGCTGGAACCCCGGCGACCGGCGCAGGCACTGGCCGACCCTGTGGCTGCTGCACGGCTGCTGCGGCGACTACACGTCGTGGACCGCCAGGACCGACGTGGCGGCGACGGACAGCCTGCGCGACGTGCTCGTCGTCATGCCGGAGGCCGGCTGGAACGGCTGGTACAGCGACTGGTGGAACCACGGCGCGGGCGGCGACCCGGCGTGGGAGACCTTCCACACGGTCGAACTGCGGCACCTCCTGGAACACGGCTGGGGCGCCGGCCCGAACCGGGTCGTCGCCGGCCTGTCGATGGGCGGCCAGGGCGCCCTGCTCTACGCCGCCCGCCACCCCGGCATGTTCAAGGCGGCCGCCGCCTACTCCGGCTCCGCCCACCCCCTCCTCGACGACGAGTCGGTCAGCCGCATCATGGGCTTCTTCGCGGGACAGGGCAACGACCCCCTGCGGGTCTGGGGCGACCCGGTCGCGCAGCGCCGCATCTGGCAGGCCCACGATCCGGTCCACCTGGCCGGGCGGCTCAAGTCGCTCCCGGTGTACCTGTCCTGCGGCGACGGCACCACCGGCCCCCTGGACACCCCCGGCGCCACCAGCGCCCTCGAGGCCGACTTCAACCGGCAGAACCACGCCCTGGCCGCCGAACTGGAGCGCGTGGGGGCGAAACACCTGAAAACCCACTTCTACGGCCCCGGCACCCACACCTGGGCCTACTGGGAACGCGAATTGCACGCTTCCCTGCCGATGCTGCTGGGCGCCCTCGGCGTCGACGGCTGAGAGCCGACGCGGGTGAGACCCGCTCAGCCACGTGCCCGGAGGCACGCCCCGCCCGAGCCGCCCCCCTCCCCGCCCCAACTGCCCCGCCCCAAAGGGGTGGTGTACGTCGGGGACGTCCCGCGCGGCTATGGTCTTCTTGACTCGGGACGCGGAGGGGGAGTGACGGACGTGCTGCTGGGTCCCGCCCTCCCCGCGGTCTGCGCCGCCGGCGCGCTCATCGCCGCGGCCGACGCCGCCGTCGCGAGCGGGCTCCGCGCGCGCGGGAGCGTGGCGGTGTCATGACGCTGCTCCCGGTATTCGTCGGACTCGTCGTCGGTTGGGTCGCGCTGCGCGGGCTGCTGGTGCACCCGCTGCTGCCGTGGTGGGTGCGGACGGCGGTGTTCTGGTCGGCCCCGCTCGGCGCCCTCACCTGGTGCGTGATCATGACGGCGGACGACCCCTTCCTGTTCCCGGAGACCGCGCCCTGCCCCGGGGAGCCGATGCGGGAGGGCGTCATCGGCGGCGGCGAAGTCTCCGGAGTCTCCACCCCGTTCCCCCCGCGGGCCTACTGCCTGTGGGAGGACGGAACCGTCTACGACCTCGCCCCCGGCGCCGAGTTCCTGTTCTGGGTCTTCTTCGCCCTCACCTCCGTACCGCTCGCGACGGGACTCCTGCACGCGCTGCGGGAACCGAAGTCGCTCCTGCGCTGAGCCGCCCGGAGAGTCAGCCCACGGTCCAGTCCGTGGTCAGAACCTGGGTCAGCGTCACGAGTTCCCCGTGGTCCAGCGGGGTCCGGTGGGACAGGATGTTGCGCGCTGTGTGCAGGGTGCGCAGACGGTGCCGTTGCGCCGTGGTCAGGGCGAGCATGTAGGCGGCGTGGGAAAGGCCGCCGAGCTCCAGTTCCTCGAGATCGGGCACGGCGCCGTCCGGTGCGTTCCTCAGATGCTGGGAGCGGGCCTTCTCGCAGAACTCCCGGAGGGTGAAACGCTGTGTGCGCAGCAGTCCGGGCACGAGGTGGATCAGGGCGCTGCGGGCCTCCTCGATGAGGGGAAGCAGCACACGGTTCTGGGCGTGGCAGACGAGGACGCGCAGCTCCTGGGAGCCGGGGTCCAGGAGGGAGCTCCCGCGGGTGGCGTGGATGCGCCCGTCCCAGCTGTCGACGGCGCCACGGGCCCAGGCGCCGTGGATCTCGGCGTCGGGGGTCGAGGCGTGGGCGGTGGACAGGCGTCTGGGCAGCACGGGATCGGCGGGGTCGGCCGTCCGCCCGGGCAGCACCCGGCCGAGCGCGCTGCGGAGCGTGCCCAGGTCGCCGCCGTCCCAGGCGTCACGGAGGGCGAGGGCGCGGTCGATGTCGGGGCCGCAGACCTCGGCGACGACGGCGTCGGTGACGCGGCGGGACAGCATGGCGGCGGCGTCGGCGGTTCCCGAGCGGGAGTTCCAGGCCATGAGGACTTCGGTGTCGAGACGGGTCCACACCCTCCACCACCAGTGGACGGCGGCGCGGCCCTGGCTGCCCAGGGTGGCGCGGGGCAGGTCGGCGGCGCGCGCGGTCAGCAGGAACCGCGGCCGCCGGTGACCGGGCAGACCGGCTTCGTGGAAGGTGGCCTGGGCGACGCGCAGGAGCCGGGCGGCCTCCTCGGGGGAGGCCTCGTCCCAGCAGCGCACGACGATCACGTGCGGCGCCTGTCCGGCCGCGGCTTGCTCGGCCAGGGACTCCACGGGGTCGCCCATGACGCCGAGTTCCTTGGCGAGGCGGTCCTCCAGCGTCGCCGCCTGCGCGGCGGCGGCCGGGGCCAGGCTGGGCCGCACGCCGCCACCGGGGGCGACGAGCCCGCTCAGGAGGCTGCCGTAGGGGTCGTCGGACAGATCCGTGCCCCACGCCTCCTGGTCCGTGTCCGCCCAGGGGTCGTGCGACGCGGCGACCGGCGTGCGCTGCGCGGGCAGGGAGGGCGCGCCGGTGTGGCGGTCGGCACGGGAGACGACACCGGGAACCGGGATCACCGCCTCGAGACGGTGCGTGAGCTCCCGTACGAAGAAGTCGGCACGGCCCATCTCCACGACGGGGTCGGGGAAGTACCAGACGCAGCTGCGCCCCGCCCGCAGGTCCGCCTCGAGCACGCCCAGGTGCCGGCGCGGGCCGGGGAGCCGGGCGAGGTCCTCGTCCAGGATCCGCCGGCCGGCCCCGTCGGTGACCGGTTCCGGCGCGGCGGGCCCCGGTGACGCGGACTCCTCGGCACCGGGGTTCACGGCGTTCACTGCGCGGGCTCGATCGTCTTCAGCGCCCGGAAGGTGACCGGGTCGAGACGGACGCCTCCTTGTTTGTCCGGGTCGAGGACCGCCAGGCCGTCCAGGCGCTTCAGGAGATGCTCGGCCGCCTCGAGCGAGTCGTCCCCGCTCTTGTCGAGGAACGCGGCGGCGAGGTCGCCCGGAGTCATGACGGCCTTGCCGTCCGCGTACTCCTCGTCGCTGTAGAACTGGGCCCAGGCCGTGAGGAGGGAGACGTCGGCGGACGTCAGACCGGCCGCCCGCAGATGGGCCGTCGCGGCGTCCGGTGTCTCCAGACGCTCGCGCAGGCCCTGGAGGACCTCCTTCTGCCGCATGCCGGACCGCACGTTGTGCATGGCGGTCTCGACCAGCCCGGGCCATCCCCCGGTGGAGTCCATCAGGGCACGCCGTTCCTGCGGGGAACCGAACGGCGACTCCGGCCAGGCGCGCACACTGTCGACGGTCCACCGCTCCGGCAGCACATGGCCCGCCCCCGTCTCCACCGCTTCCCCCGCGGCGTCCGGCGAGCAGAGGACCACGGCGTACCGACGGGACGCGCCGGGAGCCGCGTCACTGTCGGGCGGCGTGCCGCCGGTGTGCTTGACGAGCCGCTCGGCGGCCTCCCTGACCTCGTCGGCGTCCCGGCCCCGCAGGTCCACGAAGAGCACCCGGGAACCCTTGCGGCGCGAGTTGGCGGTGATCGCGTCGGTGAGGCTGTCGCCGGGTGCGACGCCGATGATGTCGAGGCCGTACCCGCCGCCGTACAGGCGCAGCCCGCGTTCGACGTGGTCGTCGCCGAGCGCCCGGGTGCACGGCACCAGCGTGGTGCGGGTGGGGTGGCCGAGCATGTCGCCGAACTGGCCCTCGGTGAGCGGGCTCATCCGCTGGACGCCGCCGGGGGAGCCGATGGAACGGCGGGCGGCGCGCGGGTTGTAGTCGTACGGCAGGTCGAACTCGGTGTCGTTCAGCTCGCTCTGCAGCTCGTTCTGGGTGCCCAGCATGTTGACCACGTTGGGGCTGCGCATCGCGTAGGCGCGTTCCTCGCCGGGAACCCGGATGAGCAGACCGAGGCCGACCATCTCGTCCAGGAAGATGGTGAGCTGACGTTCGCTGTTGAGGGGGAAGCCCTCCTGCCAGATCTCGTGGGCGGCCTCCAGCAACTCACTGGGCCGGGACGCGTGGGTGTAGCCGTGCTCGAGGCTGCGCAGGGCGACCAGGAGGGTGAGTACGCGGTAGCGGTCCTCCAGGTTGATGGTGTAGCGCAGGCGCTCCGCGATGAGTTCGCGGACCCGCTCCAGGTTCGCGACCGCCTGGACGTCGTCCCAGGTGATGGGGGCGTGACGGCCGTCGGCAGGCACGGCGCGCTGCTGCATGTAGGCGACGAGGTGGTCGCAGAAGATCTGCACCAGGTTGGCCTGGTAGTTGGTGACGCCGAGGATGTGCCAGACCAGGTCGGGGGTCTCGAAGGTGAGACCGACGGCGGCCAGGGGTTCCTCGACGAGCCCGACGGCGGCCTGCGGCTTGAGCGGACCGACGAGGATGCCCGGCCCGCCGTGCGCGGTGACCACGTTGGTGAGGTGGTTGAAGCGCTGAACCTGGTGCAGGCCGGCGAAGACGACCTTGAACGACCGGCCGGTGGTCTCCATCAGGCGCTGGAGCCGCTTGACGGTACGGAAGGTCGACTGGCCTCCACCGGTGTAGACGGCCTGGGCGTCGGCGGTGAGGAAGGCGTCGGCCTCGTCCGCGAGCAGGAGGACACGGCGGCCGGGTTCGGCCTCGATCCACTGCTGGACCGCGTCGGCGATCGCGTCGATGCCGACGGCACGGTCGGAGACGTTCGTTCCAATGACACCGCGGCGCTTCAGCTCGGCCAGCAGGACCCGCCAGATGCCCTCAGGGGGTTCGGCATGCCCGATGTCGGCCTTGAGGAGGTCCATGTAGACGGCGATGTGGCGGTCCCGGTCGGCCTTCTGGAACACCTCGACGGCTTGCCGAAGGAGGGACGACTTGCCGAGCTGGCGACCGCCGAAGAGGAAGATGGACCCGTCCGGGCGGAGGATCTCCTGCATCTCCTCGGCGCGTCCCTTGAAGACCTCCGGCGGAACGAGCCCCGCGACGTGCGGGGTGTAGGGGGTGTAGCCGGTCCAGGGCAGGGTGACACGCTGCGTCATCCTGAACGAACGCGGGGCGCGCGCGGCGACCCAGCCGACGACGGCCGGATCGACGACCAGGGCCTGCTGGCCGCGGTTGCGGGAGGCGAGCGCGAGTTGGCGGCGTCCTTCCGTGCCGAGGGGCTGCAGGTAGAGGATCAGATTGGCGCCGATAGCCGATTCTGGAAGGTGACGCAGTGGGCCTTCGCCGCGAAGTTCGTCGGCGATGACGACGACCTTGTACATGCGGCGTGCCTGGGAACCGAGGGCGGCGACGTAGCCGGGGGTGCTCTCGGTGATGTCGGCGCGCACGCTGAGCCGGGTGACGCCGTACCTGGCCTCCTCGACGTTGGCCTCGGTCACGGTCAGACCGAGCAGGCGCAGGACGCTCATGACCAGGCCGCGGATCTTCCGCTGGTCCCGCTCGCCGATCAGTTCCTGCCAGGCACCGAGCCCGGAGAGCGCGTTTTGCACCAGCGGTTTGTCCTCCGCGTAGTGCTGGGCCCACCAGCGGGCCCCGACGCCGCGACGGGTGAACTGGGGAGCCTCCGGGTGGGCGACGCCCTTCAGGAAGCGGGCCAGCTCCTCCCCGGCCGGTTCGGCGGGGACGGGCAGGGCTTCACCACGCCGGGCGAACGACAGGAGTTCCTCGGCGGCCACCGTCTTGCCCCGGTCCAGCAACTGCCGGATGCGCAGGCGCTCGGCGTCGGGCAGCTGAGCCGCGTCGAGCTGACGGTAGAGCCTCTCGGTCTGCTGCTTCTCCAGGTCGCGCAGTTCCCGGCCGATGGCGGCGACGGCCCGGAAGCGCTCCCCGAACCGGTCGTCGTGGTCGTCGCCCTCCAGGTCGAGGAGCCGGGCGGTGAAGTCGTGCTCCTCCTCGGGCTTCAGCAGGTTCTGCACCCGGATCTGGGCGAGGATCAGCTGGGCACGCCGGTGTTCGTCAGCGCATTTGCGGCCCCAGCTCACGGCCGCGTCGGCGATGCGCTGCCGCCACTCGGCGAGCTGCGCGGCCGGCATGGCGGCGCCGACGATGCGCTCCTGCTCGAGCCGCTCCAGCAGACGGTTGGCGAGGTGCAGGTCGCCCGTCTCCCGGTGGCACTGCAGCGCCACCGCCGGGTCGGCAGGACCGAGCAGACCCAGCATCGCCCCGAACGCGTCCGGATGTCCGAGATCGGGTTCGTCCTGCTCCTCGTGGACGTGCCAGCGCAGCCCGGGCAGGTGCAGCAGGCCCTCGGCGGGCGGCCGGAACCCCGTGTCGCGGGGCTCGGGGGCGTAGGAGCCGTCGAGCCAGCGCAGCAGGAGCGCGAGGAGGGCGCCGCCCACGCCGGGCAGCGGCTCGGCCTGACGCGCGTCCGCGATCGCGCGCATCAGGTCCCGGCCGATGTCACGACCGCCGGACGGACGCGGGGCCGAAGCGACGCGCAGCGCCGTCGTCAGCAGGTCCTTGACGGTCTTGATGTGGGTACGGAGCTGGTCACGGGCCGCCGAGTGGATGTCGCTCTTGGACTGCTTCGGCGTTCGTTTGGCCCGGTCGGTGGTGTCGATGATCCGGTCGGCGGCGTCGGAGCGCTTGTAGTGCTCCTCCATCTCCGTGGCGAGCCCCTCCGCCTCGATCCGCCCCTCGGCCCAGTCCTGGATCAGCTTCAGGGTGTGCCCGAGCCGGCCGTCGGGCGCGGCCAGGGTCTGCAGGACGATCGTGCCGCGCTGGAGCTTGATGGTGCGCAGCGGCAGGTCCAGCGCGAGCTGCCGGGCCCGGTCGCCGATCTCCTCCTGCCGGTCCGTGACCGGCGTCACCGTCGACTTGTCCAGGTCGCCCGGCTGTATCCCCGTGGACTGCCGTACCGCGTGCACCAGTTCGTCGACCACCGGCGCCCACGGCTCGGGAACGCCCGGCATCGACGTGAAGTCGGTGAGGACGCTGCTCGCCCAGCGCGCCGACAGCCCACTGCGGATGGCCGCGGTCAGCAGGACCATGTAGGCGTCACGGTCGTCGTCCCGGGAGTGCCCCTCGTTCATCGCCTCGATGAGCTCCTCGGCCCGCACCTGGAGGTCGGAGGCCTCGGCCGGGGAGGTGTGGAAGGCGGCGTCCGCGAACGCGAGCGCGAGAGTGCGGTGGGCGGGGGCGCCGGCAGCGCGGGTCAGCCAGTACGACTCGGCGAGCCGGCCCTCGGTGACGAGGGTCTCCACCGGGGAGGGAGCACCCGCCCAGACGTCCGACAGGACGGGGACGGGGACGGGGACGGGGGCGGGGGCGGCCGGGGCGGAGGGCTCGGCGGGCGCCGACTCCGACTCCGGAAAGTCGGCGGAGCGTTGCGGGACTGGGGCGGGGGCCGGCACGGCGGCCTCCGGGGCGGGAGCTGCCGGTGCCGTCTCCTCCGTCTCCTCCGCATCTTCCTTCTCCGGAGCGCCGGTGGATGCCTCGGAGGGCTGCCGAGCCCCGGGCAGCGACACTCCGGAGTCCGCCGCGGATTCACCGGCCCCGGCCGTCATACCCACGGTGCCGTCGGACACGAACTCCCCGGCCGGGGCCTCTTCCGGCTCCGTCCGGGCGGCCGGGCCGGGCGCGTCCTGAACGACCGGCTCGGCGGCTTCCGCTGTGGGGGACGGAGACTCTGCGGCCTCCTCGCGGAAGTCGTCGGACCGTTGAGGTTCCGGATCGGGCTCCGGCTCGCTGCGGTCCCCCTGCTCCGTCCCGTCACCGGAGTCACCGGAGTCACCGGCTTCCGCCACGGCGGACTGCATGGCCCCGGCGTCCGCCACGTCTTCGCGTAGCTCGCGGAGCCGCTGCTCGAAGTGCTCGATCTGACCTCGCAGGCTCTTCCGCAGCAGATCGTTCGTGGCCATGTCGTACATGGCCTGCGCCTCGTCCAGCGCCTCCGCGGTCGACCCGATCTCCAGGTCGACCGCCTGCTGACGGCGCTGCTCGTCCCGCAGCCTCTCGACGAGCGTCCGGGCCGCGGCCCAGTCCTGGTCGTCGCCCCATCCCTCGTCCGCACCGGCCGCCCTGAACGCCTGGTCCAGTGCCCGTCGTCGCCGGACCCACGACAGGGTGTCCCGCAAGAGCTCCCGACCGTCGGCCTGCCGCCCCTCGCGGAGCGTCGCGGCGAAGGCATCCAGCCTTCCGGCCACCGCCGTCGCCGACTCGTTCAGCCGCACGAGCTCCCGCTCGAGGCCGTCGGCGTCCAGTTCCACCACGGTCGCGTTCCCTCGCCCTTCCCCGGAGACGGCCGTCCCGCCGTCCGCTTCCGACTCCGTCGCTTCACCGGTGCCCTGCTCATGGCCCCGGCCCCGGTGCACACATGTCAGCCGCTCGTAATCGGCTTCCGTGAGAGGAGCGGCATCGCGCAACGCGGCCTCCAGGAGCTCCCCCGAGTGGCTGTGCGCCCACGAGTGGGCAGGCGCGTCGGAGAAGAGGGCGTAGCCGTGGAGCAGAAGCTGCGCCAGGTCCGGCGGCAGGGCCTCCAGCATGCGCGTGAGCTGCTCGAGGCCGGGATCCTGGATCTCGTCCTCGAACCCCAGCTCACGCAGTCGCTCTTCGGCGATCGACGTGCCGCATCCGCAGACGTTGATCAGCAGTCGCTCCGGCGCCCGGGTGACCCACATGCGGGCGCCCGCCGACTTGCGCAGCTTCGCGGTCGCCGGGCCGCCCTGGAACTGCAGCGCGGCCGGCCCGTGCGCCTGCTCGACGTGCCGGAACAACGAGAGCACCAGGTCGGGCATCTCCTGCAGCCAATGCCGGAGCGACGAAACCGAGTACACCGTAGAGCCCCCCTTGCCATGCGCCTCGCGCGCACCTTTCAGCCCGGACGCACCGGGTGACGTCCGACCGCACTCCCCCTGCGATCGAGGAAGGCATCTGTGACCCGCGCTGACGGCACGTCACCGTGTTCGTCACGCCGGCTCGGCAGAGCGCTTCCGAGGGGCACAATCCTTCCACGTCCCACCAGCCGCTTCACAGTCTCCGGCGCACTGGAACACCTGATCGTTGCGGAAGTCCCGCCGGCGCGTCCGGCGTGTGGCAGGTCGTCGAAGCCCTTGGTGATCTGCCGTGGGCTGATCGATTGCACCGCACGCGGTACCGAGCCTCAGCGGAGCAGAAACGGGCTAGCGGTCCCGCTCCACGACACCGCGCGTGCCTCCCTCGCCCTCGTGCCTCGAGACGAACAGCAGGCACCGCTCCCGCAGCAGATCCGACGACGGCGTCCTGAGTTGGTGGATGCCCACGCGGCACTGGCAGTCGGGGGAGAGACGGCCAGTACGGAGGGGGATCCGGGTGATGTCAGGGCGTGACGGGGAGGCTAGCGAGGTGCCGCGAGTACGTCCCGGAGTACGTTCTCGAGCGTGACGCGGGCCAGTTCGTGTCGCAGGGTCTGCTCGATGCCCTCGTAGATGTTCTGCATCGCCGGCTGGATGCCGTGGCCCACCACGCATCCCTGGTCCGGGGCGGTGCGGTGCAACGCGAACAGTGGGCCGGGTTCCACTGCCTCGTACACGTCGAGCAGGGTCATCGACTCCAACTCGCGTGCCAGCGACCAGCCTGCGCCCGCGCCCCGCCGGGACTCCACGAGCCCGGCCTTGCGCAGTTCGCCGAGCAGTCGTCTGATCACCACGGGGTTGGTGTTCGCGCTGGTCGCAATCTGCTCGGAGGTGGCGACCTCATGGCCCTGGCGCTGGTAGAGACCGATCCAGGCCAGCGCGTGGGCGGCAATGGTCAACCTGCTGTTGGCACTCATGAACCCCTCCTCTCGACCGCAACGGTTCATGTTACGACGACGTAGCTGTAACAATAAAGGTTGCGACAAGCTGTCGTAACAACTAACGTTGCGACTGTCGGGGGAAGGGTCAATCAACGAGGTGAGAAGAATGAGCAAGCCACTCACGGGCAAGGTCGCCCTGGTCACCGGGGGGTCGCGCGGACTGGGAGCCGCGACCGTACGGCTGCTGGCCGAGCAGGGCGCCGATGTCGCCTTCACCTACGTCAGCTCCGAGAAGCAGGCGCGGGCCGTCGTCGACGAGGTGCACGGCAAGGGGGCCAAGGCCGTCGCCCTCCAGTCCGACCAGGCGGACACGAGCCGGGCGCCGGCGCTGATCGACGACGTGGTCGCGCACTTCGGCGGCCTGGACATCCTGGTCAACAACGCGGCGATCTCCGTGGCCGGCACGGTGGACGACCCGGACGCCGACACCGCCGCACTGGACCGGATGCACGCCACCAACTACCTCGGCGTCATCGCCGTCATCCGGGCCGCCTCCCGAGTGCTGCGCACGGGCGGACGCATCATCACGGTGAGTTCCGGACTGGGCTCCCGGGTCGGTGCCCCCGGCCTCGCCGACTATGCGGCGACCAAGTCCGGGATCGAGAGGTACACCATGGGCGTCGCACGCGACCTCGGGCCCCGGAACATCACGGCCAACGTCGTGGAGGCCGGACTGATGGAGGGCGGCATGGAGCCGCCGGACCCCGAGACGCTCAAGGTCCTTGTCGGCTCGCTGTCCTTGCAGCGCATGGGGCACCCCGACGAAATCGCCGCGGCGATCGCCTTCCTCGCGAGCCCCGCCGCGTCGTACGTCACGGGCGCGGTGCTGGACGCCCACGGTGGCTACAACGCCTGAACCGAACCCTGCCACGCGCCCCGAAGGACATCGCGCCTTCGGGGCGCACACACCGCCAACGACCCGCGCGTGCGTGGACGGCTCCCCCCGCGCGCGAAAGAGAGGGAGCCGCGACCGCTCCGCCGCCAGCCCCGAACGGCACCTCGTTGAGGATCAGGCCGAACCAGAAACTCAGGGTCGCCAGTGGCCAGGGTCGACGTGGCGCGACAACGGCGAAGGACCCCTTCTGGTTACGGACATGCAGATCTCGCGCGAGCGTCTGTGCGGGGTGCCCCCCGTACGGTGCGTCACCGTACGGGGATGACAGGTGGGTTGTACGAGTGTCCTGTTGGCTCCTCCTGGAGTTTTTCATCAGAGGAACCCGGTGCGCGTGGGCCTCGGATGACGACCGACCATGTGGAGCCGGCGGTGCCGGGCGGGGAGTGCGAGCGGGAGCCGGATCCGTCGGACAGTCTGCGGACGTTCGGGGCTGTCGTGCAGGCGCTGCGCGAGCATGCGGGTCTGAGCAGGGTGCAGTTCGGGGAGTTGGTGCGGTTCTCCAAGCACACGGTGGAGTCGGTGGAGTTGGGGCGGCGGATGCCGGATGCGTCCTTCGTGGAGCGGGCGGAGGAGGCGCTGGGGAACACGGGGGCGCTGCGGCACTCGGCCAGATTTCTGACGCGGGGGGATGCGGGGCTGGCGGCTTGGTTTCGGCAGTGGGCGAGGCTGGAGCGTACGGCGGTGAGTCTGTGTACGTATGAGTGCCGGTTGATCCCCGGGCTGTTGCAGTCGGAAGGGTATGTACGGGCTCTCTGTGAGAACGAGATTCCACCTCTCTCGGACGATGCCCTGGAAGCCACCGTCCAGGTGCGCATGGAGCGTCAGCAACTGCTCCGCGAACGTCCCAACACGACCTTCGACTTCGTCATCGAAGAAGCTGTTCTCATGCGTCGCTTGGGAGGGGCGCAAGTCACGGTGGAGCAGCTCGACCTCATCCTTGACCTCGGCTTTCTGCGTAACGTCACCGTCCAGGTCATGCCTGCAAACAGCGAGCAGCACGCGTGCCTTTCGGGACCAGTACGACTGCTGGAGATGCCGGACGGCCGCTGGCGGGCGTATTCCGAGGGCCAGGAGAACGGCCGCTTGATCGCTGGCCCGAAAGAGGTGAGCCGCATCCATATGCGCTATGCAAGACTGCGTTCGCAGGCACTTTCCCCGAAGGACTCCATGGGCCTGCTGATGCGGATCAGAGGAGCGCTATGAACACGTCCGAACTCGGTTGGTTCAAGTCCAGCTACAGCAGCGCACAGGGCGACGACTGTGTAGAGGTCGCTGTTACGGAGCAGGCCGTCCACGTACGGGACTCCAAGGACGTGGTACGACGGCCGTTCGCCGTAGGGCGTGAGGGTTGGGCGCACTTCGTGGGCTTCGCGGCGTCCTAAGCCACGTCGTCCCGGCGGTCGCGTGAAGACGCGTACCGCCGGGACGCCCTGTTAGCGGAGGTCGGGGCCGCCCTCTTCGACGATCTCGTCGAGCACGCTGATCTTCTCGTCGACGTCGTCCGAGACGTCCGTGTCGGTGAACGTCGCGAACGCCTCCTCGTCGGCGAGGTACGGGTACTTCTCCAGGAGGAACCGGCGCCGGTACGCCATCTCGGCCGCGTCGACGACCCCCTCCAGCGTCGCCCAGTTCAGGGTGGAGCCGACGACGATGCCGAACGCGGGTACGACCTTACCGAGACCCATCTTGGTGAGGCGGACGCCGAACGCATTCGTGAATTTCTCGGCGACCTTGGTGACGAAGGCGTTGTTGAGGACCTCCCACGTCTTGCCGCGGAAGAGCGCCTGGGTGAGCTTCGAGATGTCGGCCATCGCCGCGTTTTTGGCAGCGGCCGAACTCGCGGTCCCCAAATTGACGACAGACATGATGAAGAGCTTCTCGGACGGCTCTTCGGGGTCGTATCCGTAGGACAGGGCGACCTGGCCGACGGCCCGGGACGAGAGTCCGAGAACGACTGCGGTATCGGCGGTGAACGCGCCCGCGATCGCACCGGCCGAAGGTGCTGCCGCGGCGCCGGCGGAGGCGGTGATGGCGAGCTGCCCTCCGGTGATCGCCAACCCGGCACCCGCTCCCGAGAGCGCCGCCGCAGCGGGGTAGTACCAGCTCGCCGCCCGGCCGCGGACTTTCTCGACCAGTTCGAGGTCGAGTTGACGCACGTCGGAGAGCGAGGTGATGTCGTGCCCGCGCTTGTTGTGGAGCGCCACCACCCGCTTGGGAGAGAGTCCCGCGCGCGAGACCTTCCCCACCGTCTTCCGTACGGACTGCACGGCGGTGCCGCCCCATTCCGGCATGGCCTCGGCGGCGCTGCGTGCCTTCGCTCCGGCCTTGGACGCACCCTTGGCGACGAACTCCTGCCCCCGTGACACGGCCGACGCGGCGCGCGGGTACTTCTCCAACTGCTTCGCCGCGTGCTTGCCGAGTTGTGTGACGCCGTTGGCCACGTGCTCTCCGGCGTTCTGCATCGCCTGTGACAGCGGGCGACCCTTGAATCGCTGGATGGATTCCCATATCTCGAGTTCGTACTTCGAGGGCATAGGATTGGGCTGCTGCGGGTTGCTCATGGTCCCCCCTGGGATGTCGATGGTGAGCACGCGCGGGTGTTGTGGTCAGGCGGGGTGGCGCGGGCCGTGGCCTGGGCGTGGGGTGAGGGTGGACGTGTAGTTCTCGCCGTCCACGAGCGGGTTCTCCAGGGTGAGGCCGGCGTCGGCCATGCGGTCGTACTCGGCGAGGATCAGTTCCTTCGTGCGGTACGTGCCGTAGGCCTTCGTGTCGTTGTCGCGGGTGACGTTGAAGGTGTCAAATACGTAGGACGTGTCGTCGCGGGACAGGCCGTACAGGTGGCAGAAGAAGGCGTCCAGCTCCGCACGGCCCGGCGGCGATCTGCGCGCCGATCGCGGCGGCCCCGGAGACGGGCGGCTGGGACTCCTCCTCGACGAGGTCGCGCAGCGTCTCGCCGTCCAGGAACTCCATCGCCAGGAACGGCAGGCCCTCCGCCCGCTCGTCGATGCCGCCCGCCACGAGACGGGTCAGGTTGGGGTGGCGCAGTCTGCGGGTGATGCGCACCTCGCGGGAGAAGCGCTGCACGGCCTTGGCGTCGTCACCGGTGTCGATCCGCGCGCCCGTGCGACTGCGCAGGATCGTCTTGACGGCCACGGTGCGCTCGGGGGAGCCCTCCGGAGCGTGCAGGTCCTCGGCGCGGTGGACCTCCCCCATGTTGCCCCTGCCGATGACCTGTCCGATGCGGAACCTGCCGTCGACCAGCTCCTGGCTCACTGCCCCTCGCTCCTTCGTCCCTCGTGCACGTTCCCGCGTCCTGCCCGCCCTGCCCGGGTGGACGGGAACCCCCTCACGTGTCGCTGCGCCCACTCATCGTGACAGAGGGGAAGCGGCGGCAGGCGAAACCGTACACGACGAGCGATCGAAGTGATAGGTGACAGTGCGTTGACACCATCAACGTGCGGGACTTAGCGTGGGTGGTCGAGGGAAGTTTAGGGGTGAACTAATGGCGCAGTGGTCTGCGGTCGACGCCGGATCGTCCGGTCTGCGTGCGGCGCTCGGTGAGGTGCTGGCGCGGCTGCGGCGCGCGGCCGTGGGCGGCGTCGTCCCGGAGCGCGTCTTCGCCGAGAGCGTGCGGGCGCTCGCCCTGGGGGACGCCGAGCGGGAACGGCTGCGCCAGGAGCTGGCCCGGCTGGGGCTGCCCGTGAGGGAATTGCAGATGCACGCAGGGGGTGACCAGCGGGGTGGTGAAAAGGTTGCACAGAATCGTGTAGAAAATGTGTTCCCCCGCCTGTCGCTCGTACAGAACCTGCTGGCCCGCTACGCGGACGCCGACGGGTACGTGACCCCGAGGGTCGTGGAAGGGGTGATCCGGCTCACCGGGCTCGGCGCGCACGAGGCCGCTCGGCTCCGTGTGGGTGCTCTGGTGCGGGGCCCGGAAGGAGAGCCCGACGCCGGGAACGGTGAGGAAACCGATGAGCCGGACGCGCCCGATGTCGCGGAGGACGCCGAAGCCGAGGCGCCTGGCCCGGGGAAGGACGCGTCCACGGGGGACGTGTCACGAGGGGACCTCGCGGAGTCGGTGGCCGCGGCGCACGCCGTGCTGGACACCGACCGGCGGGTGCGGCGCCCCGGCAGCCGGTTGCTGAGCGCGCAGGCCGAGGTCGGCTTGGCCGTGCTGCTGCGGGGCGGACCGGACCGCATCGCGCAGGAACCGGGCGAGGACGAACTGAAGGCGCTCTCTCCCGAAGACGTCAGAATCCGCGCCCGGGACTGCCTCGTGGTGCACAATCAGCGGCTCGTGCACTCCCTGGTGCGGCCCTACCTGGAGCAGGGGCTCGACTACGAGGACCTCCTCCAGCACGGTTTCCTCGGTCTCCTCAGGGCGGCGCGGAAGTTCGACCCGACCATGGGCAACAAGTTCTCCACCTACGCCACCTGGTGGATCCGGCAGTCCATCACCCGGGCCATCGCCGACGAGGGCGCGTTGATCCGCGTCCCGGTGCACATGCACGAACAGATGCGGAAGGTGGCCAGGGCCGAACGTGCCCTCGCGGCGGAGGGGCGGCGCGCGGGCGACGCCGATGTCGCGGTGCGGTGCGACATGACCCTGCAGAAGGTGCAGGAGATCAGAAAGCTCACCCGGCGTACCGACTCCCTGGACCGGGTCATCGGCGATGGCGCCACCCTGGCGGACTTCGTGGCGGAGACCCATGTCCTGCCGTCGGTGGAGCGGCAGGTGGTGGGAGCCCTGTTCACGGAGAAACTCCTGGCCGTGGTGGACACGTTCACCGAACGGGAGGCACGCATCCTGGTGCGGCGGCTCGGGCTCGACGGGGACGAGCCCTCGACGCTGGACGACCTCGGACGTGAGTTCGGAGTCACCCGGGAGCGCATCCGGCAGATCGAGGGCAAGGCCCGGCCCGTGTTGCGGGAGCGGGTGCGTGAGGCGGGTCTGGTCGGTCTGGACGACGTGTGCGAAAAGGCCGAGCAGGCGGCGGAACGCGCCGCCGAGGCCAAGCGGGCGGCGAGGATCGCCCGAGTCACCCTCGCGGCCCGCACCGCCCGAGCCCGGGCCGCCCTGCGCAAGGCCAGGGCGGAGCGCATCGCCCGGGCCGCCGAGGAGCAGGCCGCGGTGGTTGCGGCTCCGATACCGACCCCGCTGGCGGGGGACAGGGAGGAGGACGACGGCGACAGGTCTGTCGCCGAGGCGGAGCTGGAGCTCGCCGTAACAACCACCCACCAGGAGAGCGCCCGAGTCGAGGCGATTGCCGCCGCCGATGAGGCCGTCGACACCGAGGTGGCGCCGGACGTTACCGAGGCGGCTCCGGACGCCGTCGCCGCCGACTGGGAACGCGCTTGCCGGATGTCGGAGGAGCCCGTCGACCACCTTTGGTGGCTCGCCGACTACGCGCGTGCGGCGCTGGGGGACGACGGTCTGGCGGCGGTGCTGGGGCAGCCGGCCGCCGACGCCGTGGTGCGGGAGGCCCGCGAGAACAACCACCTTTCACGTCCGGTGCTGACCGCGCTGGAAGTGCTGCGCCGGGTCTTCGACGCCCTGGTGGCCGCCGGGCAGCGGCCGGAGGACTTCTTCGACCGCCCCGCCGAAGCGCTCGTCGGGGTGACTCCCCGCGACTATCTCGTGCGCAGGCCCCTCGTGGACCGTGAGTCGCGGCTGGCCGTACGGGACGCGCTGCGGGAGTTCCTCGCCGTGGTGGCGAAACCGGCGGAGCCCGAGAGCGTGCAGGCGCCGGAGCCTAAGAGCGTGCAGCCACCGGAACCCGAGAGCGAGCAGGCACCGGAGCCTGAGAACGAGCAGGTACCGGAGCCTGGGAATGAGCAGGTACCGGAGCCCGAGGCCACGCAGGTGTCCGGTTCCGAACCGGTATCGGTACCGGAGACGGGACGAGCGGCGGAGACCGCCGGCCCGGCGGCCGGCACGCCGCAGATCACCGCCGACTGGGACAAGGCCCTGACGCTGACGCGCCCACAGCTGGGCGGAGGAGTGACCTGGCTCGCCGAGTACGCTCTGCTCGCCCTGGGACATCTGCAACTGTCCGTGCTGCTCGGTTCCTCCGCCACGGACGCGGTGGTGCGCGCCGCGCGGCAGCGGGGGACGCTCGACCGGCCCGTGGTCGAAGCCCTGGAAGTCCTGCAGAAGGTTCTCGACTCCGTCAAGAACGCGGGACTGCGGCCCGAGCACTTCTTCGAGCGGCCCGCCGGAGCGTTGGTCGGTGCCACCCCCCGGGCGCACCTGGCCGCAAGACCGCTGGTGAGCGCCGAGTCGCGCCTTGCCGTCGGCGCCGCCCTCGCGGAGTTCGTCGCCGCGCGCCCGCCACGGACGGTTCCTGCCTCCGGAAACGGCAGTGCCGGTGAGAGCACGGTCGCGGAGCAGGCAGCCTGCGCGACAGGCGGACGTCCGGCAATCCCTCCCGCTCCTTCCGTACCGGTTGAGCCGCGGTCGGCCGACACCGAGCCGTCTCTCGCCGAGGTCCGCGCCCGGCACGATGCCCGGATCGCCCTGCTGACGCAGGAGAACGAGCTTCGGCTGGACCAGGAACGGCGCCGTGCCGACGAGCGTGTCGCGGCCGTACGGGCCGACGCCGAGCGACAGCTCGACGCTTGGGAAGAGGTGCTGTTGCACCGGGCGGACCGATCCCGGGAGCGGCGTGAGAAGCACGTGCGGCGCCAGGCCGAGGAGCATCTCGCGCGTCTGAAGGAGCAGCACCGCGAGGCTTACGAGGCAGTACTGCGCCGTGCCGAGCGTGCGGAAGAGGCCGCCCGGGAGACGGCCGGCACCAGGCAGCGGGCGGACGAGCTGGAGCAGAGGCTGCGCGACTACCGCGAGGGTGCCGAGGCCCGCATCGGGGACCTCGAGGTACAGCTGAGTGAGACCCGGGCGGTGGCCGCCGAGCGTGAACGCGCCGCCGGGGCGTGGGTCGCCGAGCTGGAGACCCGTCTACGGAAGGCCGAGACGACTGCCGACGAGCGGGAGCGGGCCGCCGCGTCGGCACGGGAGGAATACCGCCAGGGCGCCCGACTGCGTGTCGCCGAGGTGGAGGCACGCCTGCGGGAGGCCGAAGCGGCCGTCGCCCAGCGGGACCTGTTCGTCGAGGCGGCACGGCGGCGCGCCGAGGAGGCCGAGCAGGAGGCGGCCCAGCGCATCGCACAGAGCGAGCACGACGCCTGGATCCGCATCACCGACCTGCAGACGCAACTCGGCGAGATGCGGACGCAGCTCAGCGAGGCGCAGGCACAACTGGCCGAGGCCCAGGAAGCAGTGGACCGCGGTCGCGGCTCCCTCCGGGACCGCTGGCGCCGCTCCTGAGCCCGTCGGCCGCCCACCCGTCCCGTTCCCCACTCATCAACATCAGGAATGTCATGGACCCCAGACAGGAACTCGTCTCCTACCTGCGGCGGCAACTCGTCGGACCGGTCGACGGCGACGACGAGACGCTCGACGCACCGCCCGACCGGCAGTACCTGATGGGCACCCTCTACCCACAGGAAGCCGATCTGCAGGGTCAACTCGACCTCGCCCGGGAAGAGTTCGAAGGAGCTGGCACCGAGCGGGGGGCCGAGGACACCGCACCGGCGGGCGACCCCGTACCGGAGTCGAATTCCTGGCTGCCGTCCTCGCTCGGATTCAGCTTCTACACCGACGCCGAGACCCTCGAGGTCGAGTGCTCCGCCGCCCGCTACCGCACCCAGTCGCGCAGCGACCAGCGCGGCAGGACGTGGCAGCGGATCGCCCTACCGGCCGAGACACACCTCCTCGGCCCGGGCCGGGAGCAGGTCTCCGTCCTGGACGCGCGAGCTGAACTGCGCGTCAAGCGCCGTGACTTCGGAAACGGGAAGCTCGTCACCGTCGCCCTCGTCAACGCCGCCCGGTACGACTCCGCGCTCGGCAAGAGCGCCCACTGGGACGGAATGCTGTTCCAAGTGGAGCTGCGGGCGCGGCCCGTGGACGGGCAGGTGCTCCAGTACCCGAGTGTCCGCCTCACCAGCCGCGACCTGGAGGAACAGGAGCTGCGCCTGCAGTACCGGCATGTGCGCACCCACGCCGTCGGCCACGGGTGCGCCGTCGAGGAACTGCGGGACGGCGACGACCGGACGGTGACGGGACTTCGGACGGCCGTGATGCCCGAGGCGGAGGTCACGGGCGTACGAGCCGCCGGACTGACCGACACACCGGTGCTCAGCCTCGCCCACCTCGCCGACCCGACCGTCTCCGTCGACCAGCTCCGTGAGGAACTGGCCGAGTTCGCCTCCGCCTACCGGGCCTGGTACGTCGGTCAGCTCAACACCGAGGTACCCGAATGGGGCCGCGAGGCAGCCGAGCGCGTCCTCGGGCGGATCGGCACCGCGGTCTCCCGCATCGAGTCCGGCGTCCGTACCCTCTGCGACCCCCGACGCCCCGAACTACTGCACGCCTTCCGGGCCGCCAACCACGCCATGGCCCTGCAGATGCGCCACTCGGCAGCCGACCTCGCCGGCACCAGGCGCCCCCGCCGCGACAACGGCGTACCGCCGGACCCGCAGCCGTACGCGGACGCCACCTGGCGCCCCTTCCAGCTCGCGTTCTTCCTGCTGGCCGTCGACGGAGCCGTCGACCCCCGACACCCGGACCGTGCCGTCACGGACCTCATCTGGTTCCCGACCGGTGGTGGCAAGACCGAGGCGTACCTGCTGCTGGCCGCGTTCGTCATGGTGCTGCGCCGGGGTGAACCCGACGGCGGAGGCACCGCCGTGCTCAGCCGGTACACGCTCAGCCTGCTGACCACACAGCAGTTCCAGCGCGCCGCGACGACCGTGTGCGCCCTGGAGTCCATGCGCCGGGCCGACCCGGCCACCTACGGCGAGGAGCCGTTCTCCATCGGACTGTGGGTCGGTGAGACCACCACCGCCAACAGCTACGACAAGGCGCGCCGCGACTTTGACAACGCGCGCGAGGCCGCCACCCCGGACGACGTGTTCATCCTCGACCGCTGCCCGTGGTGCGGCACGCGCGTCCTGCCCGCCCACAAGTCGCCCGACATCGACGACTACGGGGTGCGTGCCGCCGCCGACTCCTTCGCCTTCTTCTGCCCCAGGGACGAGTGCCTCTTCCACGACGAACTGCCCGTCGCCGTCGTGGACGACCACCTGTACGACCGTCCGCCCACCTTCGTCCTCGGCACCGTCGACAAGTTCGCCCGCCTAGCCTGGGAGCCGCGCGCCGGACGGCTCTTCGGCGCCGGCACCGGGCACCGGCCGCCGTCCCTCGTCATCCAGGACGAACTGCACCTGCTCACCGGCCCGCTCGGCACCACCGTCGGCCTCTACGAGTCCGCCGTCCTCGGACTGTGCGCCGCACCGGACGGCACCGGGCCCAAGGTCGTGGCGTCCACCGCCACCATCCGCCGCTCCGGCGAGCAGGTCCGCGCGCTCTACGGGGGAGACGTCCAGCTCTTCCCGCCCGCCGGACTCGACGCCCGCCACTCCTACTTCGCCGAGCCCGACACGACCCGGCCGGGTCGCCGCTACGTCGGAGTCATGGCCCAGGGACACACCGCCGGCCGTGCCTCCGTCGCCACCGCCGCAGCCCTGCTCCAGGGCGCCTGGGAACTGCCCCAGGAACACCGGGACGCCTACTGGACTCTCGTCGCCTACCACCACAGCCTGCGCGAACTGGGCCGCACGGTCACCGCCGCCGCCGACGACATCCCCGCCCAGCTCGCCGGACTCGACACCGGCGACGGCGTCCGCCCCCTGCCGGACCACCAGGTCGAGGAACTCACCAGCAACCTGCCGCGCTCCGAGCAGCCCGTGCTCCTCGACCGGCTGGAGAAGAGCTGGGACGACACGGGGTCGGTGTCCTTCCTGCCCTGCACCAACATGCTGTCCGTCGGCGTCGACGTGAAGCGGCTCGCCCTGATGCTGATGCAGGGGCAGCCCAAGACGACCGCCGAGTACATCCAGGCCACCAGCCGCGTGGGCCGCCACGCCGTGCCCGGACTCGTGGTGACCTTCTTCAACGCCACCCGCCCCCGCGACCGTTCGCACTACGAGACCTTCGACGTGTACCACCGCGCGCTCTACCGGCACGTCGAGCCGACCAGCGTCACCCCCTGGTCCGTACCCTCCCGCCGCCGCGCCCTGCACGCCGTGCTCGTCGTCCTCGTACGGCACCGGCTCGGACTGGCGGCCGAGAACCAGGCCGGGCGGATCCTCGACCGGATGACCGAAGCGGAGGAACTGGCGGAGGAGTTGGCGGTGCGGGCGGACACCGCGGAGCCGGGGGCCGGTGACGCGGTGCGCAAGGAACTCGCCGGGCTGCTCGCCGCCTGGGAGGACCTCGCGCGCCAGGCCCGCAAGGACGGCCGCGAGCTGTACTACCGCAGCCAGGGCAAGGGCCAGTCCAACCTCATCAAGAGCTTCGAGCAGGTCCACGGACTGTGGGAGACACCCAACTCGATGCGCAACGTCGACCGGGAATGTCAGATGACAGTGAAGGGAGCCGACCTGTGAGCCGCACACTCCGGGTACGTCAGTCGCAGACCGTGGTGCCCTTCGGGGTCGGGGCCGTCTTCGACATCCAGGGCGAGTCGTTCGTCGCCACCGGCATCGGCGACTGGCCCTCCCGCGGCAGACAGCCCATCGACTCGCCCCGGCTGGCCGACCGCCTCGGCGTCTCCGGCTTCTACGCCGCGCCCGCCGCCGCGGGCGACCGCTTCGACGTCGCGGACGCACCCGGAGCGCCGTACATCCGCTTCCCCTCCTGGCTGTTCTGCGGTGCCTGCCGACGGATGAAGCGGTGGAGGATCGCCGACGAGAAGCGCGGCCAGGCACCGCGCTGCCCCTCCTGCTCCCCGACGCGGACGCTGGCGCCGATGCGGTTCGCTCAGATCTGCCAGGCCGGGCATCTCAGCGACGTCGACTGGTGGTTCTGGGCGCACTCGCGGCGCGACGGTGGCGAACGGCGGCAGTGCGGGGAGCGCGAGAAGCTGCGCTTCCTCGTCTCCGAACGGGCCTCCGGCCTCGAAGCGCTCTCCGTCGCCTGCACCGCGAAGGGCTGCGGAGCCGTCCGGGACCTGCTCGACATCCTCGGCACCCACGGTATGCGCTGCTCGGGACGGAACCCGTGGCAGCGTGCCGGTGAAGCCGTCGACTGTCCCCGCCCGGTGCAGATCGTGCAGCGCACCGCCGGCAACCTCTACTACCCGATCGTGCACTCCGCGCTCGACATCCCCGAGACCGACGTCCCCGCGCACACCGACGACGCGCTCGCGGACCAGGTCCGCGAACACCACCTCTGGGTGTCGCTGTGCCGCGACCCCGCCTCGCCCCGTGCCCCCCTGTTCCGGCAGATGATCCAGGAGGACACGGCGGCCGACGACGGTCTGCTGGACGCACTCCTGGCCGAGGAGACGGGCGGAACGAGCCCTGCCGTTACGGCTGCCGCGCCCGACGGCCCCGCACGGCCCGACCTGAGCCGGGAGGAATGGGCCGCGTTCACGGCACCCGCCCCGCCCGCCACCCGTGACTTCGCCCTGCGCGAGACCACGCTCGGCCTGGCAGGCGAGACCGACGAACCCTGGGCCGGTCTCGCGAGCCGCTTCGGACGCGTCGTCCTCGCCGACCGGCTCCGTGAGGTCCGTGCCCTGTCCGGCTTCACCCGGGTTTCCCCGGACGCCGCCGTCGTTCCCGTCGACACCTCGCGCCGGCTGAAGTGGCTGCCTGCCGTCGAGGTCTTCGGCGAGGGCATTTTCCTCACCCTCGACCAGGGCGAGCTGAAGGACTGGGAGGAGGACCCGGAGGTACGCAGACGCGTCAAGGGCATGCGGGCCGACCTCGACCGCTCCTTCCAGAAGGACCGACTGCAGAACGTGACCGGTCCCGAACTCTCCCCGCGCTTCGTCCTGTTGCACACCCTGGCCCACCTCGTGATCCGCCAGCTGTCCTTCGAGTCCGGCTACACGACGGCGAGCCTGCGCGAACGGATCTACGCCCGCCCCGAACAGGACCAGTACGGCATCCTCGTCTACACCGCCGCGGGGGACGCCGAAGGAACCCTCGGCGGACTGGTCCGCCAGGGCGAGCCACCACGGCTCGCCGAAACGCTGCTGCGGATGGTCGAGTCCGCCGCCTGGTGCTCCGCCGACCCGCTGTGCGCCGAACACTCGGGGCAGGGCTTCGGCAACCTCAACCGGGCCGCCTGCCACGCCTGCGCCCTGCTCCCGGAGACCAGCTGCGAGGCCGGTAACAGCCTCCTGGACCGGGCACTCGTCGTCGGCGGCGAACGGGTTCCCGGCTACCTGCAGTCGATCGTCACCGCGGCCCGCGCCGCCGCGGCGGGCGCCCTGGAGCGAACATGACCATCAGCTACCTCGACCTGGACCCCGACCAGCGGGCCGGCCTCGACAGTCTTCCCTTCGACGGCAACCACCTGGTCGGCGGGCCGCCTGGCAGCGGCAAGAGCGTGCTGGCCGCGCAGCGCGCGGCCATGCTCGCCCTCACCGGCACCCCGGTGGTCCTGCTGACCTACTCCAACCTGCTGCGTCAGTCACTCGCCGGCACGGTGCACGCACTGGGCCCCGCGGACCGCTCGGTGCGCGTCATGACCGCACACCGCTGGCTCGCCGAGTGGTACGGAGCCACGCCGCCGGGCAGTGGCGACGGCTGGTACGACTGGGACGCCCTCCACAACCGTGCAGCCGAGACCGCCCCCACCGTCGGACCCACGCTGGTCATCGACGAAGGCCAGGACCTGCCGCCGGAGTTCTACCTGCTCTGCCGCATGCTGGGCGCCCGTACGACCGTCTTCGCGGACCAGTGCCAGCGGCTCACCGATACCAACTCGACCCTCGACGAGATCGTCCGCAACCTCGGCCGGTGCACCCGGCACGAACTCGACGGCAATCACCGCAACACCGAACAGATCGCATCCCTGGCGGCCCATTTCCACACCGGAGCCGACGTGCCGATCCTGCCCGCCCGCCAGGGACCGGTGCCGCGCCTACACCGGTTCCACGAGCGGGGCGTCGCGGACCTGCTCGTCCTGCTCGCCGAGGCGCAGCCCAAGAAGAGCATCGGGGTGATCGCCGCGACCAAGCACACGCAGTTCTCGTTGCTCGGCAGCATCCAGAACCGTGCGCCCCGCCTGAAGCCGCAGCTGTACACGTCCGAGTCCAAGGGCGGTCAGTACCGCAACCTCGACCTCGGCTGGCCCGGCATCGTGATCGTGCACCGCCGCAGCGCGAAAGGGCTGAGCTTCGACACCGTCGTCATCCCCGACACCCACTGGGACGCGGGGACGGACCCCACCTCCGCCACGTTGCGCATGTCGTACTACGTGATGGCCACCCGAGCGCGACAGGAACTGCACCTCGGCCATGAAGGGCAGTCGGAGCCGCCGCTCCTGGCGCAGATCAACCGCATGGACCTGCAACGGGGCTGACATGCGTCGATGGAACCGGTTCAGACAGACGTGCGGCGGGAAACCGGCCGGATGCCGGTCCCCGCCGCGGGCCTTGGACGGCTCAGCTGTAGGGGATCACCACCACCGACTTGTCCGTGCCCGTCTGGAGCTTCGAGGTGCCGTTGCCGATGGCGCTCCACACCTCGAGGCGCACGGTGCCGCCGTTGAGGTTGCCCGGGGTGCCCGTGGACGCCTTGAGGCCGCGCGCCTGCGTGTACTCCTCCCAGCCGGTGACCGGGTCGCTCGCGAAGTACTGGTACGTCTCGGTGCGGTCGAAGCTGCCGTCGCCGGTGAAGTCGTAGCTGATCCGGGCCTGTTGGCCGAGCCCGACCGTGGTGCCGGCGTCCACCTGGAGCCGGAAGGCGGTTCCCGCGCCCGGGGTGAGCGTGCCCTTCACGCCGCGGATCTCGTAGACGAGGGGCTGGTACGGGGTGCCGTCGCGGTTGGCGCCGCCGGCGGAGGCGATGGTGTCGCTGCCCACCGTGCCGCCGGTCGCCGTGGTCAGGGCGCCACCACTGCGCAGCTGGAAGGTGTTCCCGGTCGGCGGCTCCGGATCCGGGTCGGGGTCGGGGTCCGTGGAGCCGGTTCCCGTGCCGGTCGCGGTGGAACGGGCCGGTACGGAGAGGGTCTTGCCGTCGGAGAAGGTGACGGTGCGGGCCGTCGCCCCGTGGTTGTGGGCCGCGTAGGTCCTGGTCGAACCCTTGGTGAAGACGGCGGAGGTGGGGATGTCACCGGTCACGGTGGGGTCCGGTGCGCCGAGGGTGTCGAGGGTGTTGAGCCAGTGGTAGGTGTGCGCCTTCGACTCCCCGTCCTCGGGGGTGTAGTCGGCGTTGCCCGCGTCCCACTTCGCCTTGGCGGTGGCGGGGTTTGCGAAGGACTGGAACTCCCAGAGGATGTCGCGCCATTCGACGGCCGGGCCGCCGTTCTCCCGTTCCATCTCGGCGATGTTGCGCCGGATCGCCGCCTTCTCACCGCCGAGGTGGAGCGATCCGCCGGTCACGGGCAGGACGTTGATGCCGTGGATCTCCTCGGGGTTGGCGGTCCACCAGGTGGAGTAGGCGGCGCCACTGCCCCACACCATGCCGGCCGTGTCGTGACCGAACGAGGACGGGAAGACCTGCTCGTCGGCGTCGAACCAGTACTGGGCGATGGACTCCGACTCGGTGGTCAGCAGGAAGGTGCCGAGGTCACGCAGCGAGGTGTCGCCGGTGGCGGAGCCCCACAGGATGAGGGCGGCGCTGAGGTTGGTGGACTCGGAGGAGGACTCCTGGTTGTTGCCGGCGGCGAACCCCTGGTGGCCGGAGGCCCAGCTGTGGCCCGCGTAGATGTCGAAGCCGCGCAGGAAGGGGAAGGCGGTGTCGGTGCGGCTGGGGTTGGCGGTGTCCCGCACGAGGGTCTTGACCATGCCGCCCCAGGCGGACTCGGCGGCCCAGGCCGGGTCGTACTGGGCGACGATCGCCGCCGCGTAGACGTAGTAGCCGTAGTGGAAGTGGTGGTCGTTCAGCTCGGTGTCACTGCCGTAGGAGGCGGGGTAGCCGGTGAGGGTCTTCCAGTCCTTGTCATAGCTGAACTCGTTCGCGCCGCCTGCCGTGAACCAGTCCTGGAGCTTGCCCTTCATCAGGCCGAGCATCCGGTCGCGGACGGCGGTCTCACCGATCTGGTCGGCCACCGGGACGAGTTGGGCGAGGCGACCGAGGGCCTTGCCGGTCCAGTAGGTGTCGGCGGCTCCGGAGAAGGGGTCGGAGGCGTTGACGACGTCGTTCAGGTAGCCGCGCAGCCGGGCGGTGTCCACGCCGTTCGACTTGGGCAGCGCGGGCAGCACCGGCGCCGCCTTCTGGCGGGTGGTGAACGAGGCCGACTCGCGGACCTTCATGGTGCCGCGCGGCGAGACGTAGGTGTACGAGGTGAGCGGGTCCGTGGTGTTCAGCCACTGATGGCGGTAGAGGGCCTGGAGCGTGCCCCGCTCCGTGCCTTCCTTCGCCTCGGTGGTGAGCGTGTAGGTGGCCCCGACGGTGCCCCCGGTGTAGCTCCAGGTCACCTTGGAGCCGGTGACGAAGCTGTAGGCGTACTTCTTGAACGTCGCCAGCGCGCCGGTGGACGGCAGCACGGCGACGGAGAAGTAGTCCTTGGAGCCGAGGCCCGCGGTGACGGTGGACCCGGCGACGTTCCAGTCGCTGCCGGTCGGCGCGAACAGGGCGTAGTGGTGCCCGGCGACGGTGATGCCGAGGACGTTGCCCTGGTCGGCGAAGACGGTGGGCGCGTTTGCGGTGGTGATCTGGGCGTTGCCGCCGGAGCCCTTGGCGTACACGAACGGAGAGCCGTGGCCGATGGTGGTGCGCAGGGTGCGGGAGCCGTCGGACCAGTAGGGGGTGACCGTCCAGTCGGACCAGTCGTCGGCCTTGGTGTCGGGGGAGTTGAGGCCGGTCAGCCCGATGGTGAGGTCGCGCTTGTGCGCGTACTCGTACTGGCGGCCGTCGCCGACGATCGCGGGGGTCGTCGGGTAGCCGACGTCGAGCCCGCCGGCCGTGGCCTGGTAGGTGAGGGGGTGTCCGTACATGGGGGTGGAGTACGGGTTGTCGCCGTAGCGCTGGAAGGCCAGGGAGGACCACCAGTCGTTGGTCGGCACGGGCCGGTTCTTGGCGGCGGCGGTCACCTTGGGAGTGACCGGTGTTCCCGTGTTGGTGGTGGGGCCCGACGTGCCGGCGGGCCGGGTGTCGGAGTAACTTCCGGAGCCTACGGGGACGGTGGCGGCGGCCGCCGGTGCGGCGGCCGGGCCCAGGCCGACGAAGGCGAGGGCTGAGGCCAGCAGCAGAACGGTTGCCGGTCTGGTGCGTGGGGATGGCATGCGTCACCTCAAGTCGTGACAGGACAAGGCTCTGAGAGCGCTCTCAGATGGCCGGAACGTAAAGCCCATGTAATGCACGTGTCAATGCCTTGAACGCAGTGGGTACGCGGCGAGCCCGTGATTCGTCAGATCTTCGCGTCACGCCCGGGCCCGGCGGGCACCTACGGTGGCCGTCACCACCGTAGGAACGCCAAGCGCGCGGCGCCTACGCCTTCGGCCCGCTGTCCGCGGTGTCCTTGACGGCGTCGGCCGACACCTCTGCGGACCTGCTTCGTCGACGGGTAGGAGCGCATCCGCTCCAGTCGCTGCCGCCAGGTGCGTTCGGGCGCGTGGCCGCCGTGCGCCGCCGCCGAACGCCGGCGCAGGATCCGGCCCTCGCGCTCGGCCCGCTCCATACGCAGGGCCTTGGAGAAGGAGGCCATCACCAGTCAGGCGATGACCGTCACCGGCGGGGCGAAGATGAGCGTCGCGTACTCCATGGTGGTGACCCCGCCGGCCACCAGCATCGCGATGGTGAGTAGCGTGGTGAGGTCGTGAAGAACCGGCTGCACCTCGATGTCGGCCCGATCGACCGCAGTACCGAGGCCAGGTGTTCCGACTTCGCGGCCGAGGGCAACGAGTTCTGCGTGCTGTGCACGTCGGCACCTTGAAAGCGGGCCGTTGGTGAGGAGAGGGACGCCGGCCCAGAGCCCCGCGGCGGCCTTCCCTCGCTCGGCACGGCCGACCGTGCGCCGCGTCCGGCGCGGCGGGCAGAGCGCCGTCCGCGGACCGCCTGCGCCTCGCAGCCGATCCCCGGCAGCCGGGCGCTATACCTTCCTGGCCAGCCCGGCGGCGATGAGGCGTTCCCAGACGCTGAGTTGCCGTTCCGCGCCGCTCGCGGTCCATGGGTTGTCGACCGTGTCGGGACGCCACAAGGGTGCGGGGACGATTCCGGGGGCGAGGATCTCCAGGCCGTCCAGCAGGGAGGCGATCTCTTCGTCGGTGCGCCACCGGCCGCGGCCGAAGGTCTGCTGGAGGACCCGTTCGGCCTCCGCGGTCTCCGGGTTGTCGCCGGAACGGAAGTGGCTGACGAAGAAGTGGCTTCCGGAGGGCACGTGGTCCCGCCAGTGGCGGACGATTCCGGCAGGGTCCTCCTCGTCGTTGACGTGGTGGAGGACGGCGCTGAAGACGACGGCGACGGGGCAGTCGAAGTCGATGAGTTCCAGGGTGGCCGGGTGGGTGCGGACGCCTTCGGGGTCGCGTACGTCGGCCCGGACGACCCGGGTGCGGTCGTTCTGCTCCAGCAGCGCACAGCCGTGGACCAGCACCTGGGGGTCGTTGTCGACGTATACGATCCGGGCCTCCGGGGCGTGCCGCTGCGCGACCTGGTGGACGTTGTCGGCGGTGGGCAGACCGCTGCCCAGATCGATGAACTGCCGCACGTCGGTGGTCGTGACGATCTCTGTGATCGCCCGTGTCAGTGCCGCGCGGTTGGCGAAGGCGATGGCCACCGAGCCGGGCAGGTCCCGCAGGAACACGTCGCCAATTTCCCGGTCCACGGCGTAGTTGTCCTTGCCGCCGAGCAGGTAGTCGTAGACGCGGGCGATGCTGGGCCTGGTGGAGTCGATCGAGGAGCCTTCAACCGTCATGCGGTCATCCTCCCCCGCGATGTCGCCCGCCCACCGGCGTTCGGGAATCCCCGGGCGAAGCGAATTCGGGGGCGCACGGGCCCCCGGCCGGCGGCCGCGCGAGGACCAGCCCGGCGGCGCGTCCCGCGTGGTCGGGCGGTGTTGTCTTGTCTCGACCGGTTCACGGTGCCGTCCCGGTTGTGCTCCGCCGGACTGCGCTCACCAGGGTGTCGGTTAGCGTTCCTCGCGGCAGGGGCGTACGTCCGTATGTTCGGTACGGCGTGGGCCCCTCCTGATGTGTGTTCCCGCTCCGACGCAACACGGGGGTAAGACGAATGGCCACGGGCAACGGCATGGTGCAGGGCAGATCGTTCAGGTCGTCCGGGACGGGCAGGCCCGCTTCCCGCCGGCGTGTGCTCCGGCTGGCCGGCGGCGGTCTCGCGCTGGCCGCCCTGGCCGCCGGTACGGCCGGCTGTGACGACGACGCCGTGGACGTCGAGGATTCCGGCAGTGGCGGCGGCGAGCAGCCGAAGGGCGACGAGAAGGGCTCCGCCGACAGCGGCGGCAAGGGCGGGGACGGCAAGGCTCCCGCACCGCTGTGGACGAGGACGACCTCTGCCGAAACCTACGGGGACAACGACGAGTTCGTGGTCGCGGGCGGCGCCGTGATCGCCAGTGGCAGCCCGCTCGCCGCCCTCGATACCGCGACCGGCAAGCAGAAGTGGTCCCTGCCGGGCGGCACGGTCCCCGGCGCGACCCTGCTGCTCGGCAAGGACACGCTGTACCTGGCCAGCAGCGAGTACGACGGCACCGTCATCGGCTACGCCCCGGCCTCCGGTAAGGAGACCTGGCGCAGCCGCCTGGGCAAGGACTACCGGCAGCCGCAGCCCATCGCGGTGGACGAGAAGCAGGTGTACGTCATCGCCGAGATCCTCGAGGACGACGGGTCGTCGAAGACGAACGTCATCGCGGCCCTCGACAGCGCCTCGGGCAGGATCGCCTGGAAGGAACAGCGCGACCTCGGCACCGCGCAGAACGGCATCCACGCCGCCGTCCGCGGCCGCCACCTCGTCTACACCGACGTCAAGAAGAATCTCACCGTGCGCGACACCGCCACGGGCGGCCAGGTGTGGACGCGGAAGACCACCAAGACGAACTACGGCTTCTTCGCCGTCCACGAGGACCTGGTGATCGTCCCGCAGGAGAGGAACCTCCAGGCCTTCGCCCTGTCCGACGGCAAGGAGAAGTGGTCCCTGGAGGCGTCGGAGTTCGGCCTCTTCAGGGAGCCGGCCGTGGTGGACGACGTGCTCTACATCGCCGACAGCGCCAAGACGCTGCGGGCCGTCGATCCACGGACCGGCAAGCTGCTCTGGCAGTCCGAGGCCCTCGCGGACGCGGGACTCCAGGTGCCGCGGCAGTACGTGAAGGCGGGCGACACCCTCTACGGCGCGACGGACCTCGACGAGAAGGGCGGCATCATCGCGCTGGACGCGAAGACCGGCGCGGTGCGCTGGACGTTCAACGACGGAACCGGCGACCACCACGCCTGGCTGGTGGCCACCGACGGCGAGCGCGTTTTTGCCCTGCACGGCACCAAGTTGCACGCGCTGCCGGTGTGACGCACGGCCCGGACGGATGGACGGCCGGACCGGCACACCGGCGCGAGAGGCAGTGTGCTCGCACAACAACACCCGGTTGGAAACGCTCGGTTTCGCCACCGGGGGGGGGGAGATGTTCCGCGGCACGGTCGCGCGGCTCGCCGGGCCACGACGGTGGGTGGCCGGGACACTGGCACGGCTCTCGGTTGCCTTGGCCACCACGGACGTCTCCCAACGACACGAGGTAATCTCGCAGTCATCGCCAATGCGGCCCGACGGGCTTCCGCTCCACCCCGGTGAAGTTTCGAAGGACAGGCCCCCACCCGCACGAGTCATATTGTGCTGCCTGGGGGGAAAGCCTTGCTGCTCCGCGCGTCCGCCAAAACGGTCGCCGTCATGGCGTTCGACGGTTCGCTGTTCCTGCACCTCGCCGACCAGTTCGCTCATATGCACGGTTACCGGCCCAGCCCCTCGGAGGCGCGCTCCTGGGAGTGCAGCATCCCCGTCCTTGCCGCCGCGCTCACCGACGCCGGTCTGGGCGATGTGGAGATGATGCTGGAGTATGCCCTCCTGCTGATAGCAAGCGTGCCGATGTCGTCCTCGCCGGTTTGCATCCCTCCACCGGAGAACCGTCCCATGTCCTAATAAAGTTGCAGCAGTGGAGCGAGGCCCTGCCCCACGAGGACGATCCGACACTGTGCCATGTCGAGCGCTATACCCACCCTGTTCTCAATCTCTTCGAGCAGGTCTGTCGCTACTGTGACTACCTGGTCAACTTCAACGGAGCCGTGGCCGGTCACGGGCACCGGATCAGCGGCGTGGCTTTCCTGCACACAGCACCGAGGTGAGTTCCTCGACCACCTCCGTTCCGTATCGAGTGACAGGCCTCGCGGTGCCCGAGCCGCTGACGAGCTGCTCTCCGGTGCCACGGCGCCATCGAAGCAATTGATGTCCGTGGCCGTCGAAGAGGTGCGTGAACGACAGCAGTTCGTGCTCCTGGACGAACAGCAGGTGGCCTACCGCATGGTGCTCAACGCCGTGGAGAAGGCCAAGCGCGCCGACCGCAAGGAAGTCGTCGCCACCGGCGGACCTGACACCGGCAGGAGCGTGATCGTCTCCAACTGCTCGGTGAGCTTTATCGGCAAGGGTTGCCGGCCCTGCACGCCACCGGCTCCCAGTCGTTCACCAAGACGATGAGGAAGGTCGCTGGCTCCCGCAAGCGGGAGGTACAGGACCTGTTCAAGTACTTCAACAGCTTCATGACTACCGAGAAGAACAGCCTGAACGTTCTGATCTGCGACGTCGCCCACGTGCCCCTTTTCCTCCTCGACGAGCACCAGGTGGTGCGGCCGGGCGAGATGGGCACCGTGGCCAACAGCAAGGCGGCAGCGGCCAAGCGGGACATCCCGTGCCGCGTCGTCCCGCTGGAGAGCCAGTTCCCTGCGGCGGCAGCGACGCCTACTGCGCTGGGTCGTCCGGCTCCTCGGCCTCGAACCGGGCGGCCCGGTTGTCTGGGAGCCCGACGACCGCATGCAGCTGATGGTTGCCGACAGCCCGCAGGAGATGGAAGTCTTCCTCGAGTCCCGCCGGGCAGAGGGCTACGGAACCCGTGTGTCCGCCGGCTACTGCTGGCGTTGGTGCCGGAGCTCAAGCCCGGCCACCCCCTTCCGCTTGACGTCGTGATTGACGACCGGGGCCGCCCCTGGAACCTGCGGCCATGGTCGGCGAGGGCCAGGTTCACGGTTTTCGCCCCACGTGGGAGAACCTGCCGGAGGAGGCACGCATACCGCACCTGCCAGGGCCGCGCCGGACGGCGCTCCCGCAAGAGGCGGTAGAGCACGGGCCCGCACTCGCCCGATCTGTATCTGTTCTGACGCGCACCGCCTGCATGCGGAGTGGATCTTGTCCAGCCGTGACGCGCTGCTCGCCAGCTTTGTCATGGGTGAGGCAATGTTCAGGCTTCCCATCGGAGGCCGAGGCATCCTGCGTGGCCAGCTTGAGCAGATTCTCCTAATGGGGCAGCGGCGGAACGTCGAGATGCAGGTGATGCTGCTCGACCGTAAGGAGAACGCGGGTATCGCTGGTCCCTTCACCTTGATTGAAACGAAGGAAGGGCGGAGGATCGCGTACGCCGAGGTACAGAACGTCAGCCGCCTGCAAACGGAGCGGGACCGCGTCCGTGCGCTGTAGGCCAAGTACGGGATCATCCGGGCGCAGGCCCTGACTTCTCGAGAATCGTTGGCGTATGTGTAGAAGTTGCTGAGAGAGCCATGAACGAGACGTACGGCAGCCGCAGATAGACCAGTTGGTATGGCGCAGGAACAGCTACAGCAGCGAGGAAGGCGGCGAATGCGTCGAGGTCGCCACCCGCCCCGCCAAGGTCACGTCCGCGACTCGAAGGACACAACTCGCCCCGCACTCGCCGTAGAACCCACGGCGTGGGCTGCCTTCGTGGAGTTCGCGGCACGCTGACAGAGGTGGCACCGATCGCAGGGTCCTCCGGCAAGCACACGCCCACCGGAGGACCCTGCGCATCCCGCCTCCACAGCACACCTTCAGTGGGCCCGGCGCCATGCTCGCCGGGTGCCCGCGCCGGCGATCGCCCCCCGGGTGACAATCGGCCTCGTGACGCGAGCCGACCCTCACGCCACCGTCACTTACATAACGAGGTCTCAACCGAGCTGATCCATGCCGGCCCTTGCAGCTCGGAGGTACTGTAAGTTCCTGCCATGAAGCAGGGTAAAGAGGTCGATGACCCCGAGTCGCGTTTCTTCGCGGTGCTGCTGGCGGCGGCGAAGTTTCCGGGTGTGCGTATCCACAGGGAGGCGTACCTCCGCAGTGCGCTGGCTCGCCACTGCTCCGAGGACGAGATCCGACGAGCGATAGAAGAGACTCCCGCTGCCGCGGGCATCACTGTCGAGGTCCTCGACAAGATCGCCAATGAATCCATCCGCTACGAGACCGCGAAGGTCAGCGCCCTCTCGGCCGCCGCCGGGATACCCGGCATCCTCGCCCTTCCCGCCACGGTGCCCGCCGACGCGGCCCAGTACGTCGGTCACATGCTGCGCATCGCGCAGAAGCTCGCCTATCTCTACAGCTGGCCCGACCTGTTCTCCGACGAGGGCGATGACGTCGATGACGCGACCATGGGGGTGCTCACGCTGTTCTTCGGCGTGATGTTCGGCACCCAGTCGGCGAACGTTGCCGTGGGGAAGGTCGCCGGGATGATGTCGAAGCAGGTCGCGAAGAAGCTGCCTCAGAAGGCGCTCACCAAGGGTCTCATCTACCCGCTCGTGAAAAAGTCCGCGGCCTACCTCGGCGTTCAAATGACCAAGCAGTCCTTCGCGAAGGGCGTCTCCAAGGCCATCCCCGTCGTTGGGGCCGTTGTGTCCGGCGGCCTCACTCTCGCGACCTACCTTCCGATGGCCAAGAGGCTCAAGAAGCACCTCGCCGGCCTGCCTCTGGCGGACCCGGCGCACCGAGCGACGGAGGGGGACGTCGTGGACGGAGAAGTAGTGGAGGAGCACGAGTCATTCGACCCGTCAGACACTGAACAGCACGGCGCGATCACCACTGCCGTCAAGCCGGAGGAACCCAGGCCCTGACGCTTCGAGGGCCCTCCTGGCGGCCCAAGACAGCGGCCTTCTGCCTTCGACCGAGGTGCGGGCCCGAGTCCACCGGCGCCACGCCTGCTCGTGATGCGTTCCGTCCCGCACACGTACCCGCAACGCCATCACCGCGGGTTCAAGGACCGGCGGGCCGAGTTGATGACGTTGTGGGCGTCGGCCCCGTACACCGCCGACTCGCTGAGGGCCCTCCAGACCTTCTTGTACAAGGCTATGTTGTCGGCTTCGTCCAGCCACAGTTCGGCGTGTCAGTCCTCGGCGACGACCAGTCGGCCGTCGAGCACCCAGAAGCCGTTGCCTGGGACGATCTTGACGGGTGCCGCGAAGGGTGATGACACCCAACTCGACCGTGTCCATGCCGATCATGTCGTTGAGGCGGTCGAGTTGGCTCGCCAGCACCGAGGGCGGGCAGATCAGCGACCGCAGCGCGGCCTCCCACATCAACACATGCAGCTTGCGCCCGGACCGGTAAGCCATTTCTGGCGCCGCACTCGGGAGCGGACGTCTGCCTCGACATCATCGGCTCCGTCCAGAAACTCCGAGTACCGCTGGATGACATGTCGGGCGTACTCCGGAGTCTGCAGCAATCCGGCGATCACCGACTCTTCCCAAATCCATATGCCGAAGGAGCGGTCGATATCGGCGTCCACCGCCAAGACGGCCACACCAACATTGCCGCTGCCCTATGCCACACCGCCCGCGACCGCCGAAGTCCCCTGACCGTCCTCGGTCTCACCGGATGAATCCGGACGGATCTCGATCGTGCGAGAGGCCCTGGGTGGTACCGAGGGGTTATTTCAGCCTTGCCGGGCTTCGACGGCAGGATCGGCTATGTGGACTGCTTGGTGAAGGCGTCACCGCAGGCCCGATGACGGCTCGTCACGCGGGAAAGTATGCCTGTGCGGATCCGGATCACTGGCCGGAAAGCACCCTCTCACGATCCGATCATAGATGTAAGGATGTCTGTTCGATTACCGTCCCGTGCAATGGGGCTGAATCACAGGGGGTGGAGAGTGGCTGGACGCCATCCAGGACTCGTAGGTAGAACCAGCGTGGCGTTCGCGTTGGCCGCATCGCTCGCTGTCGCCGGGGGCAACGCACAGGCCGGCGCAGGCGCAATACCGATATGTCCGACCACGGATGAGTTATCGGTATACGAATTGCCGACTGGTTTGAACGTGCACACCTGCGATGTGGAGGGTCTCGTCGTCACCTATGACGGCACCGGAATAGAGATGCCGGAGGCCGACACAGCGGTAAGTATCGACATGCTGGCCGAAGACGGTACGGAGCACGGATTCACGCTGATCGTCACCTCGGACGGCAAGGTCTCCTATGACCTGTCCGAGGCCAACACGGAGTCGGTAACCGCAGGCGAGGACCGTGCCGATGTCGTGAGCCCGCGGCTGACGGCGGGTGATCTGACGGAGGAATCGGACTCACCGGTGTCCGAGCCGCCCGCACCCGACGGCCTCGGAGTGGCCGAGGTGGACGCCGCGAGCTCCCCCGGCGAGTGCCAGGACGGCGCCTACTCGACACTGGACCGGAAAGAGTACGGCATCTACAACTGGTACCTGGGGGACGGGGCCTATCCCGCAGGCATGACACGCTCTCAAGCGCTGGAGTACTTCGAAGGCTCGATCGGACGGATCACGGCCAGCACCAACAACTGTGGCCTGACCGACCAGGTACCCGCCAAGAGTCACTACGCGGGTACGACCACGTATGAAGCGGACGTGAGCGCCAACGGGACGTGCACTGCCCGGGATGGCAAGAGCACGTGGGACGCCGGTGACCTGGCCGCCGGGGCCGTCGCCTCGACATGCGCGTGGACATGGCCCAACCCGGTTGGCAAGAACGACCTCCGGGAAGCGGACGTGAGGTTCAACATCGCGGACTTCGACTTCACGAGGAATCCGACGAGTACCTGCAACGGCAGGTACCACGATGTACTCAACACCGGCACGCATGAGGCCGGTCACATCTTCGGGCTGGGCCACGTGGGTTCCGGACACTCGAATCTCACCATGTACACCAAGGCGGACCGCTGCGAAGTGAAGAAGAGGACACTCGGTAAGGGCGACGTCATGGGGCTTCGCAGCATTTATTAGGAGGACTTCGTGAGCTGGGTCGGACCACGTGCGATTGCGGCGGGATTGGCAGCCGTGGCGTTCACCGCGGTCGGGTGTGGATCAGAAGGGTCCGAAGGTGCCGGCGCGAACAGCGAGAGTGTGTGCGCGAGCGACGTCATCTATGAAGGTCGCACGTACATAAGGCTCTCGAATGTCGAGTTCAAGGCCGGACAGAAGCTCGGTACCGCCACGAGTCCGCCGTGCCGTGACACGAATGACCAAGGCGCCGAAGTGCCGGAGACCTCAGAGAATGCCTATGCGGTGAGCGGCATCTCTCCGGATCTGGCCATAGCGATCGGGCCATCTCCTGAACAGGCGGAAGCCTTCAGGGTCCTCCGCTCCGACAAGAAGATCCCCCCCGAGGTACAAGAGTTGATCGACGGATCGTGAGGTGAGGCGTGGGAACGGGCTTCGCCCGGCCCGCGCCTCCCTGTTACGGCTCCCCAATGAAGAGCGCCAAGCCGACCTCCACAACAACGCCCGACCCCGTCTCCGTCAGCGGAACCTTGCCCGTGGCCGCGCTCGCCCAGCGCGCCGGCATGCCCGTCACCCGGGGCGACGGCTTCGCCGCCGTCCTGCGACAACTCCTCAACTACGACGGCGTACAGGTTCTGGAGACCCTGCCAGACGGCCGCACCCTACGGCTCCACGAGGCGCTGCTGCGCGAGCAGTTCGCCCTCGGAGCGGGCTGAGGACACGACTCGGGGTGCCTCGGTCGCACTCCGACCAGTCCGTCGTCAGACGGTGATCTCACCCGCGTAGGCGGTGGACGCGGCCCATTGCTCCGAGAAAAGGCTGGCTGCGCCTGCGCGAGGACCTTACCCCGGCCGCCTGGCGCGCGGCACGGGAGAACGTCGGCGAGAGCCTGGTCCTGCCCGACGTGGCCCCCGGGCCGTACGCGGCCTGAAGTTCTCCGCCGCCCTTTCGGACCGCCTCGCCGTCGCCACGGTCGCGTCCCGCCTGGCCGACTTCGAAGGCGCTCGTGTGGTGTTGTCGGAGCCCGTACGTATTGTCGGCTCGAGTATCTCCGCCTGAAGCCCAAGGCATGTGCTTCATCCCCTCGTTTCGAGGAAGGGAGCGGACATCGGCTCCTGCACTTCGATCGGCAGGGGCGTGGACAAATCCGGGCGCGGTGCAAGCAGAAGGCAAGGCATGTGCGGGCGCCGCCACCGACAGGGTGTCTGGGTCTTCAACCCGCGCAGGTCCAATGCCGTCGGCTCCGCGGTGCGCCGTCACTGACGACGCCCCGACCGGGGTGACGGCAGGAACGGTGATGCGGGCCAGCGCGCTTCAGCCGGCCCGCACCGCGCTGTAACGGACCGGCCGGTCCTCCACCTTCACCAGCAGACCTTCGCTCGCGAGGTCGCGTAGGATCTGCCGGGCGGGCTTCTCCTGCGGGTCGTGCCCGGCGTCGCGCAGTGCGCGCAGGCCGCGTTCGGTGTCCCAGCAACCACCGTACGTGCGCACCGCCTTCTCGAGGTCGGCGCGCTGGCTGGAGCCCGGTTCGGTCAACGCTCTACCCCTGGCGCCTGCTCGCCGACGGCGGCGTGCGCCTTCTTCGTGTGGTTGGCGACGCTCGCCGGCGCACCCACGTAGTCGCAGGCTGGGCACTTCCGCCACACGCCCTCGGACACGGCACGCGCGCTCACCGAGTGGCCGGGGCCGTATCCGTGTCCGTGCAGCAACTGGGCCACGGAGGAACCGTATTCGGCCGCGAGCAGCGCCGCCTCCGCCACCTTGTCGTGGCCGGGGGCGAAGAACGATCCGGCGCCGACCTTCTTGGCGCAGCCGCACCAGCAGGTACCGGTCGGGGTGAGGCTGGGAAGAGACTTCGTCGTCATGCGGTCACAGTAGATCAACGGACGCAACGGTTCGGGGGCTTCGCCGTGTTCGGCGCCTTCCCGGGCCGCGGTGAAGGGCATCGGCACCGGGACTCGTAGCCTTCTGATCATGGCCGACATCCACGAACTCCAGCTCACGCTCGACCTGCCGGGCTCGCTCCCGCCGCAGGACCTCGCCCTGCTCCGGTGGCACCTGGGGGAGGAGGGCGGTCGGCAGGACGACGGGTACGAGTATCCGCTCTGGGCGGACCGGGGGCCGGCGTTGCGGGTCGGGGGAGCGCTGGTCGGGGAGCTGTGCTCGGACGGTCCGGAGTGGGCGCTGACCGTGCGGCAGGAGGCGCATCCCGACGAGTTCGACGACCTGCGCCGGATGGTGCTGTGGCTCGGCGCGCGGACGACGACCGTGGGCACCGTCGGGTACCTCCGCTTCTACGAAGCCCAAGTCCCCGATGTGCTGATCGCGGAGGCGGGAGCCGTCCGCAGCGCGATCCTGCGGGTGGAGAAGGTCGTCGAGTCGCCGGCGGAGGTGATTCCCGACCCCTGGGGGTGAATCGGGGTCACCGGCGGACGGAGGAACCGGCGCACGGGACCGGCCGGTCGAGGTCCGGGTCGCCGAACTCCGTGCGCAGGGCCTGGAACGCGGTGACCTTCTCCTCTCCGAAACGGCGGACGTGGGCGGCGTACTCGTCGGGGGAGAGGAACGCCGACGGGCGGGACTTGCTGTGGAACTTGTCCGCGTACATCACCAGCTTCTCCTCGCCCGTCACCGCCAGGTAGTCGGCGGGAGGCAGCGGGAGACCCTGGCGCAGGACGTCGTCCTTGGTGACCCCCACCCCGGTGTGGTGGGAGCAGAACCGGCGCAGAGGCTCGGGGAAGCCCTCGTTCTCGAGGATCTCGTGGCCGAGCAGGCCGTGCCGGATGTAGTTGCCGTAATCCAGGCGTCCGTCGTCACCGTAGAGGCGGTAGACGCCGATGTCGTGGAGCAGACAGCCCGCGCGGACGAGTTCGGCGTCGAGGTCGGCGAGGTGAGGTGCGGCGCGCAGGAGTTGTTCGGCGACGCTCCATACGATCTCGCAGTGGGTGTGCACGAGCGTGAACGCCTCGGCGGTGGGCGCGTGCTTCTCGTGCAGCGCGCGGATCTCTTCGGGTCCGGGAATCCTCACGTGGGGAGCGTACCGCCGCCGCTCCGCTCACTTGACCGAGCATTCCCGCACGGTGAGCGGCTCGGTGTCGCCGGCCGGTCTGCTGCACAGGACCGCCGCCTCCGCGAGACCCCCGGTGGTTCTCCTGACCCGTTTGAGGACGATGCTGTGGCCGTGCCGTTCGGCGTACAGGGGCGCGTGGGTGAAGTCGATCGTGCCGGTGGCCATCCCGTCGAGCTTGACGTTCCTCAGGTTGACCCAGGTCGCCGCGCGGCTCTGGCGTACGTCCCCGAGGCTGGCCGCCCAGTAGAGGGCGCGTGTGGCGTCGTGGGAAAGGGCCGTCTGCCCGCTCGCGAAGTCGGCGGCGTCGTAGGTGACCGCTCCGTCCTTCAGCCAGGGGAGGTAGTTGGCGGCGTCCTCGTAGAAGGCGGTCCTGGACGACGCCTCCTTCAACTCGGCCAGGGCCGCGTGGTACAGGGTGATCCGCGGGGCCACGCCGTCGCGGCCGCCCGTGCCGGAGAACTTGGCCTTGCTCAGATCGTCACCCGTGAAGATCGAGATCTCCCTGTTCGCGCACCCCGGTTCGGTGCCCAGCTGGGTCATCAGCGGGCCGATGTCCTCGACCCGTCCCGCGAAGTAGATCACCGAGGGAACGTCCTCGCCCCGGCAGATTCTCTCCGCGTGCAGCCGCAGTTCCGGCTTGCCGTTCGCCACCCGGTAGCGCTGCGCGGGCAGCGTCCTGAAGCCCTCCCGCTTCAACATCCGGCCTCCGTACAGGGCTTGTTCGCTGGTGTAGCGGTCCTGGGACTCCTTGGTGTCACGGGCCAGCACCAGCGCGTGCGGGGCCCGGCCCCGGGGGCGCAGCTGCCGGGCGACGAGGCCGAGCGCCTCGGCCTGGTGCTCGTCGGGAGCGGCGAGGCTGAACCAGTTGGAGAATTCCTTCGGCAGATACGTCGCCGAGTTGGTGCCCGAGACCACGGGCAGCCCCGCCTCGTGCAGCCGGCGGGTGACGTCGGGGCTGCTCTGCAGGTCGCGGCCGAAGCCGACGACGCCGACCACGGACGGGTCGCGTCCGGCGTACTCGGCGATCGCGTCGGCGGTGACCCTCTGATGCCCCATGTCCGCACCGCCGTTGGCGAGCAGCACCCGCAGCTTCACCGTGTAGTTCTCGTTGACGACGCGCTGGGCGAGGTACACGCCCGTCAGCTCCTCGGCGCCCTTGACCAGTGACGGGTCCACGGAGGAGGAGCTCAGGGGTCCCGCGTACACGACGGTGACGTAGGCGTCGGGGTGGTCGCGCAGGACCTTGGCGTTCTCGGCGCGCACCAGCCGCTCCAGCTCCTGCAGCCGCTTGCCCTCCCCGGTGGTTCCGCCGCTCAGCTGCGCGCCGAACCGGACGTCCCCGGTCGCTATGCCGACGCACTCGGTGCCGCCACCGGGCGCGGGACGCAGTTCGGTGTCGCGGTCGGCGGTCAGCAGCCCGGCCGAGCAGTACGTCCGGTGCAGCTCGCGGGCGTGCACGACACCCGCCGTGACGACCAGCGCGAGTACCAGCAGCAGGCTGTGCGCCGACCACACCAGGCGGGCCAGGGGAGGCCGGTGACGCGTCCGGACGCACCGCCAGTCGGACTGCCGCAGCTGCGCCAACTCGTCGCGCGGAAGGGGAATTCTGAGCACCCAGGGCAGGGCGTTGGTCCTGCTGGGCGACTGGTCGGCCCGCAGATTGCCGGCCCACTCGTCGTACCAGTGCCGCAGCCGCTGCGGAAGACGCGAGGGCGGGGAGACGGGCGACGGACGGCCGGGCGGAGGGTTCGTGTCGTCGGCGCCCCGGTCGAGCAGGGCCGCGTCGCCCGCCGCCACGCCCGCCACGATCAGCAGCGGGTCGAGCTCGCTGCGCCGGCTGCGGACGTCGCTGACCGCCCTGATCAGCTCTATGCCGCCGTTCTCCCGGCTCACCCGGCGCAGGAACAGCACCGGCGGGCGGGTCCGCTTGAACCCCCTCAGGTCCCAGCTGCGGCGCCGGTGGTTGTCCCGTAAGTCCTCGAAGAGCGCCAGCACGTACAGCTGCAGGGGGAACGGGCCGCCCTCGCGCATGGCCTCGGCCACGTCGTAGGCCCGGGCCGCGATGGCACGCCAGGAGTGGACGGGCCGCAGCAGCCGCACGCTCGTCGACTGACGGCGGGCGGCGGACTGGAGGAACGTGGTGGTCAGGAACCACCGGCTCTCCGCGCGCAGCCACAGGAAGAGGGGAGCGCGTCCGGGCACGTGGTTGAGGCCGGCGAGGAGGATCATCAGGCCGATGCCCGCCAGGACGGCGACGTACCACTCGGGGCGGGTGAGCAGCGCGGTGAAGGCACCCAGGACACCCATGGGGAGGAACTGCTGCACGTCACTGAGCAGCATCTGCCGGTTCCGCCGCGAGGGTCTGCGGGGGCGCCAGCGCTGCCGGGCGAGGATGCGCAGCAGATGTGTCTGGGCCCGCTCCCGCTGGGCGTTGCCGTCCGGGGTGCCGGAGGCGGCGGTCGGCCAGTGCTCCCGCATCTCCGGGTCGTCGGTGGCCTCCTGGATCGCGCGCACCAGGTTGAGGCGGGGGAAGGAGTAGGGCCGGTAGGAGGCGGACCGGCCGCCCCACTTCCGGGGATCGCCGAGGTCGCACAGGAGCCGCGCGGCCCGGGCGGTCGGATCGAGGTCCCCCTGCTGCGGTTCGGTCGGGGCGACGGCCAGGCGCGTGCCGTGCCGCCGCTGCCCTTCGCCCAGCTCGTCGACGAGTTCGGTGACCCGGCCGTCGTCGGCGGACTCCTCGGCGTGCAGCACGATCACCGGCATCGGAGGATCACTGGTCCGGAAGTCCAGGATCAGGGACTCCAGCTGTCGCTGGACGTCGATCCCCGCCTCGGTCGACATGCCCGGGTGTCCGCCCGGGCAGTCCTGAGGGACATTGTGGTCACGGCCGTGCATGGACACCCCCCGTGGTCGTAAGACACATGTGCCGCACGCGCTTTGTGAGGATAACGCCCGCCCCTGACAACCGTCCCGGTGCGACCGGAGGTCCGTCGGCGCGGTGACGCCCCGGCCGGTGGTGTCGTCACCGGGTGGCGATGTCACGCGATCGGGTGATGCTGTGCGATATGGGCACCTGCGCGGCGGGCGGTCCGTTCGATCCGGTGATGGGGACATCCCCGAGCACGCGCGACGACAACGACGACAACGACCACCGGAGCACATCGTGAGCCTGCACTTCCACCGCAACCCCGACGGCACGACGACGGGGCGCAACGACGCCAACGGCTTCACCGTGACGCACGACGAAGAGGAGGAGGTGAAGCGGCAGTTGTACGAGGACGCGGGGTGGGAGTACACGCCGCCACCGCCCCCGGTGCCACCCGGGTTCCACCGGTTCGCCCTGGTGCACGACGAGTTCGGGGACACCGGGTTCACGGACGAGCGGTACGCGGGGCTGCGGGCACGTCCGCCCGAGGGATGCGTGCCGGTCGACCGGGGGTGCTTCGCACTGCGGTGCGAGCGGCCGGGGCGGACGCTCGTGGACGCGGTGGCCGGCACGGTCGCGGAGGTCCGCCGCGAGCACGGGCTGGTGATGAACGGCCTGGGCGTCGAGAAGCCCGAGGAGTGGTACGACGCCGGCCACAAGAACGGATACGCGGCGGAGATCGTCGCCCACCTGGTGCTCATGGCGGCCGACCGGGCCCGCCGGCTCGGATACGGACGCAGGGAGGTGGTCCGGCTGCTCGACGCGACGGGCATCGACCAGGCAGCGGGGTGAGGGGAGGAGGCCGGGGCACTTGCAGCGGGCCGGCCCGCGCCCCCGGCCGGCCGTCAGCCCGCGACCAGTTCCCGCCGCACCTCGGGTACGGCCGGCGCCGTCGCCACGCGCGACGTCCGCCACAGCCACAGCACGTCCCGGCCGAACGACCACACCAGCAGCCCCAGCGCCAGCGCCACCACACCGGCGTTGACCGCGTGCGGCAGCAGGGCCGCCCCGGACACCAGCAGCAGCACGCCCTGCAGCGCCGCCACCGTCTTGCGGGCCGTGCTCGGCGGGAGCGGGGCGGTCAGCCAGGGCCAGACACGCGCCGCGGCCACGAACACATACCGCATACCGCCGATCAGGAGCACCCATGGACCCATCGCCATCGACACGTACACACTCAGCACCAGGATCAGGAACGCGTCCACCTCCATGTCGAAGCGGGCGCCGAGCGGAGTCGACGTACCGGTCCTGCGGGCCACCTTGCCGTCCACGCCGTCCAGGACCAGGGCGACGGCGGTCAGACCGACGAAGAGGGTGACGGGCGGCGCGTCCTGGAACGAGTCGGCGACCAGCGCGGTCACACCGCCGACGAGGGTGGCCCGGCCGAGGGTGACCCGGTTCGCCGCGCCGAAGGAGCGCAGCCCGGACCGCTGCAGGGCCCGGGAGAGCACCGCCCAGGTGGCGACCGCGAACGCGAGGCCGGTCAGCCAGCCCGCCGGGCCCATGCCGATCGCCGTGCCGATCAGGGCCAGCAACAGGATCTGTACACCCGCCCCCACGGCGGTCTCCTGGTGTACGGGCCTCGCGTCGTAACTGTTGTTCAGGGCCACCGAGCATCCTCCGGCCGTATGACAGAGTCGATCAACGCCGCTACCTTGTGCGCGGCCTGTGCACCACTCGGTACGCGTGCAGCTTCCCGATCGTTCAGGAGGACTCCGATGAACCGCACCGCACGTGCGTTCTGGCTCGACTCGCCCGGCCGGGGGACGATCCGCGAGGTCACCCTGCCCGAGCCCGGCGCGGACGAAGTGCTGGTGCGCTCGCTCTTCTCCGGGGTGAGCCGCGGCACGGAGACCCTCGTCTTCCGGGGCGGCGTGCCGGAGAGCCAGCACGCCGTCATGCGGGCGCCGTTCCAGGAGGGCGACTTCCCGGCCCCCGTGAAGTACGGCTACCTCAACGTGGGCGTGGTGGAGGAGGGACCGGAGGCGCTCGCCGGGCGGACCGTGTTCTGCCTGTACCCGCACCAGACGCGGTACGTCGTTCCGGCCGCCGCCGTCACCCCCCTGCCCGACGGCGTGCCCGCCGGGCGGGCCGTCCTCGCCGGCACCGTGGAGACCGCCGTCAACGCCCTGTGGGACGCGGCGCCGCTGGTCGGCGACCGCATAGCCGTCGTCGGCGGCGGCATGGTCGGCTGCTCCGTGGCCGCGCTGCTGGCACGGTTCCCGGGCGTACGGGTGCAACTGGTCGACGCCGACCCGGCCCGCGCGAAGACCGCCGAGGCGCTCGGCGCCGGCTTCGCGCTGCCCGGCGACGCCCTCGGCGACTGCGACCTGGTCGTCCACGCCAGCGCCACCGAGCAGGGACTGAGCCGCGCCCTCGAACTGCTCCGCCCCGAGGGCACCGTCGTCGAACTGAGCTGGTACGGCGACCGCCCGGTGAGCCTCCCGCTGGGCGAGGCCTTCCACTCCCGGCGGCTCGTCCTCCGCAGCAGCCAGGTCGGCACGATCTCCCCGGCCCGCGCGAACCGCAGCTACGCCGACCGGCTCGCCCTCGCCCTCGACCTGCTCGCCGACCCCGCCCTCGACGCCCTGATCACCGGCGAATCCGCCTTCGAGGAGCTGCCTGACGCCATGCCCCGCCTCGCCTCCGGCGAGATCCCCGCCCTCTGCCACCGCGTGCGCTACACCGACCCGGACCGGGACACACACGCCTGACCTCAGAAAAGACGTAGCGGACGCTGAACAGGGGAAGACAGTCAGCCGTACTACACGGCATCCCCGGCGGAGATCGGCCCGGGGAGCAGACGCGCCGCACCTGGAGGGTCGTCCGTTGTTCAGCATCACCGTCCGCGATCACATCATGATCGCCCACAGCTTCCGCGGCGAGGTCTTCGGACCGGCCCAGCGCCTCCACGGGGCCACGTTCCTCGTGGACGCGACGTTCCGGCGCGAGCAGCTGGACGACGACAACATCGTCGTCGACATCGGCCTCGCCACACAGGAACTCGGCGCCGTCGTCGGCGAGCTGAACTACCGCAACCTCGACAACGAGCCCGACTTCGCGGGGGTCAACACCTCCACGGAGTATTTGGCCAAGGTCATCGCCGACCGGCTCGCCGAACGCGTCCACAAGGGCGCGCTGGGCGAGGGCGCCAAGGGCATCGCGAAGATCGCCGTCACGCTGCACGAGTCGCACATCGCCTGGGCGAGTTACGAGCGTGCCCTGTGACCGACACGACCATCGACAGGCCCGACACGACCATCGATGGGCCCGGCACGGCCGTCGGCCGGGCCCCGGCCGCCCGCCTGGATTACGTCCCACGGCAGGCGTTCGCTCCGAGGAACGGCGGGATTATCCCCATGTCCCTGCGCTCCGTGCACTTCGTGATGCCGGACGGGGTCGACGACCCGGCCGCGCCGAGCGGCGGCAACGCCTACGACCGGCGCGTCTGCCTGGACCTGCCCGGCTTCGGCTGGCAGGTGCACCGGCACACCGTGGCCGGCGACTGGCCCCGCCCGGACGCCGACGCCCGCGCCGCGCTCGCCCGCGCCCTGCGCGAACTGCCCGACGGCGCCGTCGTCCTGCTCGACGGGCTGGTCGCCTGTGGGGTGCCCGAGGTCGTCGTACCGGAGGCGGAGGACGGGCGGCTGCGCATGGCCGTCCTCCTGCATCTGCCGCTCGGCGACGAGACCGGGCTCGACGCGGCCGTCGCCGCCGAACTGGACGCCCGCGAGCGCGCGGTGCTGCGGGCGGTGCCCGCGGTGATCGCCACCAGCGACTGGGCCGTACGCCGTCTCGTCTCCCACCACGGGCTGGCCCCCGACCGGGTCCACGTCGCCGCCCCCGGCGCCGACATCGCGCCCCTCGCCCCGGGCACCGACGGCGTATCGCGGCTGCTGTGCGTCGCCGCCGTGACCCCGCGCAAAGGACAGCACCGGCTGGTCGAGGCACTGGCGGCGGTGGCCGAACTACCCTGGAGCTGCGCACTCGTCGGCGGCCTCGGCCACGATCCCGACTACGTCACCCACCTGCGCGGACTCATCCGCGCCCACGGCCTCGAGGACCGGCTGGAGCTCACCGGGCCGCAGTCCGGCGCCGCACTCGACGCCCGTTACGCCACCGCCGACCTCATGGTGCTCACCTCGTACGCCGAGACCTACGGCATGGCGGTCACCGAGGCGCTGGCACGCGGCATCCCCGTGCTCGCCACCGATGTCGGCGGCGTGCCCGAGGCGGTCGGCCGCGCACCCGACGGCGGCGTGCCCGGCATTCTCGTCCCGCCGGAGAACCCGGCCGCCATCGCCGCCGAACTGCGCGGCTGGTTCGGCGAGGCGGACGTACGACGCCGGCTGAAGGCCGCCGCCCGCAGCCGGCGGGCCGCGCTCGGCGGCTGGGCGAGCACCGCACAGAGCCTGGCGGCGGTACTGCGCCGGCTACCCACCGAACCCCGGAGGGCCGCATGACCGAACAGGCGACCACCACCCAGCACGGCGGGACGATCCCCGCGCAGCCCGGCCCCCGGGACGTCATCCCCGGCGCCGGCCCCGCACCCCGCCCCGGTGAACGGGCCACCCTCAGACTGCGGGGGACCGGCACCGGGGAACCGCCCCGCTACGCCCCCGAGTGGCTCCAGCTGCGCGAACCCGCCGACGCCGCAGCCCGCTCCTACGACCTGCTCGACCCGCTGCGCATCCGGCTGGCCAACCTGCCGCGCCGCGCCGACGGCCTCGTCGTCCACGACATCGGCTGCGGCACCGGCTCGATGGGCCGCTGGCTCGCCCCCCACCTCGACGGCGCCCAGCACTGGGTGCTGCACGACCGCGACCCCTACCTGCTGCACTTCGCCGCCGTCGCCTCCCCGCGCTCGGCCGCCGACGGCAGCCACGTCACCGTCGAGACCCGGCGCGGCGACATCGCCCGGCTCACCCCGGACGCCCTGGCCGGGGCCTCCCTGGTGACGGCGTCCGCGCTGCTCGACGTCCTCACCCGCGACGACATCGGCACCCTCGCCGCCGCCTGCGCGGGAGCCGGCTGCCCGGCGCTGCTGACGCTGTCGGTGGCCGGACGCGTCGAACTGACGGCGCCGCACCCGATGGACCAGGAGATCACCGAGGCGTTCAACGCCCACCAGCGCCGGGACGGACTGCTCGGCCCGGACGCGGTCACCGTCGCCGCCGAGGTCTTCGCCGAGCACGGCGCGACCGTACGGCTGCACCCGAGCCCCTGGCGGCTCGGCCCCGCACAGGCGGCGCTGACCGAGCAGTGGCTGCGGGGCTGGGTCGGCGCGGCGGTGGAGGAGCGGCCGGAGCTCGCGGAGCGCGCCGACGGCTATCTCGCCGACCGCCTCCAGGCTTGCGCGGCGGGGGAGTTGCGGGTCGTCGTGCACCACAGTGATCTGCTCGCCCTGTGCCGGCCGGTGGGCGGGGCCGCATGAGCGCCGCGCTCCTCGGCCGGCTCACCTCACCCGCCGTGCGCACCCGTCTCGGGACGCTCGGCGGCGTCGCGATCCTCGCGGTACTGCTGTGGCGCCTGGACACCGGGCCGCTGCTGGAGGGGCTGCGCCGCATCGACGGGCCCGCACTGCTCGCGGGGCTCGGGATCGGGCTGGTGACCACCGTGTTCAGCGCCTGGCGGTGGGCGCTGGTGGCGCGCGGGATCGGGATCCGGCTGCCGCTGGGGGCGGCCGTCGCCGACTACTACCGTGCGCTGTTCCTCAACGCGGCGCTGCCCGGCGGGGTCCTCGGTGACGTCCACCGGGCGGTGCGACACGGGAGGAGCGCGGGGGACATGGGGCGGGGAGTGCGGGCGGTGGTGCTGGAGCGGACCGCCGGGCAGGTCGCGCTGTTCGCCGTCGGCGCGCTGGTGCTGGTGAGCATGCCCTCGCCGGTGCTGGGCGCGGTGCGGCAGGCCGTGCCGGTCGCCGGGCTCGGCCTGGTGGGAGCCTGTGCGGTGGTCCTGGCGGTGCGGATGAACCGGGCTCCGGGGCGGAAGGAGCGGGCCGGCGCGCGGCGGGGAGTGTTCGCCGAGGCGCGGGAAGCGCTGCTGTCGCGGCGCAACGCGCCCGGAGTGCTGGTCTCGTCCGTCGTGGTACTGGCCGGGTACGTCGGCATGTTCGTCCTCGCCGCGGACGTCGCCGGGGTGGGGGCGTCGGTGGGGGAGCTGCTGCCGCTCGCCGTGCTGGCGTTGCTGGCGATGGGGTTGCCGCTGAACGTCGGCGGGTGGGGGCCCCGGGAAGGCGTGACCGCCTGGGCGTTCGGGGCGGCGGGGCTGGGGGCGGGCCGGGGGCTGACCGTCGCGGTGGTGTACGGGGTGCTCAGTCTTGTGGCCAGTCTGCCGGGTGTGGTGGTGCTCGTCGGACGGTGGTGTGCGGGGGCGCGGGGCGGTGACCGTACTTTCCCCGGGCCCGCCGCCTCTTCTCTTCCCCACCCCGGGGGCGCTGCCCCCAAAACCCCGGCCGGCCTTCGGCCTTGTCCTCAAACGCCGGACGGGCCTGAATCAGCGGGCTCCCCGCTCAACAGGGAGAAGTACGGGGCGAAGGAATCCGTCAGGCTTTCCAGGAGTTTCTTGCCCTTTTCCGCCGAGGCCAGTGAAGGGCGGCCTATGACGCCGGAATCCGTGTAGGCGGACATGCCGGAAGTGAGGAGATGACGCCGGTCGTCCGCGATGTGATCGGAGGTCTCATAACCGGGGCGGAGCAATTCGGGGTGCGTGTGGAGAAGTATGGAGGTCTCGATTTCACCCGCGTGCATGTCGGTGAGGAGGGACGTGGCGACGCCCGCTCGCACACGCGCCGTCTCCCAGTCCTCCGCGGCCGGGAACAGCGCCATGCGCTCGCCGCGGGCGGAGGACTCCTGAACCGCGTTGCCCAGGACGTAGTTGCCGCCGTGCCCGTTGACCAGCACCAGGGCGTCCACCCCCGACCGGCGGAGCGAGTCGGCGACGTCCCGTATCACCGCGTGCAGGGTCACCGAGGAGAGGGAGACGGTCCCCGGCCAGGCCGCGTGCTCGTGCGAGCAGGAGATCGTCACCGGAGGGAGGAGGTGCACCGGACGGGCGTCCGCAATCGCCCGCGCGATCGCGCAGGCGACCAGGGTGTCGGTCGACAGGGGCAGGTACGGACCGTGCTGCTCGAAACTCCCCACGGGAAGTACCGCGATCTGCCGTGAGACGCCGGCTCCCCGATTCCGTACATCTTCTGTAGTATCCGCCGGCAACAGACCGTGCACCGGACCGTATGCCGCCGACCGCTTTTGCGAACCGCCCATAACTTTCACGGCCTTTCGTCTCTGCTTAGGAACCCGGGAATCATGACACAAAAAGTAGGCGTACTCGGCAAGAAGTCTCCGCAGCGGACCGGTGTGGAACGCGTCGTGAATGCGCCGCTGCCCACCGTGTACGGCGCGTTCCAGGCGATCGGCTACCTGGACCACGACCGCGGTGAGGAGCAAGTCGCCCTGGTCCACGGCGACCTCGGCGCGGAGGGTGTCCTCACCCGGCTGCACTCGGAGTGCCTGACCGGCGACGCCTTCGGCTCCCAGCACTGCGAGTGCGGCGACCAGCTGGCGTCGGCGCTGCGCGCGGTCGTCGCCGAAGGAGCGGGCGTGGTCGTCTACTTGAGAGGACACGAGGGCCGCGGGATCGGCCTGCTCGGCAAGCTGCGCGCGATGGCCCTACAGGCGGAGGGACTGGACACCGTCGAGGCGAACCTCGCGCTGGGCCTGCCGGTGGACGCCCGCGACTACGGCGTCGCCGCCGGGATCCTCCAGGACCTGGGCGTGCGTTCGGTGCGGCTGATGTCCAACAACCCCCGCAAACGCGAGGCGTTGGTACGGCACGGCATCCAGGTCGCCGAGCAGGTGCCGCTGCTGATACCGCCGTGCGAGAACAACATCACCTATCTGCGCACCAAGCGGGAGCGGCTCGACCACAATCTGCCCCACCTGGACGCCGTGGCGCACCTGCCCTGACGGTCAGTCCGTCAGCGCCTCGTGCACCAGCCGCCTGAGGTCGCGGAAGACGGTGTGGGAGCCCCTGGGCCGCACCTGCGTGTGGAACTGCACGGTCAGGTCGCGGCCGGGGTCGACCCAGAACGTGGTCGTGGCGACCCCGCTCCAGCCGAAGCTGCCGAGACCGGACGGGACCTGCGTACGGGACGGGTCGACGACGACCGAGACGCCGAGGCCGAAGCCGACCCCGTCGTTGCCCGGCTGGTCGTGGGCGGGCCGGCTGCCGAAGGCGCGCAGATCGGCGCCGCCGGGGAGGTGGTTGCGGGTCATCAGGTCCACGGTGCCGGCGGCGAGCAGACGGGTGCCGTCGAGTTCGCCGCGCCGGCGCAGCAGTTCCATGAAGCGGTGCCAGTCGTGCGCGGAGGCCACCATGCCGCCGCTGCCGGACAGGAACCGGGGCCGGCCCCGCAGCGGCAGTCCCGCGATCGGTTCGATTCCGCCGCCCTCGGACTCCCCGTACAACTCCGCGAGCCGCTCCGCCTGCTCGTCGCTCACCCGGAACCCGGCGTCCGCCATGCCGAGCGGCCGGAAGACCCGTTCGGCGAGGAACACGTCGAGCGGACGGCCCGACACGACCTCGATGATCCGGCCGAGCACGTTCGAGGCGACCGAGTAGTTCCACTGCGTCCCCGGATCGAACTGCAGCGGCAGGCCCGCGTACACCTCGGTCGTCCCCGCGAGGTCCGTGCCCGGCGCCACCGACGACTCCAGCCCGGCCGCCCGGTACAGCGCGTCGACGGGATGGGCGTGGTAGAAGGCGAACGTCAGACCGGCGGTGTGCGTCATCAGATGCCGCACCAGGAGCGGGCCGGCCGCCGGACGGGTCCGCACCCCGTCGCCGGAGCCGCTCTCGTACACGCGCGGTCGCGCGAACGCCGGCAGATGACGGCTCACCGGATCGTCCAGTGACAGCTGGCCCTCCTCCACCAGCATCAGCGCGGCCACCGCCGTCACCGGCTTGGTCATGGAGTAGATCCGCCACAGCGTGTCGCTCTCCACGGGCAGCCCGGCCGCGACGTCCCGCGCCCCGTACGCCGTGAGGTGCGCGACGCGTCCGCCCCGCGCGACGGCGACCAGGAACCCGGGCAGCCGTCCGTCGTCGGCCAGGCGGGTGAAATGCCGGTCCAGCCGCTCCAGCGCACCCGCGTCCAGCCCGGCCTCCGCCGGATCGGCCTCCTGCCGCAGCACTGTCATCGCTCTCCCAGGGGGAACACCGGCCCGGTGCGGACCGTTGATCGAGTCATGACCCAGGACGCCGAACAGAACGCACTGCTCGCCCTGCTCTCCGAGGGGAACGGCGGCGTGCTCGTCACCCTGAAACGCGACGGGCGGCCCCAGCTGTCGAACGTCACACACGCCTACTACCCCGATGAGCGCGTCATCCGCGTCTCGCTCACCGACGACCGGGCCAAGACCCGCAACCTGCGGCGGGACGACCGGGCCTCCTACCACGTCACCACCCCGGACCGGTGGGCCTACACCGTGGCCGAGGGCACCGCCGACCTGTCACCCGTCGCGGACGACCCCTACGACGAGACCGTGGAGGAGCTCATCCGGCTGTACCGCGACGCCAACGGCGAGCACCCCGACTGGGACGACTACCGCGCCGCGATGGTCCGCGACCGGCGGCTGGTGCTCCGGCTCCGGGTGGAACGGGCGTACGGCATCCCGCGCGGCGCCGGCGCATAGCGCACCGGCCGCCGCGCGGCGGCCGGATCAGCCGCCGACGTACGCCGCGAGGTGCTCGCCGGTGAGGGTGGAGCGGGCGGCGACCAGCTCGGCCGGGGTGCCCTCGAAGACGATCCGGCCGCCGTCGTGACCGGCGCCTGGGCCGAGGTCGACGATCCAGTCGGCGTGCGCCATGACCGCCTGGTGGTGCTCGATGACGATGACCGACTTGCCGGAGTCGACGAGCCGGTCGAGCAGACCGAGCAGCTGCTCCACGTCGGCCAGGTGCAGGCCCGTGGTCGGCTCGTCCAGGACGTACACACCGCCCTTGTCGGCCATGTGGACGGCCAGCTTCAGCCGCTGCCGCTCACCGCCGGAGAGCGTGGTGAGCGGCTGGCCGAGGGTGAGGTAGCCGAGCCCGACGTCCGCCATCCGCTCCACGATCCGGTGCGCGGCCGGGATCCGTGACTCGCCCTCGCGGAAGAACTCCTCGGCCTCCGTCACCGACATCGCGAGCACCTCGCTGATGTCGCGGCCGCCGAAGCGGTACTCCAGCACCGAGGCGTCGAACCGCTTGCCCCCGCAGTCCTCGCAGGTCGTGGCGACGCTCTGCATGATCGCCAGGTCGGTGTAGATGACACCGGCGCCGTTGCAGGTGGAGCAGGCGCCCTCGGAGTTGGCGCTGAACAGCGCCGGCTTGACGCCGTTGGCCTTGGCGAACGCCTTGCGGATCGGGTCGAGCAGCCCCGTGTAGGTGGCGGGGTTGCTGCGGCGGGAGCCGCGGATGGGCGTCTGGTCCACCGAGACCACGCCCTCCGGGGCCGGCACGGAACCGTGCACGAGGGAGCTCTTGCCGGACCCGGCGACACCGGTGACCACGCACAGCACGCCGAGCGGGATGTCGACGTCGACGTCCTGGAGGTTGTTGGCGCTCGCCCCGCGGATCTCCAGCGCCCCGGTGGCCTTGCGCACCGTCTCCTTGAGCTTGGCCCGGTCGTCGAGATGGCGGCCGGTGACGGTGTCGCTGGCCCGCAGCGCGTCGACGGTGCCCTCGAAGCAGACCGTGCCGCCCGCCGTGCCGGCGCCGGGACCGAGGTCCACGACGTGGTCGGCGATGACGATCGTCTCCGGCTTGTGCTCCACCACGAGCACCGTGTTGCCCTTGTCCCGCAGCCGCAGCAGCAGGTTGTTCATCCGCTGGATGTCGTGCGGGTGCAGACCGATGGACGGCTCGTCGAAGACGTAGGTGACGTCGGTGAGGGAGGAGCCGAGGTGGCGGATCATCTTGGTGCGCTGCGCCTCGCCGCCGGAGAGCGTGCCCGAGGCCCGGTCGAGCGAGAGGTAGCCGAGGCCGATCTCCACGAACGAGTCGAGGGTGTGCTGCAGTTTGCCCAGCAACGGCGTCACCGACGGCTCGGTCAGCCCGCGGACCCACTCGGCCAGGTCGCGGATCTCCATGGCGCAGGCGTCGGCGATGTTCACCCCGCCGATCCTCGAGGAGCGGGCCAGTGCGCTGAGCCGGGTGCCGTCGCACTCGGGACAGTCGGCGAAGGTGACCGCCCGGTCCACGAAGGCCCGGATGTGCGGCTGCATCGACTCCCGGTCCTTGGACAGGAACGACTTCTGGAGCTTCGGGATCAGCCCCTCGTAGGTGAGGTTGACCCCGTTGACCTTGACCTTGGTCGGCTCGCGGTACAGGAAGTCGTGGCGTTCCTTCTTGGTGTACTCGCGGATCGGCTTCTCCTTGTCGAAGAGGCCCGACTCGGCGATGATCCGCACGACCCAGCCGTCCCCGGTGTAGGTGGGGATCGTGAACGGGTCCTCGGAGAGCGACTTGGAGTCGTCGTAGAGCTGTGCGAGGTCGATGTCGGAGACCCTGCCCCGGCCCTCGCAGTGCGTGCACATGCCGCCGGTGCGGCTGAAGCTGACCTTCTCCGTCCTGGTCTTCTCGGACCCGCGGTCGACGGTGAAGCCGCCGCTCGCCGAGACCGAGGCGACGTTGAAGGAGTACGCGGCGGGCGGGCCGATGTGCGGCGTGCCGAGCCGGCTGAAGAGGATGCGCAGCATCGCGTTGGCGTCGGTGGCGGTGCCCACGGTGGAGCGGGGGTCGGACCCCATCCGCTGCTGGTCGACGGTGATGGCGGTGGTCAGCCCGTCGAGGACGTCGACCTCGGGCCGGGCCAGGTTGGGCATGAAGCCCTGCAGGAACGCGCTGTAGGTCTCGTTGATCAGCCGCTGCGACTCGGCGGCGATCGTGTCGAACACCAGGGAGCTCTTGCCCGAACCGGAGACTCCGGTGAACACCGTGAGCCGGCGCTTGGGGAGCTCGATGCTGACGTCCTTGAGGTTGTTCTCCCGCGCCCCGTGCACACGGATCAGATCGTGGCTGTCGGCGGCGTGCGTCCCGGCCGGCTGCCCGCCCGTCCTGGTGGCCATGCTCATCGTTCTCCATCCGTCGGGCGGGTGCCGCGTCCGCGGCCCCCGCCGGCGTTCCCCTGTACGGCCCGTCGGGCATGTGCCGCCCGCGCTGTGGCGCCAAGGCTAGGCTAGGCGGGCGGCGGTCACCTGCGCTTCTCCATTCCTGACCACGTGCCCGGCCGCTCGGGGAACGCCTCCGGGGCGGCGGATCAGGCCGTCACCTTCTCCGTCCGCTCCGCGCCCTCGCCCGCGGCGCGTTCGCCGAGCCGCTCGGTGGGGACCAGACGGGTCTCGCGGGCCGTGACCGCCGCGATGACCGGGGGCACGCACAGCGCCGCCGTGAACAGGGCCACCGCCGTCCAGTCGTCGCCGTCCGGGCCGGCGATCCGCGCGGCGAAGGTGACCGCGAACCCGGCGACCGCGAAGCCGATCTGGGTGCCGATGGCCACACCGGAGAGGCGGACCCTGGTCGGGAACATCTCGCCGTAGAAGGACGGCCACACGCCGTTCGCGGCGCTGTAGACGACACCGAAGGCGAGGATCCCGAGGAGCATGACGAGCGGGTAGCTGCCGGTGGAGATCGCCCACAGGTAGAGGAACATCGTCACCGCGCTGCCGGCCGCTCCGGCCAGATAGACGGGACGGCGGCCCACCCGGTCGGAGAGCGCGGCCCACAGGGGGATCGCGGCCAGCGCGACGACGTTGGCCAGCGCCGCCACCCACAGCATCGACGAGCGGGACATGCCGACCGCGTCACTGGTGGCGTACGCCAGCGCCCACACGGTGAAGATGGTGCTGACCGAGGCGATCAGCGCGCCGGCGACCACCCTCAGCACGTCCGCCCAGTGGTCGCGCGCCAGCACCACCAGCGGCATCCGCACGACGCCTTCGGTGGCGGTCTGCTGGGCGAAGGCCGGTGTCTCGTCCAGCCTGCGGCGGATGACGTACCCCACGACGGCGACCGCGACGCTCAGCCAGAACGGCACCCGCCAGCCCCAGGACAGCAGCTGCTCCTCGGGCAGCGCGGCGACCGGGATGAAGACCAGGGTGGCCAGCAGCTGGCCGCCCTGTGTGCCGCTGAGCGTGAAGCTGGTGAAGAAGCCCCGCCGGTCCGGTGGCGCGTGTTCCAGGGTCATGGAGTTGGCGCTGGCCTGTTCGCCGGCGGCCGAGACGCCCTGCAGCACCCGGCACAGCACCAGCAGGACGGGGGCAAGGGTGCCGACCTGGTCGCGGGTGGGCAGACAGCCGATGAGGAAGGTCGACAGACCCATCAGCATCAGCGTGAAGACCATGATCTTCTTGCGGCCGAGCCGGTCCCCGACGTGCCCGAGGAAGAGCGCGCCGATCGGCCGCGCCGCGTACGCGACACCGAACGTGGCCAGTGACAGCAGGGTCGCGGTGGCCGGGTCGGAGTCGTCGAAGAAGACCTCCGGGAAGATCAGCGCGGCCGCGCTGCCGTAGATGAAGAAGTCGTAGTACTCCAGCGCGCTGCCGATCCAGGCCGCGGTCGCGGCCTGCTTCGGCTGGCCGGGCGGGGAGGCGTCGCGGGGCGGTGCGGGGACGGACACGGCGTGCTCCTTCGGGGGAACTCCACGGCGGTGCGCGGAGGACGAGCGGAGGGGATGTGCCGATGCGCTAATTAACCCACTGGATAGTTAGTCGCGGCTGGGTACGGATGCTGCGCCCGGTCGCCCGCACTGTCAAGGGGTCGCGTCGTGCCGGCCGGTCCGCGTGCGGTCCGCGGGCTCAGTCCGCCGCGCGTTCCGCCGTCAGATAGGCGATCACCATGTCGCCCAGCATCGTCCGGTAGTGCTCGCGCCGGGCCGGGTCCACCAGGTCGCGGCCGAACAGCGCGCCGAAGGTGTGCCGGTTGGACACCCGGAAGAAGCAGAACGAGCTGATCATCGCGTGCAGGTCGACGGCGTCGACGTCGGCCGTGAACAGCCCCGACTCCTGCCCGGCCGCGAGGATCCGGCGGATCACGTCCAGCGCGGGCGAGCCCATCCGGCCCAGTTCCTCGGAGGCCGTGATGTGCTCCGCGCCGTGGATGTTCTCGATGCTCACCAGGCGGATGAAGTCCGGGTGGCGCTCGTGGTGGTCGAAGGTCACCTCGGCCAGCCGCCGGATGGCCGCCACCGGGTCCAGGTGCCCCACGTCCAGCTGCTGCTCGGCCTCCCGGATCACCCCGTACGCGCGCTCCAGCACGGCCGTGAACAGCCGCTCCTTGCCGCCGAAGTAGTAGTAGATCATCCGCTTGGTGGTGCGGGTGCGGGCGGCGATCTCGTCGACGCGGGCGCCGTCGTAGCCGGCCCGGGCGAACTCCTGTGTCGCCACGTCGAGGATCTCGGCCCTGGTGCGGGCGGCGTCACGGATGCGCTCGCCGGGCCGTGCCGGTTCTTCGACGCTGGTCATCGGGTCCCTTCGGGCCGAGGGGTGCAGTGCCGGTGATTCTAGGAGCAGGCACGCGCCCCGCCCGACGGGTCTTCCCGGAGGGCCGCCGCGGCTGATATAGCTAACGTACTAGTTCGTACATTAGTGAGCCGCCTCTGGAGGTCCGCGGTGCTCAAGGACTCGTATCTCGTCGGGCTGATCGGCTCCGGCATCGGCCCGTCGCTCAGCCCCGCGCTGCACGAGCGGGAGGCCGCACGACAGGGCCTGCGCTGTCTGTACCGGCTCCTCGACCTCGACACGATCGGCGTCCCGCCCGAGGCGGTGGGCGAACTGCTGCGCGCCGCCCGGCTGCTCGGCTTCGACGGGCTCAACATCACCCACCCGTGCAAGCGGCTCGTCGTCGAGCACCTGGACGCCCTCGACCCGCGGGCCGAGGCCCTCGGCGCGGTCAACACCGTGGTCTTCGACGGCGGACGCGCGGTCGGCCACAACACGGACGTGACCGGCTTCGCCACCGCCTTCGCCCGCGGCCTGCCCGACGCCCCGCTGGAGCGGGTCGTGCAGCTCGGCGCGGGAGGCGCGGGGGCGGCCGTCGCGCACGCCACGCTCACCCTCGGCGCCGAACGGGTCACCGTCGTGGACGCGCTGCCCGAGCGGGCCGACGGCCTCGCAGCCTCGCTGAACAGGAGCTTCGGGCCGGGTCGCGCCGCCGCCGCGGCCCCGGACCGGCTGCCGGAACTGCTCGCCGCCGCCGACGGGGGCGGCGGCCTCGTGCACGCCACTCCCACCGGCATGGCCGCCCACCCCGGCCTGCCGCTGCCCGCCGGGCTGCTGCACCCCGGACTGTGGGTCGCCGAGGTCGTCTACCGCCCGCTGGAGACGGAGCTGCTGCGCGCCGCCCGCGCGGCGGGCTGCGCCACGCTCGACGGCGGCGGCATGGCCGCCTTCCAGGCAGCGGACGCGTTCCGCCTGTTCACCGGGCGGGAACCCGACAGCGCGCGGATGCTCGCCGACCTCACCGAGCTGACCGGCGGCGCCGTCGGGGCGCCGCAGTAGACCGAGAGACCGAGAAGCCCCACGGAAGCAAGAGGTACCGACGTGCGTACGTCCATCGCCACCGTCTCCCTCAGCGGCTCCCTCACCGAGAAGCTCACGGCCGCCGCCCGGGCGGGCTTCGACGGCGTGGAGATCTTCGAGAACGACCTGCTCACCGCGGTCCTGACCCCCGAGGAGGTCCGCGCCCGCTGCGCCGACCTCGGCCTGACCGTCGACCTCTACCAGCCGCTGCGGGACATCGAGGCCGTGCCCGCGGACCTCTTCGCCCGCAATCTGCGGCGCGCCCGGCACAAGTTCGCGCTGATGCGCCGGCTGGGCGCCGACACGGTCCTCGTCTGCTCCAGCGTCGACCCGGCCGCCGTCGACGACGACGCCCTCGCCGCCGAGCAGCTCCGCGAACTCGCGGACGTCGCCGACGACTTCGGCATCCGGGTGGCGTACGAGGCGCTGGCCTGGGGCCGGCACGTCAGCACCTACGACCACGCCTGGCGCATCGTCGAAGCCGCCGCCCACCCCGCCCTCGGGACCTGCCTGGACAGCTTCCACATCCTCTCGCGCGGCAGCGACCCCCGGGGCATCGAGGACATCCCCGGCGAGAAGATCTTCTTCCTCCAGCTGGCCGACGCCCCGCTGCCCGCGATGGACGTGCTGCAGTGGAGCCGCCACCACCGCTGCTTCCCCGGCCAGGGCGGTTTCGACGTCGCCGGACTGGTCCGGCACGTGCTGCGCGCCGGCTACACCGGGCCGCTCTCCCTCGAGGTGTTCAACGATGTCGTACGGCAGGCCGAGGCCGGCCCCGCCGCCGTGGACGCCCGCCGCTCCCTGCTGATGCTCCAGGAGGAGGTGGGCGCGGCCGAGCCGCCCGCCCCCGTCGTCCCCACCGGGTTCGCCTTCGCGGAGCTCGTCACCCCCGACGCGCAGCCCCTCGCGGGACTGCTCGACGCGCTGGGCTTCGCCCGCGCCGCCCGGCACCGCTCCAAACCCGTCGACCTGTGGCAGCAGGGCGAGGCGCGGATCCTCGTCAACACCGGCGCCGCCGTACGCCGTGACGGCACCCGGCTCGCGGCCGTCGGACTGGAGTCACCCGACCCCGCCGGCGCCGCCGCCCGCGCCGAGGCACTGCTGGCGCCCGTACTGCCGCGCCGCCGCGCCCCCGAGGACGCCCCGCTCGACGCGGTCGCCGCACCCGACGGCACGGAGCTGTTCTTCTGCGGCGCGCCGGGGCCGGACGGCGGCTGGCGGTCCGACTTCGCGGACGTGGCGCACACCCCCGCCGCCACGGCCGTACGGCACATCGACCATCTCGCCCTCACCCAGCCCTGGCACCACTTCGACGAGGCGGCCCTCTTCCACCGCGGTGTGCTCGGACTGCTCGCCGGCGAGAGCGTGGACGTCGCCGACCCCTACGGTCTGCTGCGCAGCCGCGCGGTCGGCAACGCCGACGGCAGCGTCCGCATCGCCCTCGGCGTCGGCGCCGCGCCCACGGACGACACCGCGCACCCCCAGCACATCGCGCTCGCCACCGACGACGTGGTCGCCGCAGCCCGCCGCTTCCGCGCCGCCGGCGGCCGGCTGCTGCCCATCCCGGCCAACTACTACGAGGACCTCGCCGCCCGCCACGAGTTCGCCGACGGCGAGCTGGAGACCTACCGCGACCTGGGCATCCTCTACGACCGTGACGACCGCGGGGTCCTGCGCCACTGCTACACCCTCACCGTCGGGCGGGTCTTCTTCGAGATCGTCCAGCGCGACGGCGGCCACCGCGGCTACGGCGCCCGCGACGCCCCGGTCCGCCTGGCCGCCCAGCACACCGCGGGGACCGCCGGCTGAGCACCCGCCGCACCCGCCGTGCCGGCGGCGGCCGGCGCGACGGTCACGGCCGGGCGTTCCACTCCGCGACGACGGGGCTGCCGTGCTCCAGCGAGAGACGGCTCAGGGCGCCCGTCTCCAGGCGGAACAGCCGGCCGGCCGACGCGGGCAGACCCAGGCGCCGCGCCGTCAGGACGCGCAGGAGATGGCCGTGCGCCACCAGCATCACGTCCCCCTCCTCGAGCGCCCCGGCCAGCCGGGACAGCACCCGGTCCGCCCGCTCGCCGACCTGCTCCGGGGACTCGCCCGGGAACTCCCGGCCGGGCGGCACCCCGTCGGTCCACAGGTCCCAGCCGGGCCGGGAACGAACGATGTCCGCCGTGCCGATCCCCTCGTAGGCGCCGTAGTCCCACTCCCGCAGGTCCGGCTCCGGCAGCGCGCCGGTGAGACCCGCCAGTTCGGCGGTGCGCCGGGCGCGGACCAGCGGGCTGGTGAGGACCAGCCCGAAGGTCCGGCCCGCCAGCAGCGGCGCCAGCGACCGGGCCTGCGCCTCACCGTTCGGCGTCAGGGGCAGATCGGTCCGGCCGGTGTGCCGGCCCGCTCTGCTCCACTCCGTCTCGCCGTGCCGCGCCAGCAGCAGATCTCCCACCGGCGTTACGCCTTCTCCGCGGACTCGACGGCGTGCCCGCCGAACTGCTTGCGCAGCGCCGCGACCATGCGCATCTGCGGGGAGTCCTCCTGGCGCGAGGCGAACCGCGAGAACAGGGAGGCGGTGATCGCCGGCAGCGGCACCGCGTTGGCGACGGCCGCCTCCACCGTCCAGCGGCCCTCGCCCGAGTCCTCGGCGTATCCGCGCAGCCGCTCCAGGTGCTCGTCGTCGTCGAGGGCGTCGACCGCGAGGTCCAGCAGCCAGGAGCGGATGACGGTGCCCTCCTGCCAGGAGCGGAACACCTCCCGCACGTTGTCCACCGAGTCGACCTTCTCCAGCAGCTCCCAGCCCTCGGCGTAGGCCTGCATCATGGCGTACTCGATGCCGTTGTGGACCATCTTGGCGAAGTGCCCGGCGCCGACTCCGCCCGCGTGGACGTAGCCGTACGGACCGTCGGGCTTGAGCGCGTGGAAGATCGGCTGCAGCCGCTCCACGTGCTCCTCGTCGCCGCCGACCATCAGGGCGTAGCCGTGCTGCAGGCCCCACACCCCGCCGGACACACCGGCGTCGACGAAGCCGATGCCCCGGGCCCCCAGTTCCTTGGCGTGCCTCTCGTCGTCCGTCCAGCGGGAGTTGCCGCCGTCCACGACGGTGTCGCCGGGCTTGAGCAGGCTGCCCAGCTGGTCGACGACGTGCTGGGTGGCGGCGCCGGCCGGCACCATCACCCAGACCGCGCGGGGCCCGTCCAGACGGTCGACGAGGTCGGACAGGTGGCCGACGTCGGAGACCTCGGGGTTGGTGTCGTACCCGATGACGGTGTGGCCGGCGTTGCGGATGCGCTCGCGCATGTTGCCGCCCATCTTGCCGAGACCAACAAGACCGATCTGCATGTCAGCTCACTTCCTGCGTTCGCGGTAGGCGGCCACCAGCGCGGCCGTGGACGGGTCGAGACCGGGGACGTCGGCGCCCCCGGTGAGGGCGGGCTCGACGCGCTTGGCGAGCACCTTGCCGAGTTCGACGCCCCACTGGTCGAAGGAGTCGATGTTCCAGACCGCGCCCTGCACGAACACCTTGTGCTCGTAGAGGGCGATCAGCTGGCCGAGGACCGAGGGGGTCAGTTCGGTGGCCAGGATCGTGGTGGTGGGGTGGTTGCCGCGGAAGGTGCGGTGCGGCACCTGCTCCTCGGGGACGCCGTCCGCCCGCACCTCCTCGGCGGTCCTGCCGAACGCGAGGGCCTGGCCCTGCGCGAACAGGTTGGCCATCAACAGGTCGTGCTGAGCCTTGAGTTCGTCGCTCAGCCCGTCGACCGGGCGGGCGAAGCCGATGAGGTCCGCGGGGATCAGCTTCGTGCCCTGGTGGATCAACTGGTAGTAGGCGTGCTGCCCGTTGGTGCCGGGCGTGCCCCAGACCACCGGTCCGGTCTGCCAGACGACGGGGCGGCCCTGGCGGTCCACCGACTTGCCGTTGGACTCCATGTCGAGCTGCTGGAGGTAGGCGGTGAACTTCGACAGGTAGTGCGAGTACGGCAGTACCGCGTGGGACTGCGCGTCGTGGAAGTTGTTGTACCAGATGCCCAGCAGGCCCATCAGCAGCGGGGCGTTGGCCTCGGCGGGCGCGGTGCGGAAGTGCTCGTCGACGATCCGGAACCCGTCGAGCATCTCCCGGAAGCGGTCCGGGCCGATGGCGATCATCAGCGACAGGCCGATCGCCGAGTCGAAGGAGTAGCGTCCGCCGACCCAGTCCCAGAACTCGAACATGTTCGCCGTGTCGATGCCGAAGTCCGCGACCTTCTCCGCGTTGGTCGACAGCGCGACGAAGTGCGCGGCCACCGCCTTCTCGTCGCCCAGCGCCGCGAGCAGCCAGCTCCGCGCGGAGGTGGCGTTGGTGACCGTCTCGATGGTGGTGAACGTCTTCGACGCGACGATGAACAGCGTCTCCGCCGGGTCCAGGTCCCGGACCGCCTCGTGCAGATCGGCGCCGTCCACGTTGGAGACGAAGCGGACGGTGAGGTCCCGGTCGGTGAAGGCGCGCAGCGCCTCGTACGCCATCGCCGGGCCGAGGTCGGAGCCGCCGATGCCGATGTTGACGACGTTGCGGATGCGCCTGCCGGTGTGGCCCGTCCACTCGCCGGAACGGACCTGCTGCGCGAAGCCGGCCATCCTGTCGAGCACGTCGTGCACGCCGGGGACGACGTTCTCACCGTCCACCTCGATCACCGCGTCACGCGGGGCACGCAGCGCGGTGTGCAGCACCGCCCGGTCCTCGGTGGTGTTGATCCTCTCGCCGCGGAACATGGCGTCCCGCAGCCCGGACACGTCGGTGGCGACGGCCAGTTCCTGCAGCAGGGCGAGCGTCTCGTCGTTGACCAGGTGCCTGGAGTAGTCGATGCGCAGATCGCCGACATGTACGACGTACCGCTCCGCGCGGGACGGGTCGTCGGCGAACAGCGCGCGCAGGTCCGGCTGGGGCAGCGTGTCCGTGCGATGGTTCTCCAGGGCGGTCCACTGGGGCCGGCGGGTCGGCTCGGGGACGTCAGACATGCTGGGGAACCTCCTCGCCGGCCTCGCCGCGCAGGGCGACGGCGTACATCTCGTCCGCGTCGAGGCGCCGCAGCTCCTCGGCGATGAGCTCGGAGGTGGGGCGGACCTTCAGCGCCAGCCGGCGCGGGGGCTGTCCCGGCAGCGTCAGCGTGGCCAGCGGGCCCTCGGGGCGGTCGATGACGATCTCGCCGTCCGCCGTGCCCAGCCGGACCGCCGTGACCACCGGCCCCTCCGTCACCACCCGGTCCACGGTCACCCGCAGCCGCGCCTCCAGCCAGCGCGCCAGCAGCTCGGCTGCCGGGTTGTCCGCCTCGGCCTCCACGGTCGCCGAGGTCACCGCCGCCCGCGCCTGGTCCAGCGCCGCCGCCAGCATGGAACGCCACAGCGTCAGCCTGGTCCAGGCGAGGTCGGTGTCGCCGGGCGCGTAGCTGCGCCTGCGTGCGTCCAGCACCTCCATGGGGTTCTCGGCCGTGTACAGGTCGGTGATCCTGCGCTGGCCCAGCGCGCCCAGCGGGTCCTTCGCCGGGTTCTCCGGCGCGTCCGTCGGCCACCACACCACCACCGGCGCGTCCGGCAGCAGCAGCGGCAGCACCACCGAGTCGGCGTGCTCGGACACCTCGCCGTACGTCCGCAGCACCACCGTCTCCCCGGTGCCGGCCTCGGAGCCGACCCGGACCTCGGCGTCCAGCCGGGGGTGGGTGCGCTCGCGCGGGTTGCGGGTGTGCCGCTTGATCACGACCAGGGTGCGCGAGGGGTGCTCGTGCGATGCCTCCTCGGCCGCCTTGATCGAGTCGTAGGCGTTCTCCTCGTCCGTGACGATCACCATCGTCAGGACCATGCCCACGGCCGGCGTGCCGATGGCGCGGCGGCCCCGCACCAGCGCCTTGTTGACCTTGCTTGCCGTGGTGTCGGTCAGGTCGATCTTCATGGCCTGCGCCAGCTCCGTCCGTCTCGTGCGAGCATCTCGTCGGCTTCCGCGGGTCCCCAGCTGCCCGACGCGTACCGCGCGGGCCGCCCGTTGGCCGCCCAGTACCCCTCGATCGGGTCGAGGATCTTCCAGGACTCCTCCACTTCCTGGTGACGGGGGAACAGGTTGGCGTCCCCCAGCAGGACGTCCAGGATGAGCCGCTCGTACGCCTCCGGGCTGGACTCGGTGAACGACTCGCCGTACGCGAAGTCCATCGTCACGTCCCGGAGCTCCATCGAGGTCCCCGGCACCTTGGAGCCGAACCGGACCGTCATGCCCTCGTCCGGCTGTACGCGGATCACCACGGCGTTCTCGCCCAGCTCCTCGGTGGCGGTGGAGTCGAAGGGGGAGTGCGGCGCCCGCTGGAAGACGACCGCGATCTCGGTGACCCGGCGGCCGAGCCGTTTGCCGGCGCGCAGATAGAAGGGGACGCCCGCCCAGCGGCGGTTGTTCACCCCGAGCTTGATCGCCGCGTAGGTGTCGGTGGTGGAGGACGCGGCGATGCCCTCCTCCTCCAGGTAGCCGCGTACCTTGGCGCCGCCCTGCCAGGCGGCGCAGTACTGCCCGCGCACCGTGTGCAGGCCCAGGTCGTCGGGGAGCCGCACGGCGCGGAACACCTTCAGCTTCTCGCTCAGCAGCGAGGCCGCGTCGAAGGAGGCCGGCTCCTCCATCGCGGTGAGCGCCATCAGCTGCAGCAGGTGGTTCTGGATGACGTCACGGGCGGCGCCGATGCCGTCGTAGTAGCCCGCGCGGCCGCCGATGCCGATGTCCTCGGCCATGGTGATCTGCACATGGTCCACGAAGGACCGGTTCCAGACCGGTTCGAACATCTGGTTGGCGAAGCGCAGCGCCAGGATGTTCTGGACGGTCTCCTTGCCGAGGTAGTGGTCGATCCGGAACACCTGCTCCGGGTCGAACACCTCGTGCACGATCGCGTTGAGGTCCTGGGCCGACTTCAGGTCGTGCCCGAACGGCTTCTCGATCACCGCACGCCGCCAGGAGCCCTCGGGTGCGTCGGCCAGCCCGTGCTTCTTCAGCTGCTGGACGACCTTCGGGAAGAACCTGGGCGGTACGGAGAGGTAGAAGGCGTAGTTGCCGCTGGTGCCCCGGGAGGCGTCCAGCTCGTCGACCGCCTCGCGCAGCTGGTCGAAGGCGTGGTCGTCGTCGAAGTCGCCCGGCACGAACCGCATGCCCTCGGCGAGCTGCTGCCAGACCTCCTCGCGGAACGGGGTGCGCGCGTACTCCTGGACGGCGTCGTGCACGACCTCGGCGAAGTCCTGGTCCTCCCAGTCCCGGCGGGCGAAGCCGAGCAGCGAGAAGCCGGGAGGCAACAGGCCCCGGTTGGCGAGGTCGTACACGGCCGGCATCAGCTTCTTGCGGGACAGGTCGCCGGTCACCCCGAAGATGACCAGCCCGGACGGGCCGGCCACCCGGGGCAGACGGCGGTCCCGCGGGTCGCGCAGCGGGTTGGCCCAGTCGGCCGGGGGCGCGGGGAGGGCCCTGGGCGCCTCCCGGCCCTCCTCCGGCCGTTCCTCCCGGCCCTCCTCCGGCCGTTCCTCCCGGCCCTCCTCCGGCCGTCCCTCCGGGGCGTCCGTCGTCGGTTCGGTCGTCTCGTCGGTCATTCCGCGTCAGCTCCCTCGCTCCCGAGCGATTCCTTCACCGCGTCGGGCAGCTCCTGCCAGGCGTCCTCGAACTTCTCCTCATACAGGGTGTCCCGGTATGGGGTGTCCTTCACCCGGTGAAACGCCTTCCGCGGCACCTGCCCGTCGCCGCGGGGGGCGCCCGCCGGCCCCGGAACCGGACTCCCGGCCACCTCGCCGGGCCGCTCCACCGGCCGGACGGGGCCGCCGCGCCCCGGTGACGGTGCCCGCCGCGGCGCGCGCCGGCCGGGGACGGCCGCGCGGGCCGGCGGGCCGGCGGCGGCACCGGTCACGGGCCCGCGCTCGTCCAGTCGGGTGAGGCCGCCCGGGCCCGGACGCCCGTGGGCCCGGCCGTCCGGCCGGACCGGGGCCCGTCCGTCGCACGGCCTCTTCCGTGTTCCCGCTCCCGCGCCCGCGGTTGCTTCGCTCACAGTGATCATCTTCTTCCTCGCGGTCGGGTCAACCGCGCGCGGCGGCCGGCCATTCCCGGACGCCGGTTCGACCGAACGCGCGTGCGGTGCGCCCCCGCACCGCCGGCCGCGGGAACACGACAGCGGGCCCCACGCAATGCGTGGGGCCCGCTGTCCGGCCGGGGAGGCCGGTGTGGGGGGTGGGATCAGTGGGCGAAGGTGAACCAGTTGACGTTCACGAAGTCGGCCGGCTGGCCGCTGGTGAAGGTCAGGTAGACGTCGTGGGTGCCCGTCACGTTGCTGATGTTCGCCGGGATCGTCCGCCAGGACTGCCAGCCGCCGGTGTTGCCGACCGCGAAGCTGCCGATCGGCGCGTTGCCACGGCTGTCCAGACGTACCTCGACCAGTCCGCTGACGCCGGCGCCCGCTCCGCTCGCCACCCGCGCGGAGAACTGCCGGGCCGGGTTCGAGCCGAAGTTGACGCCCTTGAACTGCAGCCAGTCGCCGTTTGCCAGCGCGCCCACGTTCTGGCCGCCGCCCGAGTCCGAGGTCGACTCCGTCAGCACGCCGGACTGGCCGTCGTAGGACTCGGCCTGGATGGTGCCGTAGGCGTCGCGGTTGCCGCTCGGCGGGGGAGTGGTGCCGCCACCGCCGGAGGTCAGCACCTGCACGTAGTCGACGAGCATCGAGTGGCCGGGCTGGGTGCCCGAGTCGGGGCCGCCGCCGAAGGCGTCGGGGAAACCGCCGCCCATCGCCACGTTGAGGATGACGAAGTAGCCGTGGTTCGTCGCGTTGGCCCAGGTCGTCGCGTCGACCTGGTTGGCCCGGACCGTGTGGAAGTTGTTGCCGTCGAGGTAGAAGCGGATCTCCTCCACGCTCGTCGAGCGGTCCCACTCCATCCGGTAGGTGTGGAAGCCGGCCTGACAGGTCGTGCCCTGGCAGGTGGTCGAACCGCCGATGCCGCTGGTCTCGTTGCACGGGCCGCCCGGCGAGGTGCCGCAGTGCATGGTGGCGAACACGGTGTTGTTGCCCTGCGTGTTCTCCATGATGTCCAGCTCGCCGACGGCGGGCCAGTTCCAGTAGTTGCCCCGGTAGGGGGCGCCCAGCATCCAGAAGGCCGGCCAGTAGCCCTTGGCGGCGGCGCCGGTGACGTTGGGCACCTGGATGCGGCTCTCCACGCGCAGCTTGCCGCCGGCCGGGGGCTGGAAGTCCGTGCGGTTGGTCTCGACGCGGCCCGAGGTCCAGTTGCCGGAGCCGTCGCGGCGCGGGGTGATGCGCAGGTTGCCGTTGCCGTCGAGCGAGACGTTGTCCGTGCTGGAGGTCATCGTCTCGATCTCGCCGGTGCCCCAGTTGGCGGGGCCGCCCGGATAGCCCTTGCCGGTCGCGTACCGCCAGTTGGAGGTGTTGACACCGCTGCCCGCGGCACCGTTGAAGTCGTCGGCGAAGACCTGGGTCCAGCCCGACGGCGGGGGCGGCACGGAGGCGCTCGCGGACGGGCTCGCGGCCGTCGCGGCGCCCGCCGCCAGGGCGAGCGTGCTGACGACGGCGAGCAGCGCCCGCCGCAGCGGGCGGGGTCTGCGGAGGGTGCGGGGTATGCCGGAGGTGTCACTCATGTGGGGATGCCCTCTCGGGTACGGATGGCCGGTGCGGGGGTTGCTTCATGAGACGCTGTGAGAGCGCTCTCAAAGTGACGCCAATGTGCTCCGCGGCCTCCGCTCCGTCAAGAGGTGTAACCGTAAAAGTCCTTGCGGGCGTGGAGAGTTCATGTCCCGAAGTAACGCGAATACGGGCAAGGGACGCCACGCCCGCGGAGCGGTCGCGGCGACCCGGGGCTCCCGCGCACCGTGCGAGCCCCGCCCGTTCGACCACGCGGGTCGCGGGCGCTCCCCGGACACCCGTGGGAACGCGCGGGCGCGGCGCCCGGACGGGGTCCGGGCGCCGCGCCTGTCAGCCGTTGCGGCGTCTGCCCGGGCGGGACCTCACACCCCGCTCGGCACCCGCGGGCGGGGCGCCTCCTCAGGCTCCTCGCTCAGTCCGAAGCGGTCGTGCACCTTGCGCAGGGGCGCCGGGGCCCACCATGCGTGGCGGCCCAGGAGGGACATGGTGGCCGGGACCAGGAGCATCTGCACGACCGTCGCGTCGATGAGGACGGCCAGGGTGAGACCCAGGCCGATCTGCAGGATGGGCGAGAAGCCGCCCGTCATGAAGGCGGCGAAGACGATCGCCAGCAGCAGCGCCGCGCAGGTGACCACCCTGCCGGAGCGGCGCAGTCCGTCCACCACGGCCTCGCCGTCGTCACCGGTCCGCTGCCGGGCCTCGCGCATCCGGGCCAGGATGAACAGCTCGTAGTCCATGGCGAGTCCGAACGCGATCGCGACGATCAGCGGGGGCGCGGTGAGACTGAGCGCGCCCAGTCCCTCGGCGCCCAGCAGCCCGGCCAGGTGGCCGTCCTGGAACACCCACACCACCACCCCGAGCGCTGCAGCCAGGCTGAGCAGGGTCGTCGCGACCGTGCGCAGCGGCAGCAGCACGGACCCGGTGAACGCGAACAGCAGCACGAAGATGCCGGCCAGGACCGTCACGGCCGCCCACGGTGCCCGTTCGGCGAGCATGTCGCGGAAGTCGACCAGCCGTGCCGCGGGCCCGGTGACCTCGACCGCCTCGTCGCCCCGTACCTCCCGCACCCGCTCGACCAGCCCGGTCGCCTCGTCGCCGTCGGCCTCGCCGGGCGGCTGGATCTGCAGGACCGTCGCGCCGCCCGGCAGTTCACGGACGGCGGTGTTCGGGGACAGCGCGCGGATCGCGTCGGTGGCCGCCGGGTCGGCGGAGGGCCGGACGACGACGGTGACCGGTGTGACGCCGGTCCCCGGCGGGAAGTGCTCGATGACGGTGTCGTGCAGCTGGCGGGCCTCCGTGTCCGTGGGCAGCTGCCGCGCGTCCCCGATGGCGATCTTCATGCCGGCCAGGGGAAACGCCAGGACCAGCAGCACAGGGACGGCCACGGCCAGTACGGCGATCCGGCGCCTGGCCGCGAAACGGGCGAGACGGGCGAAGAACCGTCCCTCCTCGCCCTCCGGCCGCTCCTTCGCCGGAGCGATCCGTCCGCCGAACCGCGCCAGCAGCGCGGGCAGCAGGGTGAGGGCGGCCAGCATGTCGATGACGACCACGGCGGCGACCGCGAGGCCCATGCTGCGCAGGAACACGCTCGGGAAGACCAGCAGCCCGGTCAGACTGACGGCCACCGTGAGCCCGGAGAACAACACCGTCCGCCCGGCCGCCCCGACCGTGCGGTGGACCGCCTCGACGACGTCCTCGGTGTGCCGGCGCTCCTCCTTGAAACGCATCAGCATCAGCAGCGCGTAGTCCACGGCAAGCCCGAGCCCCAGCATCGTCGTCACCTGGATCGCGTACACCGAGATGTCGGTGACCTCACTGAAGGCGAACAGCGCGAGGAACGCCCCGGCGATGCCGCTGATCGCGATGACCAGCGGCATCAGCGCCGACCGCAGCCCGCCGAACACCACGAGCAGCAGCGCCAGCACCACGGGCAGCGAGACGATCTCCGCGAACTTCACGTCCTCCTGCGCCCGTTCACCGAGCTGCTGCCCCAGCAGCGGGCCCCCGCTGACATGGACGTCGGGTGCGTCGATCTCCCTGAGCCGGTCGGCCGCCGCGTCGAGCGTCCGCTCCTGGGCGTCGTCGTCCAGTCCGCCCTTGAGCGTGACGGGGATGATCAGCGCCCGTCCGTCCTCGGCGGTCAGACCGCGGGTGGTGTACGGGTCGGGCACGGCGGCGACGCCTTCGACCGCCCGGACGTCGGCCACGGCCCGCCCGACCTCGGCGCGCAGCTCCGGGTCCGCCACGGCGGTGCCGGCCACCACGCCGCTGATCGACTCGCCCGCGGGGTCCGCCCGCTCCAGGTACTCGGCGGCCGACTGCGACTCGGTTCCGGGGACTTCGGGCACGTTGTCGGAGAGCCGCGCGAAGACGCCCGTCCCCAGCCCGAAGCCCAGCAGCAGAAAGAGCCCCCAAAGGAGCATCACGGTCAAGGGGCGGCGGGTGGCCGCCCGGGCAAGTGCGGAAAGCACGGTCCCTCCCGGCGGGTGTCGGTGATTCGTCGCCTCACAGACTCGTGCCACGGGGCGGTGCGCCGGATCGCCGGAGGGAGCGGTTTGCGGGCCTCGCCCGTACGGGGGAGCCGGCCCCCGCACTCGTCCCCGAGAGGGAGCGGGGACCCGCTCAGGGGGAGCCCGGGACGATCAGCCCCGTCTCGTAGGCGCAGATCACCGCCTGTACCCGGTCCCTGAGAGCGAGCTTGCCGAGCACGTTGCTCACATGGGTCTTGACGGTGTGCTCGCTGACGAACAGGGTCGTGGCGATCTCCGCGTTGGACAGGCCCCGCGCCAGCAGACGCAGGGTCTCCACCTCGCGGGCGGTGAGCGTGTCCAGCCGCTGCGGGGTCGCGGTGTCGGCGGCGGCCCGCTCCCGGCGGCGCCGCACGATGTCCGCGACCAGCCGCCGGGTCACCGCGGGGGCGAGCAGCGAGTCACCGGCCGCCACCACCCGCACCGCGTGCACCAGGTCGTCCCGGCGGACGTCCTTCAGCAGGAAGCCGCTGGCCCCCGCGTACAGCGCCTCGTACACGTACTCGTCCAGGTCGAACGTGGTCAGCATGACCACCTTGCAGCCCGACTGCGCGCACACCAGCCGGGCCGCCTCCAGCCCGTCCATCACCGGCATGCGGATGTCGAGCAGCAGCACGTCCGGGGTGTGCCGGCGCACCGCGGCGACGGCCTCCTCGCCGTCCCCGGCCTCGGCGACCACCTCGATGTCGTCCTGGGCGTCGAGGATCATGCCGAAGCCGGCCCGGACCAGCTCCTGGTCGTCGGCGACGACCACCCGGATGCTCACCCGAAGGCCCCTTCCCGGTCGGCGGCCACCGGCAGGCGTACGACGACCCGGAAACCGCCGTCCGGGCCGCTGCCGGTCTCGGCGCTGCCCCCGCAGGCGGCTGCCCGCTCCCGGATGCCGATCAGCCCGTGCCCGCCGACCGGCGTGGCCGGGCCCCGCCCGTCGTCCGTCATGGTGAGGGTCACCTGGTCCTCCGCCCAGTCCAGCTCCACCACCGCGCGGGAAGCACGGGCGTGCTTCACGGTGTTGGTGAGAGCTTCCTGGACCACACGGTAGGCGGCGACCTCGGTGTCCGAGGACAGCGGGCGGGGCTCGCCCTTGGTGCGCAGTTCGGTGCGCAGCCCGGTGGAGTCCTGCACCTGGCGGACCAGCCGCGGCAGCGCCGCCACGCTCGGCTGCGGCAGCCGGGCGGTGACCTCGCCGTCCGGCCGTTCCTCCTTCAGCACGCCCAGGATGCGCCGTAGCTGGGACATGGCGTCACGGCCGGTCGAGGCGATGGTGTCGAACGTGGCCTCCGCGCGTTCCGGATCCTTGCGCACCACCACGGGCCCCGCCTCCGCCTGCACCACCATCAGGCTCACGGCGTGCGCCAGGATGTCGTGCATGTCCCGGGCGATACGGCCGCGTTCCTCGGCCCGGGCCCGCGCGGTGTCCGCCGCCCGCTCCCGTTCCAGCCGGCGCGCCCGGTCCTCCAGCTCGGTGGTGTAGGCGCGCTGGACACGGGCGAGCACCCCGAGTGCGTAGGCGCCGCCCAGGCCCATCAGGTGGAAGGCGTACTCGAAGGGCTGCTTGTCCGACTGGTGCTGCATGGTCACGACGACCCCGATCACCCAGCCCGCGAGCATCATCCGCCGCTGCCAGGGCTTGCCGAGGGCGGCCAGCGTGTACAGGACGACCATCCCGCCGTACATCACGTCCGGCGGCGGAGCGTGGTGCAGCGCCTGCGCCGGGGTGGCGACCGACACCGCGTACGCGGCCGCGCACGGTGCCCGCCGCCGCCAGATCAGCGGGATGGCGGTGGCGGCGCCGAGCAGCCAGCCGTGCCAGGTCAGGGGGTCGTCGCCCTCGTCGGGAAACATCCACTGCAGGGAGACGGCGAACAGCACGAGCGCGGCGAGCGCGGTGTCGAGGGCGTACGGATTCGCCGTACGCCACCGTACGACGACCGGCGCGAAGGCGGACCGGAAGGACATGGGCGGCTCCTCGGGGCGGGGGCCGTCCCAGTATCACGAGCGGCCCCGCACCCGGTCCTCACCGGTGAGAGGGATTTCGCGGCCCCGCCGCGCACCGGCGGGCGCCCGCCGGTCCGGCCGGTCCGGCGTGGTCCGGCGTGATGTCCGTGGCGCGAGTAGGGTCGGTCACGGTCGCCGTGGTGGGAAGGGTGCGGGTGTGAAGCTGACGATTCTGGGCGGCGGGGGTTTCCGCGTGCCGCTGGTGTACGGGGCGCTGCTCGGGGACCACGCCGACGGCCGGGTGACCCGTGTCGTCCTGCACGACGTGGACGCCGGGCGGCTGCGCGCCATCGCCCGGGTGCTGGCGGAGCGGGCGGCAGGGGTGCCCGACGCGCCCGAGGTGACCGCCACCACCGACCTCGACGAGGCACTGGGCGGCGCGGACTTCGTCTTCTCCGCGATCCGCGTCGGCGGACTGGAGGGCAGGGCGGACGACGAACGGATCGCCCTCGCCGAGGGCGTGCTCGGCCAGGAGACGGTCGGCGCGGGCGGGATCGCCTTCGGCCTGCGCACCGTCCCGGTCGCCGTCGACATCGCCCGCCGGGTGGCCCGCCTCGCCCCCGACGCGTGGGTCATCAACTTCACCAACCCCGCCGGACTGGTCACCGAGGCGATGTCCCGTCACCTCGGCGACCGCGTCATCGGCATCTGCGACTCGCCGGTCGGGCTCGGCCGCCGTGTCGCGAGGGTGCTCGGGGCCCGGCCGGCGGAGGCGTGGGTCGACTACGTCGGCCTCAACCACCTCGGCTGGGTGCGCGGCCTGCGGATCGCCGGCCGCGACGAACTCCCGCGGCTGCTCGCCGACCCGGTGCTGCTCGGCTCCTTCGAGGAGGGCAGGCTCTTCGGCGCCGACTGGCTGCGCTCCCTCGGCGCGATCCCCAACGAGTACCTGCACTACTACTACTTCAACCGGGAGGCCGTGCACGCCTACCGGGAGGCCGGGCGGACCCGGGGCGCGTTCCTGCGCGACCAGCAGGCCGGGTTCTACGCCGGGGTGGCCGACCCGGCCGTCCCCGCCCTGGAGTTGTGGGACCGCACCCGCGCCGAACGCGAGGCCACCTACATGGCCGAGAACCGGGAGGCGGCGGGCGCGGGCGAACGCGAGGCCGAGGACCTGTCCGGGGGCTACGAGAACGTGGCGCTCGCCCTGATGCGGGCCATCGCCCGCGACGAACGCGCCACCCTGATCCTCAACGTCCGCAACCGGGGCACCCTGGCCGCGCTGGACGGGGACGCCGTCATCGAAATTCCCTGTCTCGTGGACGCCCACGGGGCGCACCCGGTCGCCGTCGACCCGCTGCCGGGCCACGCCACCGGTCTGGTCTGCGCCGTGAAGGCCGTCGAACGCGAGGTGCTCGACGCCGCCCGGTCGGGGTCCCGCGCGGCGGCCGTCAAGGCGTTCGCGCTGCATCCGCTGGTCGACTCCGTGAACGTGGCCCGTCGTCTCGTCGACGGCTACACCGCCGTCCACCCCGGACTGGCCTACCTCCGGTAGCGTCCCGGACACGGCTTCGGGCCGGCCGGTCGCCCCCCGTGACAGCGGCCGACCGACCCGAGCCCCCCGTTCCCCCGTGCTTCCCCCCGGCGGCTTCCCCAAGCCGCCTTCGTCATCAAGAGCACCCGACCCGGCTCCTGATACACCCCCGGTCGAACTTTTCTGGAAATTTCTACGGGCGCGCCCCGGTCGCCGCCCGCGGCTCCGGGGACGCCGCCCGAGCCGGTACGGCACCCAGCGCGGATACGGGCCCCGGCTCCTCGGTGCGCTGCCGCGGCAGCGACACCGGCCGCAGCGGACGCAGACCCGACACCACCGTGTAGTCCTGGCCCAGGAACGGCGGCGTGATCTCGCCCGGGTCGTCGCCGAGCGCCAGCCGCACCGCCGCCCACGGGGCGTTCACCCCGCACTGCGACAGCTGGTGCAGCCCGCCCGCCGGCCGGGTGTTGACGTCCATCAGCACGGGCCGCTCGCCGAGCATCCGGAACTGGATGTTGGACAGGTGGTGCAGTCCGAAGCCCTCGGCGATCCGCCGGGCCGGCTCGAGCCACTGCTCGTGCAGGGTGAAGCCGCGGCGCCGGCCGTTCTTGGTGCGCCCCACCGCCAGCCGGATCCGGTTGTCCGTGCCGGTGAGGCAGTCCACCGACACCTCGGGCTGCTCCAGCCGGGGCATCACCAGCCAGTCCACCGGCTCTTCGGCCTCCCGTACGGCGTCCAGCACCTGGCCGAGCGGCACGTACGGGCTCGGGAAGCCGCTCAGCTGCGTGAGCGAGAACGGGGAACGTGTGATCATGCGGAAGCCCACCCCGCCCGCGCCGGACGCGGGCTTGAAGCAGGCCCGGTACCCGCGCCCCTCCAACTCGTCGACGGCCGCCACGAGTTCGTCGGCGCAACGGACCCGCCACCAGGGCGGCACGGGCACCCCGATCGCCTGCACCGCCTCATAGGCGATCACCTTGTCGTGGAACACCGCCACCGCCTCGGGCGGCGGCGCCAGCAGCGCCGTGCCGACCGCCTCGAAGTCGGCCCTGCGCGCGACGATCGCCGGCTGGTGCAGCCGGGGCACGAACACGTCGATGCCGCGCCGCTCGCACTGGGCGAGCGCGTACTCGACGTACGCCGCCGGGGAGAGGCCCTCGGGCTCTGGTTCGGCGGTGTCGGCGGCGGCCAGCACGGGGGAGTCGGGGTCGCCGTGGGTGGCGTGGATCTCCACGGCCCGGCCGGCGGGATTTCTCCGCAGCTGATCCATGAAGAACACGTTCTCCGCGTACGTGCGGTTGAGCCAGACGCGTACGCGAGAGACCATGCAGGCCGCCTTTCACGGTTCGCGGGCAGGGCTCAGCGGCCCGTTGCCCGGGCAGGAGTATGGAGGGTCACCAAACCGCCCTGTGCGAAGGGCGTCTCACGGCGGTGGTGTTGGCCAGATCATACGGCTTCGGGGACCGTTCCCGTACCACACACCGGAGACCGGCCGTGCTTGTTCCCGCGGCACGGATGTGATCTCGTGGTGGCGTTCGGGACGGCTGAAGGAGCGACGGGTGATGTCGGGGACGAACGGCGGCAGCAGGCTGTGGGCCATCAGCGACCTGCACATCGGCTACGCCGAGAACCGTGCCCTGGTCGACGCCATGCGGCCGGAGACCGACGGGGACTGGCTGATCGTGGCCGGGGACGTGGCGGAGACCGTGGAGGACATCCGCTGGGCCCTCAAGACCCTCGCCGGCCGGTTCGCCAAGGTCGTCTGGGTGCCGGGCAACCACGAGCTGTGGACCCATCCGAGCGACGCGGTGACGCTGCGCGGCGTCGCCCGCTACGACCACCTCGTCGAACAGTGCCGCGACCTCGGGGTGCTCACCCCCGAGGACCCGTACCCGGTCTTCGACGGGCCGGGCGGCCCGGTGGCCGTCGCCCCGCTGTTCCTGCTGTACGACTACTCGTTCCTGCCGTCCGGCTGCGCGACCAAGGACGAGGGACTGGAGTACGCCCACGGCACCGGTGTCGTCTGCACCGACGAGCGTCTGCTGCACCCCGACCCCTATCCGAGCCGGGAGGACTGGTGCCGGGCCCGGGTCGCCGCGACCGAGCGCCGGCTGGCCGAGGTGCCGGACGGCCTGCCGCTCGTCCTGGTCAACCACTGGCCGCTGCACCGCCATCCGACGGACGTCCTCTGGTACCCCGAGTTCGCCATGTGGTGCGGCACGGTGCTGACCGACGACTGGCACCGGCGTTTCCCCGTCCACACCATGGTCTACGGGCATCTGCACATCCCCCGCACCACCTGGCAGGACGGCGTCCGCTTCGAGGAGGTGTCGGTGGGCTATCCCCGTGAGTGGCGCAAGCGGGAACGGCCACCGGGGCGGCTGCGCCGGATCGTGCCGCGGGAGGACGGGGAGCGATGATCGAGGAACTGCTGCCGCAGACGGTGGTCTCCGTGGAGGCCTTCGGCGACGAGGGCGTCGACGCCCCGCTGTACCCCGAGGAGGAGGCGCTGGTGGCGCGGGCCGTCGCCAAGCGCCGCCGGGAGTTCACCGCCGTGCGCTCCTGCGCCCGCCGCGCCATGGTCAAGCTCGGCGTGCCCGCCGGGCCCGTGCTGCCCGGTGAGCGTGGCGCCCCCGTCTGGCCCGACGGGGTGGCCGGCAGCATGACGCACTGCCGGGGCTACTGTGCCGCCGCCCTGGTCCGCGCCGCCGACCTGGCGTCCCTCGGCATCGACGCCGAGCCCCACGCGCCGCTGCCCGAGGGCGTGCTGCCTGCGGTCGCGCTGCCGCAGGAGGCGGAACGGATCGTCCGGCTGGCCGGGGAACTGCCCTCCGTGCACTGGGACCGGCTGCTGTTCAGCGCCAAGGAGTCCGTCTACAAGGCGTGGTTCCCGCTCACCGGGAAGTGGCTGGACTTCCTGGAGGCCGACCTCGACCTCTTCCCCGACCCCGGGGAGCAGGGCCGCGGCGGCTTCCGCGCCACCCTGCTGGTGCCCGGCCCGCGCGTCGGCGGCCGGGTGGTGGACCACTTCACCGGCCGCTGGATCGCCGACAGCGGTCTGATCGCCACCGCGATCGCCGTCCCGCACAGCTGAGCGGCGACGTCCGTGGCGGCGGCGGCCGCCGCCACGGGACACCGTCTACGGCTCGGGGTGCCAGTCGCGCAGCATCCGGAAGAACTCCTCCTCGTTGCCGGTGATACCGGCCCGTGCCAGGGCGTTCTCCGCCTCGGCGAGCACGGCGGGCGGCACCATCGGGGCGCCCGGGGTGCCCGGCGGTCCCGACGGGGTGTCGAAGGCGGCGCGCACCGTGTGCAGCAGCCGCAGATAGGCCTGGACGGCGGTGCGCTCGCGGTCGGTCAGTACGGCGGTGGGCATCGCTCGGCTCTCCCCGTTGTCGCGGTCGGTGACGGTTCACCTCCAGCTTGCCGCCCACCACTGACAATCAGGTGCCGCCGCGGGCCGGTTCGGCCGCCCGGCGGGCACGTGCGCGGGGCGTGCCGGCCGGCCCCGTGGCCGGAGCGGCGACGAACGGTCTGGTCCCGTCCGGCACTTGTGCTCACCCGATCGCCACGACGTCCTGGTCCGCCGTGCCGTGCCGGGGCCCGCTCACGGCGACGGGCGGCAAGGACCTCCGTACGCGACGGCGCGGGAGGCGCCGGCTCAGGCCTGGGGACGCTGGACGCTCTCCAGGAGCATGTCCAGCCACTCCGCGACCTTGTCGCGGTGCTGGTCGGTGGGCAGTTGCGCGGCCCGCCAGGCGATCCCGCGCACGCCGTGGTCCTGCAGCAGCCGCTCCAGCGGGTCGTCGGCCGGCGCCGCCGCGGCCCGCTCCCGGTCCGCGAGCGTCTGCAGCAGCTCCTGCTCGGTGTGCTGGAGCGCGCCCGCGAGCGCCTCGGGGTCCTCGGCGGTGAGGAAACCCGCGTGCACCCGGAAGAACCGCTGGAGGGCGTCGCAGTGCTCCATGGTGGGCCGCCGGTCGCCGTTGATCAGGGCGCCGGCCTGCTGCCGGGACATGCCCGCGCCGTCGGCGATCTCCTGCTGGGTGTACTTGCGGCCGTTCGGCTTCAGCCGGGTGCGGCGCAGCAGGTCCAGCCGCTGCAGGAACCGCGCCTGCACATCGGGCTCGCCCGCGGAGCGGCCGCTCAGCAGCGCCTTGACCACGGGCTCCGGGACCCCCGAGGCGACCGACAGCCGGCCGGTGCCGAAGACCTCGGCGTGCGCGACGCCGAGCCGGTCGGCGAGTGCGGTGACGCGGGCGACGACGGCCGGCAGCGCGGTCGTCGGCGTGGCGCCCGAACCCTCGAAGCCACCCGTCACCGAAAGATCTCCTAGGTCTCTCACAGGCTTTTCACAAGCGACTGCCGTGAACTTCACGGAGACTAGCCGCTGCTTCGAACTCACATCCAGGTCTCGCCACAACTGTGGCCAATTTCAGCCGTCAACCGGCATGAAATGCCACGATAGTTGACACACCTCGGGTGCGGCCAGCAGGATCGGGGCGCCGCGTCAGGGCCGCACAGGCAAGAGGGGTGACCTCCCGATGGCATATCAGGCAGGAGGGCGGCGGCCGGCACCGCGGCCCGCCCCCGGGACCCCCGAGGCCCAGGCCTACCTCCAGGACTACGCCGTACTCATGGAAGCGGTCCCCTTCCCCTCGCTGGTGGTCGACCACCGCTGGGACGTGCTGCTCACCAACACTGCTTTCCGGACACTTTTCCAGGACGTGGAGCCGCATCCCACCGCGCTGCCCTCCGACAACTTCCTCCGGTTCGTGCTCTTCCACCCGGACGCCGCCGCGGTGCTCGGCGACCACGAGTCCAGCTGGTGCCTGCCGATGCTGGCCCAGTTCGCCGCGGCCGCGGAACGGTACGGCCACGACCGGGGGCTGCAGGCCATCCGCCGCGACATCGGGCAGGACCCGATCATGGAGGCCGCCTACCGGCACGGACTGCCGCACTGGCTGCGGGCGGTCGGCGAGCGGGCCGCGGAACCCGACGGCGCGGTACGGCCGTTGCTGCACCCCGACCCGCGCTGGGGCGCCACCGACTGCCGCATCGTCGCCGAGACGACCCCGACCCTCGCGGACATGGACTGCGTCCGGCTGACGATGGTCGTGCGCGAGACGCGCCGTGCCCCGTCCGGCAGCCGCGCCGCCCGCCGCGCCGCCTCCCATCTCAGGGTGGTCCCCGCCGCCGACTGAGCACCACCCGCGGCGGCGGAGGATTTGCGCAGTTACGCAAGCGGCTTGCGCTTCTTGCGTTATTCTTGCGCACATGACACGACGACTTGCTGTGGTGGCGAAGAAGGTCGGGGTCAGCGAGGCCACGGTCAGCCGGGTGCTCAACGGCAAGCCGGGGGTCTCCGAGGCCACCCGGCAGGCGGTGCTCTCCGCCCTGGACGTGCTCGGGTACGAGCGGCCGACCCAGCTGCGCGGTGAGCGGGCCCGGCTGGTCGGCCTGGTCCTGCCCGAGCTGCAGAACCCGATCTTCCCCGCGTTCGCCGAGGTGATCGGGGGCGCGCTGGCCCAGCTCGGGCTGACGCCGGTGCTGTGCACCCAGACCCGCGGCGGTGTCTCCGAGGCGGACTACGTGGACCTGCTGCTCCAGCAGCAGGTGTCCGGCGTCGTGTTCGCCGGCGGGCTCTACGCCCAGGCCGACGCGCCCCACGACCACTACCGCCGGCTCGCCGAACGCAACATCCCGGTCGTCCTCGTCAACGCCGCCATAGAGGACCTCGGCTTCCCCGCCGTGTCGTGCGACGACGCCGTGGCCGTGGAGCAGGCCTGGCGGCACCTGTCCTCATTGGGACACGAGCGCATCGGACTGGTGCTCGGCCCTGGCGACCACATGCCGTCGGCGCGCAAGCTGGCCGCCGCCCGGGCGGTCGCCGGGGAGGTGCCCGAAGCCCACGTCGCCCGCGCGATGTTCTCCATCGAGGGCGGCCACGCCGCCGCCTCCCGGCTGATCGAGCGGGGCGTCACCGGCTTCATCTGCGCCAGCGACCCCCTCGCCCTCGGCGTCGTGCGCGCCGCCCGCCGCAAGGGACTCGACGTCCCGGAACGGATCTCCGTCGTCGGCTACGACGACTCGGCGCTGATGAACTGCACCGAGCCCCCGCTCACCACCGTCCGGCAGCCCATCGAGGCCATGGGCAGGGCGGTGGTGGAACTGCTGAACGCGCAGATCAACGGCAGCACGGTGGCCCCCGACGAACTGCTCTTCGAACCCGAGCTGGTGGTACGGGGGTCGACCGCCCAGGCGCCTCGTTCCTGAGATCCACTCGTCTGTCGAATAATTTCAAAGTCTGCGCGACATCTTGCGGCACGATGTCGTCGGTGCTTGAGTGTGCCCCGCCCACCGCTCCTGTTCCGAGGGGTTCACTCACTCCTGTCCCGTAAGGGGTCCACCGATGAGAAGCACCGGGATCCGTCGTACCCTCGTCGCCCTGGGCGCCGGCGCCCTCGCGCTGACCGCCTGCGGCTCGGGCGGCGACGAGGCCGCCGGCGGCAAGACCCGCATCACCGTCAACTGCATGCCGCCGCAGAGCGCCAAGGTCGACCGGCGGTTCTTCGAGGAGGACGTCGCCGCCTTCGAGAAGAAGAACCCGGACATCGACGTCGTCCCGCACGACGCGTTCCCCTGCCAGGACCCGAAGACGTTCGACGCGAAACTCGCCGGCGGGCAGATGGAGGACGTCTTCTACACGTACTTCACCGACGCCCGGCACGTCGCCGACATCGACCAGGCCGCCGACCTCACCCCGTACCTCGGGGAGCTGAAGAGCTACGACACCGTCCAGCAGCAGCTGCGGGACATCTACACCGTCGACGGCAAGGTCTACGGCATCCCCCGCACCGGCTACTCGATGGGCCTGATCTACAACCGGGAGCTCTTCGAGAAGGCCGGCCTCGACCCGGACCGGCCGCCCGCCACCTGGGCCGAGGTCCGTACCGCCGCCAAGAGGATCGCGGCGCTCGGCGACGGCACCGTCGGCTACGCCGACTACAGCGCCCAGAACCAGGGCGGCTGGCACTTCACCGCCGAGCTGTACTCCCGGGGCGGCGACGTGGTGAGCGCTGACGGCAAGCAGGCCACCATCGACACCCCCGAGGGCCGCGCAGTCCTCCGGACCCTCCACGACATGCGGTGGAAGGACGAGTCGATGGGCAGCAGGCAGCTGCTCGTCATCAACGACGTCCAGCAGATGATGGGCGCCGGCAAGCTCGGCATGTACCTCGCCGCCCCCGACAACATCCCGATCCTGGTCAAGGAGAAGGGCGCCGCGTACGAGAACATCGCCCTCGCCCCCATGCCCGGCGGCCAGGGCACCCTCATCGGCGGCGACGGCTACATGTTCAACAAGAAGGCCTCACCCGAGCAGATACGCGCCGGCCTCAAGTGGCTGGACCACATGTTCCTCACCCCCGGCGACGGCTTCCTCGGCGACTACGCCCGCGCCGGCGAGCACGACGCACCGGTGGGCCTGCCCGAGCCCCGCCTCTTCACCGGCGCCGCCGACGACAGGGACCAGCAGGCCAAGAAGGCCAACGCCAACGTCCCCGTGGAGAACTACCAGTCCTTCCTCGACGGCAACCAGGAGCTGGAGATGAAGATCGAGCCGCCGCACGCCCAGCAGCTCTACTCCGTCCTCGACGGTGTCGTCTCCGCCGTCCTCACCAAGGAGGACGCGGACATCGACCGGCTCCTGAAGGACGCCTCCGGCAAGATCGACGGCATCCTGTCCCGGAGCTGACCGGTGACGAAGACGGCTGAACGGCCGCCCGCGGCCGTGCGGGACCGTCCCGCCGGGGCGCCGCTCCCGGCAGCGGACCGGAGACGGCGCCGCCTCGCCGACCAGCTGCGCGCCTACGCCTTCCTCGTCGGTGGCCTCGTCTGCTTCGCGCTGTTCTCCTGGTACCCGGCGATCCGCGCCGTCGTGATCGCCTTCCAGAAGTACACGCCCGGCTCCGACCCCGAATGGGTGGGCACCGCAAACTTCACCCGCGTACTGAACGACCCCGAATTCGGCGCCGCCTGGCGCAACACCCTCACCTTCACCCTGCTCGCCCTGCTCCTCGGCTTCGCCGTCCCCTTCGTCCTGGCGCTCGTCCTCAACGAACTGCGCCACGCCAAGGCCTTCTTCCGGGTCGTCGTCTATCTGCCCGTGATGATCCCGCCGGTGGTCAGCGCCCTGCTGTGGAAGTGGTTCTACGACCCGGGCGCCGGACTCGCCAACGAGGCGCTGCGCTTCCTCCACCTGCCCACGTCCAACTGGACCAACGGCGCCGACACCGCGCTGATATCCCTGGTCGTCGTCGCCACCTGGGCCAACATGGGCGGCACCGTGCTCATCTACCTGGCCGCCCTCCAGTCCGTCCCCGGCGAACTGTACGAGGCCGCAGAACTGGACGGGGCGAGCCTGCTCCAGCGCATCCGCCATGTGACCGTCCCGCAGACCAGGTTCGTCATCCTCATGCTGATGCTGCTGCAGATCATCGCCACCATGCAGGTGTTCACCGAACCCTTCGTGATCACCGGCGGCGGCCCGGAGAACTCGACCGTCACCGTCCTCTACCTCATCTACAAGTACGCCTTCCTCTACAACGACTTCGGCGGCGCCTGCGCGCTGAGCGTGATGCTCCTCGCCCTGCTCGGCGTGTTCTCCGCCGTCTACCTCCGTCTCACCCGCTCCGGAGAGGAGGCCGCATGAGCACCCGCACCCTGGTGTCCCCGGCCGTCCTGGCCCGCCCGCGCGGCAGAGCCGTCTACTGGGCCGTGTTCACCGGCGTCGTCGTGCTGTTCGCGCTCGCCTTCCTGTTCCCCGTCTACTGGATGGCGAGCGGTGCGATGAAGTCACCGGACGAGGTGGCCCGCACCCCGCCCACCCTGGTCCCGGAGAGCTGGAGCACCAGCGGCTACACCGACGCCTGGGAACTGATGCGACTGCCGGTCCACCTGTGGAACACGGTGGTGCAGGCGGCCGGCGCCTGGCTGTTCCAGCTGGTGTTCTGCACCGCCGCCGCCTACGCCCTGTCGAGGCTGCGGCCCGCCTTCGGCACGCTGGTCCTCGGCGGCATCCTCGCCACGCTGATGGTGCCGGCGCAGGCCCTGGTCGTACCGAAGTACCTGACCGTGGCGGACCTCGGCCTGCTGAACGACCCGCTCGCCATCTGGCTGCCGGCCGTCGCCAACGCCTTCAACCTGTACCTGCTCAAACGGTTCTTCGACCAGCTGCCCCGGGACGTGCTCGAGGCCGCCGAGATGGACGGCGCGGGGAAGCTCCGCACCCTGTGGTCGATCGTGCTGCCCATGTCGCGCCCGGTGCTCGGCGTGGTGTCGATCTTCGCCCTGGTCGCCGTGTGGCAGGACTTCCTGTGGCCGCTGATGGTCTTCTCCGACACCGGCCGGCAGCCGATCAGCGTGGCCCTCGTGCAACTGTCGCAGAACATCCAGCTGACCGTGCTGATCGCCGCCATGGTGATCGCCAGCATCCCCATGGTCGCGCTGTTCCTCGTCTTCCAGCGGCACATCATCGCCGGGATCAGCGCGGGCAGCACCAAGGGCTGACACCGCAGCCATCCACAGAAGAGAAAGGCACGCACCGTGGGACAGCCCACCCCTGCCCGCAACGACGACTGGTGGCGCTCCGCCGTCATCTACCAGGTGTACGTCCGCAGCTTCGCCGACGGCGACGGCGACGGCACCGGCGACCTCGCCGGCGTCCGCGCGCGACTGCCGTACCTCGCCGCACTCGGCGTGGACGCCCTCTGGTTCAACCCCTGGTACCTGTCCCCGATGAAGGACGGCGGCTACGACGTCGCCGACTACCGGGCGATCGACCCGGCCTTCGGCACCCTCGCCGAGGCGGAGAAACTCATCGCCGAGGCACGCGGACTGGGCATCCGCACGATCGCCGACATCGTGCCGAACCACGTCTCCGACCAGCACCCCTGGTTCCGGGCGGCGCTCGCCGGCGGGCCCGAACGGGAACTGTTCCACTTCCGGCCGGGCCGCGGTGAGCGCGGCGAACTCCCGCCGAACGACTGGCAGTCGGAGTTCGGCGGCCCCGCCTGGACCAGGGCGGCGGACGGCGACTGGTACCTCCATCTGTTCGCCCCCGAACAGCCCGACCTCGACTGGTCGCACCCCGCCGTCCGCCAGGAGCACGAGGACATCCTGCGGTTCTGGTTCGAGCGGGGCGTGGCCGGCGTCCGCATCGACTCCGCCGCGCTGCTGGTGAAGGACCCCCGGCTGCCGGACTTCGTGGCGGGCCGCGACCCGCACCCCTACGTCGACCGCGACGAACTCCACGACGTCTACCGGGGCTGGCGCGCCGTCGCCGACGAGTACGGCGGCGTCTTCGTCGGCGAGGTCTGGCTCCCGGACACCGAACGCTTCACCCGCTATCTCCGCCCCGACGAACTGCACACCGCGTTCAACTTCTCCTTCATGACCTGCCCCTGGGACGCGGCACGGCTGCGCGCCTCCATCGAGGACACCCTCGCCGAACACGCGCCGGTCGGCGCCCCCGCCACCTGGGTGCTGTGCAACCACGACGTCACCCGCACGGTCACCCGCTACGGCCGCGCCGACACCGGCTTCGACTTCGCCGCCAAGACCTTCGGCACCCCCACCGACCTCGCGCTCGGCACCCGCCGGGCCCGCGCCGCCGCCCTGCTCTCCCTGGCCCTGCCCGGCGCGGTCTACGTCTACCAGGGCGAGGAACTCGGCCTGCCCGAGGCGGAGATCCCCCGCGACCGCATCGAGGACCCGATGCACGCCCGCTCCGGGGGCACCGATCCCGGCCGCGACGGGTGCAGGGTGCCGCTGCCGTGGACGGCCGACGCCCCGCACGCCGGGTTCGGCGGCGAACCGTGGCTGCCGCAGCCCGCCGGCTGGGCGTCGTACGCGGCCGACCGGCAGGCGGGGGACCCCGGCTCGATGCTCGCCCTCTACCGTGCGGCGATCCGGCTGCGCCCGGCCTTCGGCGACGGACCGCTCACCTGGCTGCCCGCACCCGACGGCGTGCTCGCCTTCAGCCGCGGGGACGGCGGCCACCTGTGCGTGGTGAACCTCGCGGACGAGCCGGCCGCCCTCCCCGCCCACACCTCCCGCCTCCTGGGCAGCGCCCCCCTGGACCCGGACGGGCGCCTGCCGAAGGACACCGCGGTCTGGCTGCGCGCCTGAGACCGCACCCGCCTGTTCCCGCACCCCCACCACGAAGGGACCAGCACATGAGCGCCACCGGATCTGCTGTCAGGAGCATGTCGGCCATCGGTACGGCCGTCGCCGTCGCCGCCGGCATGCTCGTCGTCCTCGCGCCCGCGCCCGCCCACGCCGCCGCGGGCGCCACCCTCCCCTTCACCTCCGTCGAGGCGGAGGCGGCCGCCGGCACCGGCACGAGGATCGGACCGGACTACACCCAGGGCACCCTGGCGTCCGAGGCCTCCGGCCGCCGGGCGGTGCGCCTCGACGCCGGCCGGCGCGTGGAGTTCACGGTGCCGCGCGCCGCCAACGCCGTGAACGTCGCCTACAGCGTCCCCGACAGCCAGTCCGGCAGCCTCGCCGTGTACGTCAACGGCCAGCGGCTCGCCAGGACCCTCCCGGTCACCTCCAAGTACTCCTACGTCGACACCCCCTGGATCGCGGGCTCCAGGACCCACCACCTCTACGACAACTCCCGCATGCTGCTCGGGCGGAACGTCCAGGCCGGCGACACGGTCGCCCTGGAGGCCACCGGCGTCCAGGTCACCGTGGACGTCGCCGACTTCGAGCAGGCCCCCGACCCCGCCGCCAAGCCCTCCGGCGCCGTCTCCGTCACCGACAAGGGCGCCGACCCCGGCGGACAGGGCGACTCCACCCAGGCGTTCCGGGCCGCGATCGCCGCCGCGCAGGGCGGCACGGTCTGGATACCGCCGGGCGAGTACCGCCTCACCTCCTCCCTCAACGGCGTCCAGAACGTCACCCTCCGGGGCGCCGGCCACTGGCACTCGATCGTCCGCGGCTCCCGCTTCATCGACCAGACGAGTTCCTCCGGCAACGTCCACCTCAAGGACTTCGCGGTCATCGGCGAGGTCACCGAACGCGTCGACTCCAGCCCCGACAACTTCGTCAACGGCTCCCTCGGCCCGAACTCGTCCGTCTCCGGCATGTGGCTCCAGCACCTCAAGGTGGGCCTCTGGCTGACCGGCGTCAACGACGACCTCGTCGTCGAGAACAACCGCTTCCTCGACATGACCGCCGACGGCCTCAACCTCAACGGCAACGCGCGCGGGGTGAGGGTCCGCAACAACTTCCTGCGCAACCAGGGCGACGACGCGCTCGCCATGTGGTCGCTGAACGCCCCCGACGTGAACAGCAGCTTCGAGAACAACACCGTCTCGCAGCCGAACCTCGCCAACGGCATCGCGATCTACGGCGGCACGGACATCACCGTCCGCGGCAACCTGATCTCCGACACCAACGCCCTCGGCAGCGGCATCGCGATCTCCAACCAGAAGTTCCTCGACCCCTTCCACCCGCTCTCCGGCACCATCACCGTCGACGGCAACACCCTCGTCCGCACCGGCGCCATGAACCCCAACTGGAACCACCCGATGGGCGCCCTGCGGGTGGACTCCTACGACAGCGCCATCGAGGCGCAGGTGAGAATCACCGGCACGACCGTCACCGACAGCCCCTACAGCGCCTTCGAGTTCGTCTCCGGCAGCGGACGCGGTTTCGCGGCGAGGAACATCACCGTCGACGGCGCCACCGTGAACGGGGCGGGCACCGTCGTCGTCCAGGCGGAGACCCAGGGCGCCGCCGTCTTCCGCGACGTCACCGCGACCGGCGTCGGAGCGGCCGGCGTGTACAACTGCCCCTACCCGTCGGGCTCGGGCACCTTCACCGTCACCGACGGCGGGGGCAACTCCGGCTGGAACAGCACCTGGTCGGACTGCTCCAGCTGGCCGCAGCCCGGCCAGGGCAACCCGGACCCCGACCCGGACCGCAACCTCACCCGGGGCCGCCCGGCCACCGCCACCGGCTCCCAGGACGTGTACACCCGCGGCAAGGCGGTCGACGGCGACGCGAACATCTACTGGGAGTCCGCCAACCACGCCTTCCCGCAGTCCCTGACCGTCGACCTCGGCTCCGCGCAGGCGGTGCGGCGGCTGGTGCTGAAGCTGCCTCCGCAGACTGCGTGGGGGGCCCGCACGCAGACCCTGTCCGTGCAGGGCAGCACCGAGGGCTCGGCGTACACGACGGTCGTCGCCCCGAAGGACTACCGCTTCGACCCGGCCACCGGCAACACGGTCACCGTGAGCCTGCCCTCCGGCACCGCCCTGCGCCACCTGCGGCTGCACGTCACCGGCAACACCGGCTGGCCGGCCGCCCAGTTCAGCGAAGTGGAGGCGTACCTCCGCTGACGTCCACCGAGAGGCCGCCGGCCGCGCCGGCGGCCCTGGCGACCCCGGCCCCCTCGCCGGCCCGGGGCGCCGCCTGGATCCGTTCCTACACCTGGGGCCGCAGCTCGTCGTCCGCCGGGACCTGCTGCCGCACCTGCCGGCGACGGTCGCCCGGATCGACGCCGACATGAGGACGACCGGTCCGGCACGGGCCGCCGGTCACGGCGGCGCGACCTCGTGGAGCAGGGCGCCCGTTCCGGCAAGGGGGCTTCCGCCGGGAGACGGTCCGGTCCCGCCCGGGAAGTTACCCGTGCGTTCCGCACGGTGTAGTGGTGACGTCGGTGACTGTGCGGGGCGGCACGCCGCGTGACAGCGTCAAGCCCGTCAGCGATCGGCGGGAAGGAGCCGGCGTGAACAAGGGCTATGCCGTGTACTGCGACGCGGACCCGTACTTCTACGAGGCACCGCACCGCACGGTCTCCCCGGCCGGCACCGGGCGCTCCCGGTACGCCGTCGCCTCGTGGCCCGTCCCGGCGGGATGGCAGCGCAACGAGAGCGGGGACTGGCTCGCCCTGCGGCCGGCCGACGCCGAACTCCCCGACCAGGGATGGAAGATCCACGTCTCCGCCTGCCTGGACAACGCCGAGTCCGTGCTCGAGCGTGTCTGGCGGCACTGCGTCGACGGCGGCACCGCCTTCAAGTTCGTCCCCAGCCGCTATCTGCTGCACCAGCGCAACGCCAAGTACGCGGACCGGGCGGGCAGCGGCAAGTTCATCACCGTGTACCCGGCGGACGAGACGCGGTGCGAACGCCTCGCGGCCGAGCTGTCGGAGCTGCTGGCGGGCGAACCCGGACCGCACATCCTCAGCGATCTGCGGCTCGGCGACGGCCCCGTGCACGTCCGGTACGGCGGCTTCACCCGGCGCAACTGCTACGACACGCAAGGGGAGCTGCGGCCGGCCGTGACCGGTCCCGACGGGGTACTGGTGCCCGACCTGCGCGGCCCCGTCTTCCGCATACCGGACTGGGTGGAGCCGCCCGCCTTCCTGCGGCCGCACCTGCGGGCCCGGGACGCGCTGACCGTGGCCGGCCTGCCCTACGCCATCGAGTCGGCGCTGCACTTCTCCAACGGCGGCGGCGTCTACCTCGCCCGCGACTCCCGCACCGGGGCACAGGTCGTCCTCAAGGAGGCCCGCCCGCACGCCGGACTGGCGGCCGACGGCGCGGACGCCGTGACCCGGCTGCACCGCGAACGCCGGGCGCTGGAGCGGCTGTCCGGCCTCGACTGCACACCCGAGGTACTCGACCACCTGACGGTGGGGGAGCACCACTTCCTGGTGCTGGAGCACATCGACGGCAAGCCTCTCAACACCTTCTTCGCCCGCCGCCATCCGCTCATCGAGGCCGACCCCGGTGAGCGGAAGCTGGCCGAGTACACGGCCTGGGCCCTCGACGTCCACGCCCGGGTGGAACGCGCCGTTGAGGCCGTCCACGACCGGGGCGTGGTCTTCAACGACCTGCACCTGTTCAACATCATGATCCGCGAGGACGACAGCGTCGCCCTGCTGGACTTCGAGGCGGCGCACGAGGTCGGCGAAGCCGGCCGGCAGACCGTCGCCAACCCCGGGTTCGTGGCGCCGTCCGACCGGCGTGGAGTCGCGGTGGACCGATACGCGCTGGCCTGTCTGCGGCTCGCGCTGTTCCTCCCGCTCACCAGTCTGCTGGCGCTGGACCGGCGCAAGGCGGCCCATCTGGCCGATGTGGTGGCCGACCAGTTCCCGGTGGACCGCGCCTTCCTGGACGCCGCGGTCGCGGAGATCACGGGCGGCACCACGGCCGCCGCTCCCTCGGCGGCGCGGACGGACGGGCCGGTGGTGCCGGTCCGGCCGGACGACTGGCCCCGCAGCCGGGACTCCATGGCCGAAGCCGTCCGCGCGTCGGCCACACCGTCCCGCACCGACCGTCTCTTCCCCGGCGACATCGCGCAGTTCGCCACCGCCGGCGGCGGACTGGCCTTCGGCCACGGCGCGGCGGGAGTGCTCTACGCGCTGGCCGCAAGCGGGGCGGGGCGGGACGAGGACGGGGAGCAGTGGCTGCTGGAGCGGACCAAGCAGCCGCCGTCGGGCACCCCGCTCGGTTTCCACGACGGACTCGCCGGCATCGCCTGGACCCTGGAGCACCTCGGCCACCGCGATCGCGCCCTCGACCTCGCCGAACTGCTCCTCGACCAGCCCTTCGACCACCTCGCCCCGGACCTGCACAGCGGCACGGCCGGGCTGGGCCTGGCCCTCGACTCGCTGGCCGCGGCCACCGGCGAGACCGCCCTGCGCGCGGCGGCGCTGCGCTGCGCCGAGCTGACCGCCCGGAGCGTACAGGCCGGCGACGGGAGCACCGGACCGGGCCGCGCGGGCCTGCTGTACGGGGCGGCGGGACGCGCTCTGCTCTTCCTGCGGCTGTACGAACGCGACCGGGACCCCGCCCTGCTCGACCTCGCGCGGGACGCGCTGCGCCAGGACCTCGCGCGCTGCGTCCGCGGCGCGGGCGGCGCGCTGCAGGTCGACGAGGGATGGCGCACCATGCCCTACCTGGGCGCGGGCAGCGTGGGCATCGGCATGGTGCTCGACGACTACCTGGCGCACCGGGAGGACGAGCGGTTCGCGCGGGCGCAGGGCGAGATCGTCGCCGCGGCGCAGGCCATGTTCTACGCGCAGCCCGGTCTGTACCGGGGAGTGTCCGGCATGGTGCTGCACCTCGCCCGCACGACGGCGGGGGTGCCCGGCACCGGCCCGGAGGCCGTCCGGCGCCAACTCGACGCGCTGTCCTGGCATGCCATGTCCTACCGCGGCCGGCTCGCCTTCCCCGGTGAGCAGATGATGCGGCTGTCCATGGACCTCTCCACCGGCACGGCCGGCTGCCTGCTGGCCGTCGCCGCCGCCCACGGCGCCCCGTCCGCGCGGCTGCCGTTCCTTCCTCCGCCGCCGCCCCCGCGGCGGCCCCACGACTCGGCCCCCGCGGGGGTCGTGAGCAAAAAAGAGAACCCGTTGTCCTACGAAGGGAAAGCATCATGAACCTGTTCGACCTGCAGTCCATGGAGACCCCGAAGGAAGAGGCCATGGGCGACGTCGAGACCGGCAGCCGCGCGAGCCTGCTGCTCTGCGGCGACAGCAGCCTGAGCATCACCACCTGCAACTGACGCCCGCGTCGACCACCGCGGTGACGCGGTGAGTCACCTGGCTCGGTTCCGGCGCCCCGGGTTTCCGCCCGGGGCGCCGGTGCTTGTTCCGGCGGACGTCCGGCCCGCCGGGCCCGTGGCCGGCGTCCGGTCACGGTGGACGTACGGAAGGAGGCCGACGGGTGGTGACGACCGGAATCCGGGTACGGCGGGAGGGCGGCGCTCGGGACGGAGCCGACGGCGCGGGGCCGGGGCGCACGCCCGAAGTGCTGGTGCTGCTCTGCTCGGTCGGAGCGGCCGTGACGACGGTGGCCCAGCCCTTCGTGCTCGGCCGCACCCTCGACCTGCTGCTGCGCGGCGGGGACGGCGCCGCGGGGCGCTGGCTGGCGCTGAGCGTCGCGCTGCTCCTCGGCGAACTGCTGCTCGACAGCCTCACCTCGCTGTTCACCGGACGCTGCACCGCCCACTGGACGGCCTTCCTGCGCTCCCGCGCCTTCGACGGCCTGCTGCGCGCCGTGCCCGAGGGGGCACGGCCCCTCGCACCGGGGGACGTCGGGACCCGGCTGACCCTCAACGCCGCCGACGCGGGCGGCGCCCCGGCGGCCCGGGCGGCGCTGGCGGCCTCGGTGGTCACACCCGTGGGGGCGCTCGCGGCGCTGGCCCTCGTCGACGTATGGGTGGCTGCCTGCGTCCTCGCGGGGCTGCCCGCCCTGGCGCTGGTGCTGCGGAGCTTCGCCCGCGACACGGGCGCCTCGGTGGCCGCCTACCAGCGGACGCAGTCGGAGCTCGCGTCCCGGCTGCTGGAGGCCCTGGAGGGCGCGGCGACGATCGCCGCCGCGGGAACCGTCGGCCGGGAACGGGCCCGGGTGCTGGAGCCGTTGGACCGGCTCGCCGCCCTGGGCCGGCAGGTGTGGGCGCTGCACGGACGCGCCCTGGCCCGCAGCGGTGTCCTGGTCCCCCTGCTCACCCTGGCCGCCACGGCAGTCGGCGGCCTGCGTCTCGCGGCGGGCGCCCTCAGCGTGGGCGAACTGCTCGCCGTGTTCCGGTACGCGCAGCTGACGGCCGGTGTCGGGGGCGCCGCGTCCCTGCTGGGCGCGCTGGTCAGGGGCCGCGAGGCGCGGAAGCGGACGCTGGCACTGGCACGCCTGCCCGCGCTGGTCCACGGGACGGAGAGTCTTCCCCCGGCCGGACCGGGCGTTCTCGAACTGTGCGGTGTGCGGGTGGTGCGCGACGGCAGGCAGGTCCTGTGCGCCGACGGGGTGCGGGTGCCGGGCGGAGCCACCGCCGCGGTGGTCGGCCGCAGCGGAGCGGGGAAGTCCGTCCTGGCCGCCGTGGCGGGGCGGCTGATCGACCCCGACGAGGGACATGTGCTGCTGGACGGCGTCCGCCTGGACCGGCTGACCCGTGAGGCGCTGCGCACCGAGGTCGCCTACGCCTTCGAACGCCCGGCGCCGGCCGAGGGCACGGTCGCCGAAGCCGTCGCCGCCGGCCCCCGGCGGGTGTCGCCCGGACAGGTCCGGGAGGCCTGCCGTGCCGCGGGCGCCGACGGCTTCGTCCGCCGACTGCCGGGCGGCTACGACACCCCGCTGCCCGAGGCGCCGCTCTCGGGCGGCGAGCACCAGCGCCTCGGCCTCGCCCGCGCGTTCGCGCACGCCGGACGGCTGCTGATCATGGACGACGCGACGTCCAGCCTGGACACCGCCACGGAGCACGAGGTCGACCGGGCCCTGCGCCACTCGGTCAGGCCCGGAACCAGGCTGGTCGTCGCGCATCGCCCGTCGGTGGCCGCCCGGGCGGACCTGGTGATCTGGCTGGAGGACGGGGGAGTGCGCGCCGTCGCGCCCCATCGCCGACTGTGGGAAGAGGCCGACTACCGGGCGGTCTTCGGCGCCGGCGGGACCCCGCCCGGGGCACCGCGGGCGGGCACCGCGCGCCGCCCCGAACCCGAGGAGGCGCGACCGTGACGGACGTCGTGAAGCCGGCTGGGCGGGACACGGACGACGGGGCCGGGGCGCTGCGCCGTGTCGCGCCGCCCGCCCGCCGCTTCCTCGCCCGCCGCACGGGCGTCCTCGCGCGGCTCGGGCTGTGGTCGCTGGCCGAGACCGGGCAGGCGTTCCTCGTCGGCTACGGCGTCGCTCAGGCCGTCGACCGGGGGTTCCTCGCCGGTGACACCCGCCGGGGCCTGCTGTGGCTCGCGGTCGCGCTCGTCGCCGTGCTGTGCGGCGCCCCGGTGATCCGGGGCGTGTTCACCCAGCTGGCCGGGCTGACGGAGCCGCTGCGCGACGGTCTGGCCCGGCGCGCGGTCGACCGCTCCCTGGCCCGGGCCGCCGCGGGCGGTTCCGCCGGGGCGGACCGGGCGGCCGTCTCCCGGCTGACGAACCAGGTCGAGATCGCCCGCGACAGCTTCGCCGGTCTCGTCCTGACCCTGCGGTCCTTCGTCTTCACCGCCGCCGGGGCGCTGCTGGGGCTGCTGTCGCTCGACCCCGCCCTCCTGGTGGTGGTGCTGCCCCCGCTGACGGGCGGCCTGGCGCTGTTCCTGGCCACCCTGCGCCCCATGGCGGCGGCCCAGCGACGGGCCCTGGCGGCCGACGAGGCGCTCGGCGACCACGCGGGCCGCTCACGGGCGGCGCTGCGGGACCTGACCGCCTTCGGAACCGGCCCCGAGGCGGCGCGGCGCGGCGCGGAGCTGGTCGACGAGGCCGCCGCGGCGGCCCGCGCCCTGGCCGGCTGGGCCGCGGTGCGGACCGCGGCGCTCGGTGTCGCGGGACATCTGCCCGTCCTCGCACTGCTCCTTGCGGTGCCCTGGCTGCGCGGGCGGGGCGTGACGGCGGGCGCGCTGCTGGGCGCCTTCACCTTCCTCGTCCAGTCGCTGCTGCCCGCCCTGCACACCCTGATGACCGCCCTCGGCGCGGCGGGGTCCCGGTTGCTGGTCGTCCTCGACCGCGTCAACGGCCCGGAGCCGGCGGGAGCCCCGGCGCCCGGACGCCGCGCGGGGCCGAAGACCGCGCCCCTCCCGGCCCCCGGCGCCTCGGACGCCGGGCCGGCCGCGGCGGTGGAACTGCGGTCCGTGACGCTGTCCTACGGCGCCCGCGCGGAACCGGTCCTCGACTCGCTCGACCTGTGCGTCGCCCCGGGCGAGCACCTCGCCGTCGTCGGACCGAGCGGGATCGGCAAGTCGACGCTCACCCGCCTGGTCGCGGGGACGCTCGCGCCGAGCGCCGGCGAGGTACGGGTGGCGGGCCTGCGGGTGGCCGGGCGGACGCCCGCCGAACTCGCCGCGCTGCGCGTACTGGTGCCCCAGGAGGCGTACGTCTTCTCCGGCAGCGTGGTCGACAACCTCGCGTATCTGCGTCCGGACGCGGACCGCGCGGACGTCGACGCCGCCGTCGGGGCCCTCGGCCTGCGGCCGCTGGTCGAGCGCCTGGGCGGCCTCGACGCACCGGTGCGGCCCGCCGAACTGTCCCCGGGCGAACGGCAGCTCCTCGCGCTGGCACGCGCCCACCTGTCCGCGGCGCCCCTGCTGCTGCTCGACGAGGCCACCTGCCATCTCGACCCGGCGTCCGAGGCGCGGGCGGAGGAAGCCCTCGCGCGGCGCCCCGGAACGCTGCTGGTGGTGGCGCACCGGCTGTCGTCGGCCGTCCGCGCCGACCGGGTGCTGGTGCTGGACGGTACGGAGGCGGTGTGCGGCACCCACCAGGAGGTGCTGGACCGCTCACCGCTCTACCGCGATCTGACGGGCCACTGGAACGGCGGCCCGGCCCGGGGGACCTGACCGCCGCGGCCCGCCCCCTGACGGGTTCACCGCGCGGGGGGCATCACGTCCATCCCGCGCTCTGGAGTATGCGTATCGCGTCGACCCGGTTACGGGCGCCCACCTTCCGGATCGCCGTGGCCATGTAGTTGCGGACGGTTCCCCGGGACAGGTGCAGCCGGGCCGCGATCTCGGCCATCGGCGCGCCCTGGGAGGCCAGGGACAGCACGCTCAGCTCACGGGTGGTCAGCGGCATCTCCGCGCCCTCCAGCAGAGCGACCGTGAGCGTCTGGTCGAGGAAACGCTGCCCCTTGGCGACCGTGTGCACCGCCGTGATCAGCCGGTGGGCCGGGGCGTTCTTGTCGACCAGACCGAGAGCACCGCCGTCGAACGCCCGGCGGAGTATCCCCGGCCGCTTGGCCGTCGTCAGGACGACGAGCCGGTCGCCGCACCGCGAGCGGAAGGGCTCGTCGTGCGCCTGCCCCGGTCCCCACAGGCAGTCGCCGTCCATGACCCACACGTCCGTCGGCAACGCGTCCTGATCCGGCGGGCCGGCTCCGGGTGACATCGACGAGACCTCCAGCGTGCCCTCGGATCTGAGCAGTTGAACCAATGCGGACCGCATGAGTTCCTCGTCGTGCACCACGACAGTACGAACCATCTCCCCCACCTCATGTCAGCGGCTGCGCCCGAGCAGCCGACGGCACACTCCCCCCGCGCCACGGGCCGTGTGCCCCGTTCTGTCCCGGAACAACACGCCACGGACGCACGTGCGAACCTCATCGGACGCGATCGGCCGCCCCCGGCGCCCCTCGGGGAACGGAACGGCGACGCCCGCCCGGCCGAAAACGACCGCGCCGCACCCCTGCGGAGGGCGGCGCCCGCTCCGACGGAACGCGGCATTCGGCCGCCCCGCCCACACCGGCGGCCCTCGTCGCCCTGGTCACGGCGTGCGCCCGGCCGGCCGGAGCGGCCCGTACCCCGTCGTACGGGAGGCGGCGGACCGCGGAGCGCGCCCCGTCCCTACCACGGCCGGAAACCGCCATCGTCCAATCTGGCGCGATTCCCACCGCCCCGCGGACGGTCCACGCGGCCAATCCGGCCGCCGGCGGGCACCGGTGGACTGTCGGTGGGTGGCTCCGGTCTTTCGCCATCGTCACAGCGGGGCACCCCGGGTCCACGAACTCCAGCCCGGTGCCGCCCACCGCACCCGCGACGCCTTCGGCCGCCCCGCCCCGGGCGACCAGGACCGCTACCCCGCCCAGTGCCTCACCACGGCCGTCCACCTCGCCGGCACCGAGACGGCCCCGCGCCGGAGGAACCGGCACGCCTGAGCCGTTGTACCGACGACCTTCACACCGGCGCCATCGCACCCTTCCCCCGCGTTCGCCGCTCCTGGAACACTCCTGTCACGCGCATCCCGTCAGCATCCGGCACCGTACGAGAGGCTCCCCACGTGTCCGAGGTCAACCGGCGCCGATTCCTTCAACTCGCGGGCGCGACAACGGCGTTCAGCGCGCTCTCCGCCAGTGTCGAGCGGGCCGCCGCCCTCCCGGCGAACCACCGGTCGGGATCGATCGAGGACGTCGAGCACATCGTCGTCCTGATGCAGGAGAACCGTTCCTTCGACCACTACTTCGGCCGGCTGCGCGGCGTCCGCGGCTTCGGCGACCCGCACCCGGTCACCCTGGACGGCGGCAGGTCCGTCTGGCACCAGACCAAGAGCGACGGCACGGAGGTCCTGCCCTTCCACCCGGAGGCCGACGACCTCGGCATGCAGTTCCTGGAGGGACTGCCGCACGGCTGGTCCGACGGCCAGGACGCCTACCACGACGGCAAGTACGACCGCTGGCTGCCGGCCAAGGGCACCACCACCATGGCGTACCTGACCCGCGAGGACATTCCCTTCCACTACGCGCTCGCCGACACCTTCACCGTCTGCGACGCCTACCACTGCTCCTTCATCGGCTCCACCGACCCCAACCGCTACTACCTGTGGTCGGGCCACACCGGCAACGACGGCAGGGGCGGCGGCCCGGTCCTCGGCAACGACGAACTCGGCTACGACTGGACGACGTACCCCGAGCGGCTGGAGGCGGCCGGAATCTCCTGGAAGATCTACCAGGACATCGGCGACGGCCTGGACGCGGCCGGCCACTGGGGCTGGATCCCCGACGCCTACCGCGGCAACTACGGCGACAACTCCCTGCTGTACTTCAACAAGTACCGGAACGCCCAGCCCGGCGACCCCTGGTACGACAAGGCCCGCACCGGCACCGACGTCGCCGGCGGGGACGGCTACTTCGACCGGCTCCGCGCCGACGTCAAGGCCGGCCGGCTCCCGCAGATCTCCTGGATCGCCGCCCCCGAGGCCTTCTCCGAGCACTCCAACTGGCCGTCCAACTACGGTGCCTGGTACATCTCCCAGGTCCTGGACGCGCTCACCTCCGACCCGGAGGTGTGGGCGAGGACCGCCCTGTTCATCACCTATGACGAGAACGACGGCTTCTTCGACCACGTGGTGCCGCCGCTGCCGCCGAAGTCGGCCGCGCAGGGCCTGTCCACCGCCGACGCGTCGCTGGACGTCTTCCAGGGCGGCGCGACCCACCGCGAGGGCTTCTACGGGCTCGGCCCACGGGTGCCGATGCTGGTCGTCTCGCCGTGGAGCAAGGGCGGTTACGTCTGCTCCGAGACCTTCGACCACACCTCGGTCATCCGCTTCATGGAGCGCCGCTTCGGCGTGCGCGAACCCCACATCTCGCCGTGGCGGCGCGCCGTCTGCGGCGACCTGACCTCCGCCTTCGATTTCTCCAACGGCGACAGCCGGCCGGCCCGGCTGCCCGACACCGACGCCTACGAGCCGCCGGACCGCGACCGTCACCCCGACTACCGGCCCACACCCCCGGCCGACGCCCGTCTGCCCCGCCAGGAGCGGGGGACGCGCCCGGCCCGCCCGCTGAAGTACGCCCCGGCCGTGGACGGTTCCGCCGACCCGGCGGCCGGGACGTTCACGCTGGCCTTCTCCTCCGGCGCCGGGGCGGGCGCCGCGTTCCTGGTCACGTCCGGCAGCCGCGCCGACGGCCCCTGGACCTACACGACCGAGGCCGGGAAGGAGCTCTCGGACATCTGGAACTCGGCGCACTCCGGCGGCTCGTACGACCTGACCGTGCACGGCCCGAACGGCTTCCTGCGCGTCTTCCGCGGACCGAACGGGTCCGCGGGCCCCGAGGTCACCGCCCGCCACACCGGGGACGACGTCCGGCTCACGTTCGTCAACGGAGGTTCGGCCACGGCGCGGCTGCGGCTGGCCGACGGTTACGGGGGCCGGCCGGTGACCGTCACCGTCCGCCCCGGCGCCACCGTGCACCGCACCGTCGACCTGTGCGCCAGCCACCGCTGGTACGACCTGACGGTCACCTCCCCGGCCGACCCGGCCTACCTGCGCCGCTTCGCGGGGCACGTCGAGAACGGACGCCCGGGCGTCAGCGACCCGGCGATCCGCACGGACTGACCGCCGTTCCCGGACGCCGGTGACGCCTCAGGCCGCGCTGTCCGGGGCGGCCCCGGCCAGGCCGGGCGAAGGCGGCCCGGGAGCCGCCGGCACCAGGACACCGAGGCCCGGGGTAACCCCCGCCGGGCTCCGCCCCTCCGTCCCGGACATGCGCTCAGGGGCGGCGGGGACGGCAACGGAGACAGGGGCGGCGGGGGCGGCCGGCGCCGCCGGACGCGGTGCCGCCCGGCTCAGCAGGACCACTCCCCAGGACGCGAGCGCCGCGCCGGCCAGCGCCGCCAGGACGCCCGCCGGCCCGCCGCGCAGCCGTTCGCCGAGCAGGACGAGCCCGATCACCGCGGCCGCCAGCGGGTTCGTCAGCGTCACCACCGCGAGCGGCGCGCCCAGGCCGCCCCGGTAGGCGGTCTGCGACAGCAGCAGACCGCCGGCCGCGAAGCCGGCCACCAGCAGCGCCACCACGACCACCCGCACGTCGAGCAGCGGACCGGACCGGTCCGTCGCCGTGACCGTCACGGTCTGGGTGAGCGCCGAGGCCACCCCGGAGGCGGCGCCCGACGCGGTCGCGTGCCGCAGACCGGGCCGCGACCCCGGCCATGACAGCAGCCCGATCAGGGACGCCGTGCCGCCCGCGACGACCAGCGCCTCGGGCACGCTCAGCGCGTCGTCGGGTGCCGGGCCGGACGCCGAGGCCAGCACCACCGCCAGACCGGCGAGGGTGAACGCCGTGCCCCGCCACTCGGCCCCGCTCACCGGCCGCCCCGCGATCCGGGCCCCCATCGGCACCGCCGCGACCAGCGTGAGCGCGCCCAGCGGCTGGACCACGGTCAGCGGCCCGTACCTGAGCGCCACCACGTGCAGCAGCGCGGCCGAGGCGTTCAGCCCGACCGCCCCCCACCAGGCGCCGTCGGCCAGCAGCCGCAGCGTGCCGGTGTCCGAGGACCGGGAGGCGAGACGTTCCTGGGCCACCGCGGCGGCGGCGTAGGCGACGGCGGAGACGAGGGACAGCAGGACGGCCACGAGGACGGCGTTCACCGGTCCGCCCCCACCAGCGGCCGGTCCTTCGCCGGCACATGACGCGCCGCGATCCGCCCCGCCGCGGCCGTGCGTCGCGGCCGGCGCGCCACCGTGAGCGCGAGGCCGAGCAGCGCCGCCGCCACCCACGCGTCCAGCCAGAAGTGGTTCGCCGTCCCCACGATCACCAGCAGCGTCAGCAGGGGATGCAGCAGCCACAGCCACCGCCACCGGGTGCGCGTGGCGACGATCAGCCCGACCGCCACCATCAGCGCCCACCCGAAGTGCAGCGAGGGCATCGCCGCGAACTGGTTCGACAGCCCGTCCGTCTCCGGCGGCCCGTACACCGAGGGCCCGTACACCCGGGCGGTGTCCACCAGACCCGTCGCGGAGAGCATCCGCGGCGGGGCGAGCGGGAACGTCAGATGCAGCACCAGCGCGGCGGCGGTGACCGCCGCCAGGACCCGGCGCGCCCAGACGTAGTGGAGCGGCCGGCGCACGTAGAGCCAGACCAGGAAGGCGGCCGTGGCCGGGAAGTGGACGGCCGCGTAGTAGACGTTCGCGGCGTGCGCGAGCCCCTCGCCGTGCAGCAGCAGGGACTGCACCGCGCCCTCGCCGGGCAGCTGGAGCGAGCGCTCGAGGCGCCACACCCCGAGGCCGTTGCGGTACGCCTCGCCGCCGTGGCCGGCCGCCAGCTGCCGGCCGAGTTTGTAGACGAGGAAAAGCCCTGCCACCAGGAGGAGTTCACGGACCAGGGGAGGGCGCGCCGAGGCGTCGGGCCCCGCTGTCGCAGGCTCTTCGCGGGCATTCATCCCCGGCCCTTTCGCTGACGGTGGTGCTGCGGTGGTGCGGTGGTGCGCGGTACCGCACCTCAACGAAACGAGTTCGTACCGATACGTCAGTGTACCGATACGATTTCGTACCGGTACACTGGCGTATCGATGACGTGCCTCACTCGAGGAAGAAAGGGAGCCGAGCCGATGACGTCGCAGGACTCGGACCGGTCCGCACCGGCCGGAACCTCGCGCCGCTCCAAGATCACGCCGGAGCGTGAGCGGGAGTTCTTCGACGCCGTGCTGGACCAGATCCGCGAGTGCGGCTACGACGCGGTCACCATGGACGGCGTCGCCGCCAGCACGCGGTGCAGCAAGTCCACGCTGTACCGGCAGTGGCGGACCAAACCGCAGTTCGTCGCCGCCGCCCTGCGCTCCAACCGGCGCGCGCGGCTCGCCGGCGTCGACACCGGCACCCTCGCCGGGGACCTGCGCGAGGTGGCGCGGCTCGCGGGGGAGTGGTCACCGAAGGACACCACGCTGCTCCAGGCGCTCGGGCACGCGATCGTCCAGGACCGGGAGCTGGCGCGGGCGCTGCGTGAGGCGCTGGTCGACCCCGAGGTCGAAGCGCTGCGGGAGATCCTGCGGCGGGGCGTCGCACGCGGGGAGGTGGCCGCCGGCGACCCGGCGCTGGAGTACGTCCCCGCGCAGATCTTCGGGGTGCTGCGGATCCGGCCCATCCTGGACGGCCGCAACGCCGACCCGGACTACCTGGTCCGCTTCGTGGAGGCCGCCGTACTGCCGGCGCTCGGCCTCCCCTGAGACGCGGGCCGCCGTTCCCGGGACCACCGGACGGCGGCCCGGCCGCGCCGCACCGTGGGGACGGGGGCGGCGCCCAGCCGGCGGGGCGGGGCACCTCCTGAGCGGAGGGGTGCCCCGCCCCGCCGTCGTGTGCGGACGGGTCAGACGTCCTGGCCGTTGCCGCCGCCGCCCGACGACACCTCGATGCCCTCGGTGATCTCGTCGAGGACGTCCTGCTTCTGGTCGGTGTCCACCCCGAAGCGGACCACGACGATCTGCTGCGGCTGCGCGGGGGACGGGAAGGCGAGCGACTGGACGTACCCGTCGGAGCCCTTGCTGGTGACCGCCTTCCAGCGCACCAGATAACCCTTCTGCCCGGCCACCGTGACGGCCCTGGACGCGAGGACGTCGTGCGAGGTGATCTTCCCGTAAGCCTCGCCGCCGTAGCTCTCCTCGGCGTTGGCGGAGATGTCCGCCTTGGCGACCTCCTCGGCGGTGGAGCCGCGGGTGCCCATCGCCAGGGCCGGTGCCGAGTACGCCCCGCCCTTGGTGCAGGTCTTGGAGGTGTCGCCGGGGCACTTGTAGGATTTTTCCGACGTCACCGAGGCGCCCACCTGCAGCTGCTCGCCGTACCAGCCGTCCGGGATGGGGAGGCTGATCCCGCTCAGCCCGTCGGTCACCGAACCGCTCTCGATCCGCGGCGCCTCGGACCCTTCCGGCCCCGGCTCCTCGCCCCCGGACCCGCCCGAACCTCCGTCACGGCCGCCGGAGCCGCCGTCCGGTCCGCCCGAGTCGCCGAACGGCCCGCCCTCGCGTCCGCCCGGACCCTGCGAGGCCGTGGCGCCGTCGCCCCCGTCGTCGTCCGTCAGCGCGTACACCCCCACGCCGATGCTCGCCAGGACGGCGACGGCCGCGGCCACGGCTATCCCGTTGCGCACCGCCCGCCCCCGCCCCGAAGGCGCCGCGGCGGGGTACGCCGGGTAGGCCGGGTACGCCGTGGTGCCCGAACCGGCCGGCGCCGGGGGTCCCCAGGCCGCGGCCTGCCCCGTCGGGCGGACCTGGTCCGTCCAGGTCCCGCCGTCCCACCAGCGCTCGGTGGCCGGCCCGTCATTCGTCTGCCCGGGGTCGGGGTGCCACCCGGGAGGAGTCGCCTGCGTCATGCCCCCACCGTATGAGGCCTCGGTGAAAGCCGGATGAGAGAGCCCCGTCACACCTCCCGCGGATCCGCCCCGGAGGCGGGCATCTCCCCTCATATCGCCGGGCGTTGACCTTCGGCGGGCCTGGTGGAAGGCGGGACGCGTCGACCCCGGGAGGCGGTGTCACCCGTCACGGCAACACGTGGCGCGAGCGGGCACCGCTCGGACCGCCGGGGGACTACGCTCGGGGCCTGTACGTCATTCGGGCGACTCGGGGAGGCAGCGGGATGACGGAGATACGGCCCTCGGCCGCCCCCTCGGCCGCCCTGTGGGAGCGCGACGAGGAAGTCGCCGCCCTCGCCCGGGCCGTCGACACCCTCTGCGCGGACCGCTCCTCGCCCGGCGGCCTGCTGGTGCTCCGCGGCGAGGCCGGACTCGGCAAGACCGCGCTGCTCGCCGAGACCCGCCGCATCGCCGAACGGCGCGGCTGCACCGTGTGGTCGGCCCGCGGCGGCGAGACCCTGCGCTCCGTCCCCTTCAACGTCGTGCGCCAGCTCCTGCAGCCCGCACTGGTGTCGATGCTGCCGGAGGAGGCCCGCGAGTACCTCGGAGACTGGTACGACATCGCCGGACCCGCCCTCGGCATCACCGACCCCGGCGACCGGCACGCCGACCCGCAGGGCGTCTGCGAGGGACTGGTCGCCGCCGTACGCCGGCTGGCCCGCAGGGACTGGCCGCTGGTGCTGCTCATCGACGACGCCCACTGGGCCGACCAGGAGACCCTGTACTGGCTCGCCGCCTTCGCCGAACGGCTGGCCGACCTGTCCGTCCTCGTCGTGGTCGCCCGCCGGCCCGGCGAGATCTCCGGAGTGAGCGCCGGACACCTTGACGCCGTGGCCGCCGCCGGACTCACCCGGGCCACCCTGGGCGAGAACGCCGACGCCGCCTTCTGCCGCGAGGTGTGGGCCGTCACCGGCGGCAACCCCTACGAGACCGTCGAACTCCTCGCCAAGGTGCAGGACAGCGAACTCGAACCCGTCGAGGCCCACGCCGGCGAACTGCGCGACCTCAACCGCTCCGCCCGCGGCGGCGGACTCGTCGCCCGGCTGGAACAACTCGGCATCGACGCCACCCGGTTCGCCTGGGCGGCCGCCATTCTCGGCAACGACATCACCGTCGCGCTGGTGGCCCGGCTCGCCACGCTGAACGTCGACGACGCCGCCCGCTGCGCCGAACTCCTGCGCAGCGCCCGCATCCTCACCGCTCCCGACCCGGCCGCCGGCCGCGCCGGGACGGCCGACCTCGAGTTCGTCCACCCGCTGATCGCCACCGCCGTCTACAACTCCATCCCCGACGCCCTGCGCCGCGCCATGCACGGCATCGCCGCCCGCATCGTCACCGACTCCGGGCGCGGCGCCGCGTCGGCCGCCCGCCACCTCCTCGAAGTGCACCCGGACGACGACGAGGAACTCGTCTGGCAGTTGCGCGAGGCGGCCCGCGAACACCTCGCCGTCGGCGCCCCCGACGCGGCCCGCCGCTGCCTGGAACGCGCCCTGGAGGAACCGCCCCGCCCCGAGGTCCACGCCCACGTCCTCTACGAACTGGGCTGCGCCACCTTCCTCACCGCACCCGCCCGCACCATCGGCCATCTGCGGACCGCCCTCGGCATGCCCGGCCTCGACGGCGACCGCCGGGTGGACGCCGTGGTCCGCCTCTCCCAGGCCCTGCTCCACAACGACCAGATGGAGGAGGCCGTCCGCACCGTCGAGGCGGAGGCCGCCCGGCTGGAACCCGGCCCCGCCCGGATGCGGCTGCAGGCCGTGCGGTTCATGTGGGAGGGGCTCGTCGCCGGCGAGACCGGCTCACCCGGCCGCTCCGAGCGCCTCGCCGAACTCGCCGCCACCTGCACCGGCCGCGACAACTCCGAACGCGCGCTGCTCATCCTGCGCGGCTTCGACGCCATGATGCGCGGCGAGAACGCCGAGGAGGTCGTCGAGGTCTGCGACCGCGCCCTGGTCAACGGCCGCCTGGCACCGGGCCTCGGCTGGACCGACTCAGAGTGGGGCGTCGAGCTCCTGCTGATGCTGGCGAGCGCCTACGCCTACACCGACCGCCTGGACCGCGCCGACAGCCTCTACAACGAGGCCCTGCACGCCTACGAGACGGCCGGCTGGAGCGGGGGCCACCTGGTCCTGGCCCACGCCTACGTGGGGCTCGGCCACCGCAGGCGCGGCCGGCTGGAGGCGGCGGAGCAGTCGCTGCGCGAGTCCCTGCGCCTGGCCGAACGCGTCGGCCGCGGACTGCCCTTGTACTGGACGGCCACCTGCAACCTCGTCGACACCCTGCTCGCCCGCGGCCACGCGGAAGCGGCCTGGGAGGTGGCGGAACGCCACGGCTTCGCACCGCCCTACCCGTCCACCATCGTGCTGCCCGACCCGCGTTCGGTGCGCGGCCGGCTGCTGCTCGCCGTCGGCCGCACCAAGGACGGCGTCAACGAGCTGGAGGCGGCCGAGAAGGCGGCCGCCGCCCGCGGCCACCACAACCCGGTGCACCTCTTCGCCGCCGCGGACCTCGCCCGGGCCCTCGCGGCCGAGGACCCGGCCCGCGCCGCCCGGCTGGCCGTCGACCTCCGCCGCAGGGCCGAACGCCTCGGCACGGACACCGCGATAGGCGAGGCCCTGCGCGTCGCCGCCGCACTGGAGACCGGCCAGCGCGCAGTCCGCCTCGCCGCCCAGGCGGTCACCTACCTGGAGTCCTCACCCTGCCAGTACGAACACGCCGCGGCCCGCGTCGAGTACGGCATCCTCGCCCGCTCCGTCCCCGACCTCGAACGCGGCCTCGCACTGGCCCGCTCCTGCGGCGCGGACGGCCTGGCGAAGCGCGCCCGCGAGGAACTCGGCACGAGTGCGGGACTGCGTTAGAGGAGATCCCCCGGCTACTCGTCCTCCTCCGCCAGCACCCGCTGGGCGGTCGCGAAGGCCGAGTTGGCCGCCGGGACGCCGCAGTACACGGCCGTCTGCAGCAGCACCGCGCCGATCTCCTCGGGGGTGAGCCCGTTGCGGCGTGCCGCGCGGACGTGCAGGGCGAGTTCGTCGTAGTGACCGTGGGCGACCAGCGCGGTGAGCGTGATCATGCTGCGTTCGCGGCGGGTGAGCGCCGGATCGGTCCAGATCTCGCCCCAGGCGTAGCGGGAGATGAAGTCTTGAAAGCGCGCCGTGAACGGGGTCTGCCGGGCCTGCGCCCGGTCCACGTGGGCGTCGCCCAGCACCTCCCGGCGCACCTCCATCCCGCGCCGGGCGGCCCCGCCGAAGTGCGTCCGCAGCGCCGCGAGCACCGCCTCGGGGCGCTCCGCCGGCGCCAGGTGCGAGGCCCCCGGGATCTCCACCAGCGCGGCGTCCGGCACGGCGTCCGCGATCTCCCGCAGATGCCCGGGCGGCGTCGCCGGGTCCTCCCGGCCGGCCACCAGCAGCGTCGGCACGGAGATCTCTGCGAGCCGCTCCCGCAGATCGAACGCGGCCAGCGCGTCGCAGCAGGCGGCGTACGCCTCCGGGTCGGCCTCCCGATGGTCCCGGACCAGCCGCGGAACGGTGAAACCGGGGGTGAACCAGCGGGCGTCCGCGCCCTCCGCGAGCCCGGCGAGCCCCTCGTCCCGCACCCGCGCGGCCCGCTCCCGCCACGGCCCGGCGCCGTTGAAGTGCGCCGAGGAACAGATCACCGCCAGCGACGACAGCCGCTCCGGACGGTGCACCGCCAGATGCAGCCCCACCGCGCCGCCCAGCGAGACGCCCGCGTAGGCGAACCGTTCGACGCCGAGCGAGTCGGCGAGCGCGAGCACCAGATCGGCGAGGTCGCCGACGGTCGCTCCCGGACCGATCAGCCCCGGCGCCGAACCGCCGTGTCCCGGCAGGTCCCAGCGCACCACCCGGTGGGCGGCGGACAGTTCGGGCGCCACCTTGTCCCACAGGGCGTACGAGGTGCCGAGCGAGGGGCCCAGGAGCAGCGGGGGAGCGGAAGCGGGGCCTTCGGCACGGTGGTCGAGGAGGGTGTCGGTCAACGTCGCTCCAGGGCAGAGTCGGTGAGGGCTCCCGCGGAGCCGGTGTAGCGGGCGGGGTCGGTCGCGTCGGCGAGGTCGACGCCGAGTTCCTCCGACTCGGTCTCCCCGGCGAGCAGTTCGGCGAGGGGACGGCCCTCCTCGGGGGCCCGCCGCGCCACCCGGGTGAGCAGCTCCTTCGCACGGGCGCGGCCGAGGACCGGCGCCAGTTCGGCGGAGAGCCGCTCGGAGACGATCAGCCCGTGGGTGAGTCCCAGGTGTTCGCGCATCGCCTCCGGGCGCACCCGCAGCCCCTCGGTCAGTTCGGCCGCGTCCCGGGCGGCGCCGCCCACCAGACGCAGCAGGTCCCGCAGCGGCTCCCACTCGGCGTGCCAGGCCCCGGCCGGCCGTTCGTCCTCGGCCACCAGCGAGCCGTACAGGGTGGCCGCGAGCTGCGGGGCCCGCCGGGCCGCCGCAGCGATCAGCGTCGAGCGGACCGGATTGGCCTTGTGCGGCATGGCGGAGGAGCCGCCGCCGCTGCCCTCGGCGACCTCCGCGATCTCGGTGCGGGAGAGGGTGAGGACGTCCACCGCGAATTTGCCCAGGGCGCCGGCGGCGAAGGCGAGACAGCCGGCCAGGTCGGCGACCGGCGTACGCAGCGTGTGCCACGGCAACGGCGGTTCGACGAGCCCCAGTTCACGTGCGTACGCGCCCGGCAGCGCGGTGGCGTCCGCGGCCCCGTACGCGGAGAAGGCGGCCAGCGTGCCGGCCGCGCCGCCGAGCTGGGCGGGCAGGGAGGCGCGCACCGCGGTCACCCGGTCCCGGGCGTCCAGCACCAGCGACCGCCACCCGGCCGCCTTCAGCCCGAACGTCGTCGGCACCGCGTGCTGGGTGAGGGTGCGGCCCGGCATCGGGGTGTCACGGTGCTCGGCGGCCAGCGCGGCCAGGGCCCGCCCGCAGCGTTCGAGGTCGGCGAGGACCGGGCCGAGCGCGCGGCGGGCGACCAGCATCATCGCCGTGTCCATGATGTCCTGGCTGGTCGCGCCCCGGTGCACATACGGGCCGTACTCCCCGCCGGCCGCCCGGGTCAGCTCCGCGACCAGCGGGATCACCGGATTCCCGGCGGCGCGCGCCCGCCCGGCGAGGGACGCGATGTCGAAACCGTCCGGGCCGGCCGCCTCCGTCACCGCCGCGGCCGCCTCCGCCGGGGCCAGCCCCAGCGCGGCCTGCGCACGGGTCAGCGCGGACTCCGCGTCGAGCAGCGCCCGCAGGAACGCCGCGTCCGACGTCTCGGCGGCGGCCGGGGAACCGGCCCAGCCGGGGGCGAGCAGACCGGCGCCGTGATCGGCTGATGTCACTGGAACTCCAGGAAGACCGTCTCGCCTTCGCCCTGAAGGCGGATGTCGAAACGGTACGTGCCCGCGCCCTCCTCGCCCGCGACCAGCGTGTCGCGACGGCCGGTGCCGAGCCGGGACAGCAGCGGGTCCGCCGCCAGCGCCGCCTCGTCGCCCGGCAGGTAGATCCGGGTGAACAGGTGCACCAGCAGCCCGCGCGCGAAGACGCACACACTGAGGTACGGGGCGCTCCGGCCGCGCGCCCCGGGGCGCAGGGTGCGGGCGTACCAGTGGCCGTTCGCGTCGGTCTGGATCCGCCCGAAGCCGGTGAACTCCACGCCGTTGCGGCCCAGGAAGCCGCCGCTCGCCGGATCCCGCCGCATCGAACCGTCCGCCGCCGGCACGTTCCCGCCGGGGTCCGGCCCCCACAGCTCCAGCAGCGCGTCCGGCAGCGGCCGGCCCTCGCCGTCGTACACGTACCCGTGCACGGTGACGGTGTCCGGGTGGCCGGCGGGCGCGATGTCCTCGCCGCCGGGGAACGGCAGCGCGTACCCGTAGAAGGGCCCGACGGTGTGCGAGGGGGTGGGCGGCACGTTCCCCGGGCCGGTGGTGTCGATCCTCGTCATGGTGGTCAGCGCCCTTCTTCCGTCCAGGTGGCCCGCGGCCCGTCCAGCACGATGTCCCAGTGGTAGCCGAGCGAGAACTCCGGCACCGAGAGGCTGTGGTCGTACGTCGCGACCAGCCGCTGCCGCGCCGCGTCGTCGGTCACGGACTGCAGGATCGGGTCGTACGGGAAGAGCGGGTCGCCCGGGAAGTACATCTGCGTCACCAGCCGCTGGGTGAAGGCGGAGCCGAAGACGGAGAAGTGGATGTGCGCCGGGCGCCAGGCGTTGACGTGGTTGCGCCAGGGGTACGGGCCCGGCTGGACGGTGGTGAAGCGGTAGAAGCCGTGGTCGTCGCTGAGGGTGCGGCCCACACCGGTGAAGTTCGGGTCCAGCGGGGCGTCGTGCTGCTCGCGCCGATGGGCGTACCGCCCGGCCGAGTTGGCCTGCCAGACCTCCACCAGCTGGCCGCGCACGGGGCGGCCGTCCCGGTCCAGCAGCCGGCCGGAGACGGTGATGCGCTCACCGACGGGCTCACCGGTGTGCTGCCGGGTCAGATCGTTGTCGGTCTCGGTGATGTCGCGCTCCCCGAAGGCGGGGGACGACAGCTCCACCAGCTCCGGGTCCTGCGAGACGTCGATGGCGACCGGCGGCCGCGACGGGTGGCGCAGCACCGAGGAGCGGTAGGGCGCGTAGCCGCGGCGCGGATGGTGCTCGACAGGCGCGCGGCCGGCGACCCGCTTCTCGTACGCGGCGTGCTCGGCCGCGATCTCCTGGTCGATGTCGGCTTGTGTCAGCACGTCGGTCACGACAGGCCCTCCCCGAGGGTGAGTTCGGCTCCGGTCTTGGCGGTGATCTCCCCGGCGGAGACGCCGGGAGCGGTCTCGGTGAGGACGAGGCCGTCGCCGGTGACGTCGAGGACGCCGAGGTCGGTGATGATGCGGTCCACGCACCTCTTGCCGGTCAGCGGCAGCGTGCACTCCGCGACGATCTTCGGCGAGCCGTCCTTCGCGGTGTGGGTCATCACCACGATCACCGTGCGGGCGCCGTGCACCAGGTCCATCGCGCCGCCGATGCCGGTGACGAGCCTGCCGGGTATCGCCCAGTTGGCCAGGTCACCGCGTCCGGACACCTGCATCGCGCCGAGGACGGCGACATCGATGTGCCCGCCGCGGATCATCGAGAACGACAGCGCCGAGTCGAAGAAGGAGGCGCCGGGAAGGACCGTGACGGTCTCCTTCCCGGCGTTGATCAGGTCCGGGTCGACGGCGTCCTCGGCCGGGTACGGGCCGGTGCCCAGGATGCCGTTCTCGCTCTCCAGCACCACCTCGACACCGGGCGGGAGGTGGTTGGGGATCAGCGTGGGCAGGCCGATGCCCAGGTTGACGTACTGGCCGTCGCGCAGTTCGCGGGCCGCCCGCGCGGCCATCTCCTCCCGTGTCCAGGCCATCAGCCGCTCACCGTCCGCCGCTCGATCCGCTTGTCCGCCGCCTGTTCGGGCGTGAGGGCCACCACCCGCCGCACGAAGACGCCCGGCAGGTGCACCGCGTCCGGGTCGAGGGCGCCGGGCTCGACCAGTTCTTCCACCTCCGCGACCGTCACCCGGCCCGCCATCGCGGCGAGGGGGTTGAAGTTGCGGGCGGACTTGCCGAACACCAGGTTCCCGTGCCGGTCCCCCCTGGCCGCCCGCACCAGCGCGTAGTCGGTGCGGATGCCCCGCTCCAGCACGTACTCCGTGCCGTCGAACTCCCGGACCTCCTTCGGGGGCGACGCGAGCGTCACCCCGCCGGAACCGTCGTAGCGCCAGGGCAGCCCGCCCTCGGCGACCTGGGTGCCCACCCCGGCCGGCGTGTAGAACGCCGGGATGCCGGCGCCCCCGGCGCGCAGCCGCTCCGCGAGGGTGCCCTGCGGAATCAGCTCCACCTCCAGCTCACCGGAGAGGTACTGGCGCGCGAACTCCTTGTTCGCGCCGATGTAGGAACCGGTCACCCGGGCGATACGGCCCGCCGCCAGCAGCACCGCGAGCCCGGACTCCAGGGCCCCGCAGTTGTTCGAGACGACCGACAAGCCGCCGACGCCCCGCTCGTGCAGTGCCTGGATCAGCACGTTCGGCACACCGCTGAGGCCGAAGCCGCCCACCGCCAGCGACGCGCCGTCCGGCACGTCGGCCAGCGCCTCCGCGGCGGAGGCGAAGACCTTGTCCATCCGAGGAACCCCATCCCTTGCCAGGCGACCCGCTCAGCATTTAGTCAGCGCACTGAGTATCTGCACGAGATGATGCCCCTGTCCAGTACTGTTCAGAGGTCCCATGAAAATCAGTGCACCGATGAAATGACCGGGGGAGCGCTCATGGCCGCCGTGGATCTCACCACCCATCCCGGGCATCTGGCCCGGCGGCTCCAGCAGGCGCACCACCTGCTGTGGAACACGATGGTCTCGGAGGAGACCACCTCGCCGCAGTTCGCGGTCCTCAACGCGCTCGTCGCCGAGCCCGGGCTGGACCAGCGCACCGTGGGGGAGCGGGTCGGGCTGGACCGCTCCACCGTCGCCGAGGTGATCGGCCGGCTGATCCGGCGCGGACTGCTGGACAAGGTCCGCGACCCGGGGGACGGCCGCCGCTTCCTGCTGCGCCTCACCGGCGACGGTGAGCGCACCCACCGGAGGCTGACCGTGCGCACCGCGCGGATGAACCAGGTGCTGCTGGCCCCCCTCGACCCGGGGGAGCAGGCGGTGTTCATCGACCTCATCCGGCGCGTGGCGGACGCGGCCGAGGGGCTGCGCGACCCCGCCCCCTCCCTGACCGCCCCCGCTGACCCGGCGGACCGCTCCGGTCAGTCCGCCTCCGCGTACACCACCCACACCTGACCGCGCGCGAAGTTCAGCGGGGCGCCCCCTCGGGTGGTGAACGAGGTGCCGTCCGCGGCGGCGGGGCGGTCCCAGCGCGCCTCGTACGTCCGTCCGCCGCGCGCGACGGTGGCCTTCCCCGAGCCCACCGTCTCTGTGTACGGGGTGTTGCTGCCGAGGAAGTCCCGGTATCCCGACGGGCGCACGGTCACGTACTGCACGACGACCGTGGCGGGCGCGAGCCGCTCGCCCTCCGGGGTGACCGCGGGGGCGCCGTCCATCGAGACCAGCCAGCGGTCGCGCGAGCCCGACCAGGTGAAGGTGAAGCGCGCCGCCGGATAGCGCACCGTCAGCTGGTTCTCGGACCTGCCGTCCGCCGGGGGCCGGCCGTAACGGAAGCCTGTGGTCAGGGCGGCCTCACCGGGCGGCCGCGCCATGACCCGCTCCGGCCGCGCGTAGAGGTTGTGCGGGACAGGGCGTGCGGTGTTCCTGAAGAACGCGGCGGCATCCGACTCGGGCGTCACCGCCTCCAGCGGTGCCCGGTCGATCACCGGCAGCAGCTTGCTCTGCGCCCCGGAGAAGAGCAGCACCGGCCGGTCGAACTGGCGCAGCAGTTCCAGATCGGACTCACGGGCGCTGCGCACCGGCCCGACCGACCCGGGCAGCTTGCCGGCGTACACCGCCATCAGCCGGCTCAGACCGCCCTCCACCTGCTCGGCGTACACCACGTCGGCGGAGTCCAGACCCGTCTGGGGCCGGGCGGCGGGGGCGTTGTCGATCTTCACGGCGAGCGCCGGGGGGCTCTTCGCCCCGCCCGGTTCCCGCGACTGCGTCGGCGACGGCCGGGGCGAGCCGCGTCCGTCGTCGCCGGGCCCGTCCGACGCCGTGCATCCCGCGGCCAGACCGGCCGCCAGCACGGCGGCCAGCACGGCGCCTGCCACCGGGCCGCGCCGCCGGCGTGCCCTTCGTTCCGTGCCCACCGCTGCCACCGCGCCTGCCTCATGTCATCCGGTGTCTCGATTGTGCGCTTTTCTGATTGTCGTTGGCCATACCTGATCAGAGGTGGTCCCGCGCGGTGTGGTCCGCCGATCGGCGCAGCGCCCCGCGGTCCGGCCCCGAGGCGGGCGGTTGGGCACCGGCCCGCTCGGGTACCCGGACGCCCACCGCACGAGCGACACACCGGCCACCACGGAGGGAGCGGGCGGAGATGAGGGCACTGACCTGGCAGGGGAAGCGGGACGTACGGGTGGAGAACGTGCCCGACCCACGGATCGAGGAGCCGACGGACGCGGTCATCCGCATCACCTCCACGGGGCTGTGCGGGTCGGACCTGCACCTGTACGAGGTGCTCACCCCGTTCATGACCCCCGGCGACATCCTCGGCCACGAACCGATGGGCATCGTCGAGGAGGTCGGCGCGGCGGTGCCGGACCTCCAGGCGGGCGACCGCGTCGTGGTGCCGTTCCAGATCGCCTGCGGCAACTGCTGGATGTGCCTGACGGGACTGCCCACCCAGTGCGAGACCACCCAGGTCACCGCCGAGGGCATGGGCGCGGCCCTGTTCGGCTACACCCGGCTCTACGGCGCGGTACCGGGCGCCCAGGCCGAGTACCTGCGCGTTCCGCAGGCACAGTACGGTCCGATCAAGGTTCCCGAGGGACCCTCGGACGACCGGTTCGTCTACCTCTCCGACGTGCTGCCCACCGCCTGGCAGGCGGTCGCGTACGCCGGCGTCCCGCAGGGTGGCAGCGTCGCCGTCCTCGGACTGGGCCCCATCGGCGACATGGCCTGCCGGGTCGCCCAGGCCAAGGGCGCCGGGCGGGTGTTCGGCGTGGACCTGGTCCCGGAGCGGCTGAACCGGGCGCGCGAGCGGGGGGTGGAGACCTTCGACCTGCGCTCCTTCGACGACGAGAAGGAACTCCTCACCGCGGTCCGCGACCAGACCGACGGCCGCGGTCCGGACGCCGTGATCGACGCCGTCGGCACCGAGGCGCACGGCAGCGCCGCGGCCCGGATGGTGCAGAACGCCTCGGCGCTGCTGCCCCGCAAACTGAGCGGCCCCATGGCGGAACGCTTCAGCGTCGACCGGCTCGCCGCCCTGCACACCGCCATCGAGATGGTGCGCCGCGGCGGCACGATCTCGATCGTCGGCGTCTACGGCGGCATGGCCGACCCGATGCCGATGCTCACCCTGTTCGACAAGCAGATCCAGATGCGCATGGGGCAGGCGAACGTACGCCGCTGGAGCGACGAGATCATCCCCTACCTCACCGACGACGACCCGCTCGGCGTCGACGACTTCGCCACCCACCGGATGCCGCTCGCCGAGGCGCCCCAGGCCTACGAGATGTTCCAGAAGAAGCGGGACGGCGCCGTCAAGGTGCTGATGCAGCCCTGACTCACGAGGAGCCGAGGATCTCGGCGAGGTCGTAGCGGACCGGCTCCTCCAGTTGCCCGTAGACGCAGCTCTCGGGGGTGCGGTCCGGACGCCAGCGGCGGAAACGGGCGGTGTGCCGGAAGCGCCGCCCGTTCTCCATGTGGTCGTAGGCCACCTCGGCCACCCGCTCGGGCCGCAACGGCACCCAGGACAGATCCTTCCGCCCGGACCAGCGGCTCGGCGCTCCGGGGAGCCGCGCCGACTCGTGGGCGCTCTCGTCCGCCCAGGACGCCCACGGATGGCCCGTCACGTCGTCCATGCGCAGCGGCTCCAGCTCCTCGATCAGCTCCGCGCGCCGTTTCATGGAGAACGCGGCGGACACGCCGACGTGCTGGAGCCGGCCCTCGTCGTCGTACAGCCCGAGCAGCAGCGAGCCCACCACCGGGCCGCTCTTGTGCAGCCGGTACCCGGCGACGACCACGTCGGCCGTGCGCTCGTGCTTGATCTTGAACATGGCGCGCTCGTCCTGCCGGTAGCGCAGCGCGGGCGGCTTGGCGATCACGCCGTCCAGGCCCGCCCCCTCGTACTGCTCGAACCAGCCCCGCGCCACGTCGATGTCCGTCGTCGCCGGCGCCAGGTGCACCGGCGGACGCACCCCCTCCAGCACCCCGGCCAGCCGTTCCCGCCGTTCGGTCTGCGCAACCTCCAGCAGCGACTCGTCCCCCAGCGCCAGCAGGTCGAAGGCGACGAAGGACGCCGGCGTCCGCCCGGCCAGCGTCCGCACCCGCGAATCGGCCGGATGGATGCGCTCGGTGAGCGCGTCGAAGTCCAGGTGGCCCTCCCGCGCGATGACGATCTCCCCGTCCATCACGCACCGCTCCGGCAGCCGCTCCCGCACCGCCTCCACCAGCTCGGGGAAGTACCTGGTCAGCGGCTTGCCCGTGCGGCTGCCCAGCTCGACCTCGTCCCCGTCACGGAACACGATGGCCCGGAAACCGTCCCACTTGGCCTCGTACTGCATGCCGGGCGGGATCCTGGCCACGGACTTGGCGAGCATCGGCTTCACGGGCGGCATCACCGGCAGATCCATGGTCCGATTCTGCGCGCTGACGGCCGTCGCCGCCCGTTGCCGCCCGGTGTGCGAGGTGTGCGCGCTCCGCCTACCGTGGCTCGCATGGCGGAAGCGGTGGAACTGGAGGTGGGCGGCCGGACCGTGCGGCTGTCCAGTCCGGGCAAGGTCTTCTTCCCGGAGCACGGCTACACCAAGCTCGACGTGGCCCGCTACTACCAGGCGGTCGCCCCCGGCCTGCTGCGCGCGCTGCGGGACCGGCCCACCACCCTGCAGCGCTACCCGGACGGCATCACCGGCGAGTGGTTCTACCAGAAGCGCGCGCCCAAGGGCATGCCCGACTGGATCCCCACCGCCCACATCACCTTCCCCAGCGGCCGCAGCGCCGACGAGATGTGCCCCACCGAGGAGGCGGCCGCGGTGTGGGCCGCCCAGTACGGCACGCTCGTCTTCCACCCCTGGCCGGTGCGCCGGACCGATGTCGACCACCCCGACGAACTCCGCATCGACCTCGACCCGCAGCCCGGCACCGACTACGACGACGCCGTCCGCGCCGCCGGTGAACTACGCGCCGTGCTCGACGAGTTCGGCGGTCTGCGGGGCTGGCCCAAGACGTCCGGCGGCCGGGGCCTGCACGTCTTCGTGCCCATCGCGCCGCGCTGGACCTTCACCCAGGTGCGGCGGGCCGCCATCGCCGTGGGGCGCGAGCTGGAACGCCGGATGCCGGAGCAGGTGACCATCAAGTGGTGGAAGGAGGAGCGCGGGGAGCGCATCTTCGTCGACTACAACCAGACCGCCCGCGACCGCACCATCGCCTCCGCCTACTCCGTGCGCCCCCGCCCGCACGCGCCCGTCTCGGCGCCGCTGCGCTGGGAGGAGGTCGGCGTCGCGCGTCCGCGGGACTTCGACATCACGACCATGCCCGCGCGCTTCGCCGAACTCGGCGACGTGCACGCGGACATGGACGCTCACGCGTTCTCGCTGGAGCCCCTGCTCGAACTCGCCCGCCGCGACGAGCACGACCACGGCCTGGGCGATCTGCCGTACCCGCCCGAGTACCCGAAGATGCCGGGAGAACCCAGCCGGGTGCAGCCGAGCCGGGCCAGGAAGCCGAAACCCTCGGCCTCCTGACCCGCCGGGCCCTACAGCTCCCTGATCCGGACGTCCCGGTAGGAGACGACGTCCGTCGTGCTGTGCACCTGCAGTCCGATGTAGCCGGAGGCGAACCGCCGCCCGTCCGTGCCCGGGTCGTCCGAGCGCGGCGGGGTGAACTCCTGGCCGCCGGTGTTGTCGAACTCGTTGATCAGCACACCGTTGCGGTAGACCGAGTAGTGCTGGTCCACCACCCGGATCTCGTAGTCGTTCCAGGTGCCCTTCTGCGTCACGCCCGCGCCGGCCAGGCCCACCCGGTCGAAGCCGTAGACCGAGCCCGTCTTGTACATGTCGCCGGTGGGCGAGTCGAACACCTGCACCTCGTGCCCGTACTTGATGGCGACCCACTCCGGCCGTGACTCCTCCGGGTGGTCGTGGGGCTGCGGGAACCGCACGAACACACCGGAGTTGGCGTTGACGGCGCCCGGGCCGTCGTCACGCCACTGGAGCTTCAGCGAGAAGTCGCCGTACTTCCGCTCCGGGAACCACAGCATGCCCAGGCCGCCCCGGGTGGTGCCGGAGGTGATGGAGCCGTCGGGGTTCAGTGCGAACGAACCGCCGCCCACCTGCTCCCACTTGGCGTACGACCCCGCCGTGCCGTCCATGATCTTGCGGTAGCCCTCGGTCTGGCCGGGCTTGCCGATGCCGGACTGGCGGGCCGCCTGGTTGACCGCCCGGTACTCCCGCTTGTCGATGACCCCTTCCTTCTGCAGCGTGTCCAGGACCGCCTTCACGTGCTTCAGGAACAGCGCCTGGGAGGTCCATTCCTTCTCGTCCTCGATCAGCTCGCCGATCCGGCACCGGTTGTTGGTGACCCGGTTCGGCACGCCCGAGTCGACCGTGCCGACGATCACCGTCAACCGCTCGTCGTACTCCGGGCAGTTGGGCGCGGGCACGCCGCCGTCCGCGACGACCGTGAAGCTCACCGTGCGCGGCTCCGAGGTGTTGCCGGCCTTGTCGCTCGCCCGGTACGCCACGGTGTGCCTGCCCGCCCGGTCCACGATCACGGGCCCGGTGTAGGCCAGGTAGGGCCCGCCGTCGAGCGAGTACTCGATGGCGGCGACGCCGGACCCTCCGTGCCCGTCGTCCGCGCTGAGGGTCACGGTGGCGTCACCGACGTAGGCGCCGTCGGAGTTCCTGGTGCCCTCCACGGTCGCGCCGGTCGCCGGCGGGGTGGTGTCCTGCGGGGGAGCGGCGACGACGGAGAACTCCACGCTCTTCTCCGCCGCCGTGTTGCCCGCCCGGTCGGTGGCGCGGTAGCGCACGGTGTGCGTGCCCACCTGGTGCACCATCACCGGTCCGGTGTACGGCTGCCAGGCGCCGTCGGCCCCGATCGCGTACTCGATGGTGTTGACGCCGGAGCCGGTGTCCGACGCGCTGACGGTGACCGTCGCCATGTCGATGTAGGCGCCGTCGGCGTTCTTCTCGCCGTCCACCGTCGCCGAGGTCTCCGGCGGGGTCGAGTCGTCGGTCGGCGGCGCGACGACCGTGAAACCGACGGTCTTCTCCTCCGAGACGTTGCCCGCCTTGTCCAGTGCCCGGTAGCGGACCGTGTGCGTGCCGACCTGGTCGACCACGACCGGCGCGGTGTACGGCTGCCAGGCGCCGTCGGCCCCGATCGCGTACTCGACGCGGTCCACCCCCGAGCCCTCGTCGGTGGCCTCGACCGTCACGCTCGCCGAACCGACGTACGCGCCGTCCGCGTTCTGCGAGCCGGTCACCCTCGCCGTGGCCTCGGGCGCGGTGGTGTCCTCACCGCCGCCCTCGGTCACGGTCAGGATGCCCTGCATCTCGCCGTGGCCGGGGATGGTGCAGTGGTAGAAGTAGCGGCCCGGGGTGAGCGTCACCTCGGCGGTGTGCTTCCCGCCCTGGGCGTCGGCCGGGTTGGCCAGGATGTTCAGCTGGACGTCGTTGTTGAACTCCGGGTCGGAGGTCACGAACGTCAGTGTGTGCGGCATTCCCGTGGTGTTGCCGGTGGCCGCGCTGTTCTCGAACACGATGGTCGCGGCACCGGCCACCGCGGTCTTCGGCACGGAGGTGTACTCCGTGATGCTGTCGCCGGCGGTCCAGGTGAGTACCTGCTCCGCCGCCGCTCCGGCCGTGGATCCGTTCTCGCCGGCCGCGGACGTCGCCGTCTGCAGTCCCAGCGTCATCAGCAGGGCGGCCAGCAGACCCGCCCACACGCGTCGTTGCCGTATCAGTGGTTTCATCCGGCCTTCCTCGCCAGCTGACCGGCGGCCGGGGTGGGCCCGCCGCCCGTGTAGGTGACCCGCCACAGGGCGGACTTGGCGTCGGAGGTGAAGAAGCCGCGGCCGTAGTCGAGGACGTACAGCGAGCCGTCCGGGCCGAACTTCCAGCCCATCAGGTTCTTGATGCCGTCGTTGCCCACCGGCACGATCTTCTTCAGGGACTCCGCGTGCACCGGAAGACCGCCGTCCCCCTGTGTCCCCGGGTCCATCAGCACCGCGTTGCGCGGCTGGTCGGCGTCGTAGAAGTCACCGACGAACCACTTGCCGTCCCAGTACTCCGGCCACTTGACCTCACTGGCGCTGCCGGCGTCGTAGCGGTACACCGGGCCGTTCATCGCGGCCTGGCCGCCGCCCTTCAGCCAGGGCAGCCGGTAGGTGGCCTCGTCCTGCTCGTACGACGGGACGCCGTTCTCGTCGCGCGGGTAGTCCGGGCCGCCGCCCTGCGGCGAGTACCAGATGTTGTTGCCGGTCACCGGCGGCAGATTGACCAGACCGTCGTTGTTCGGCGACTCGTTCTTCGGCGCGTCGCAGTCGTACCAGCCCAGCGGCTTCGAGGGGTCCGGAAGGTTGCGGTCCCGGTAGGGCTGCTTGTTGCCCATGCAGTACGGCCAGCCCCGGTTGGACGCCTCGGTGATCACGGCGAACGTGTCGTACTTCGCCGGACCCCAGGTCGGCGACGGGGAACCGGCGTCAGGGCCGACCCAGCCCGCGTAGAGGACGTCGGTCTTCTTGTCGACGGAGATGCGCGCGGGGTTGCGGACACCCATCACATAGATCTCGCCGCGCGTCTTGCCGCCGCCCTCGGCGGTCTCCTTGCCGGTGAACAGGTTGCCCTCGGGGAGGGTGTACGTGCCGTCCGGCTCCGGGTGGATGCGCAGGATCTTGCCGTTGAGGTTGTTGGTGTTGCCGGCGGTGCGGCGCGCGTCCGCGAAGGACACGCCCTTGAAGTTGGGCTCCGGGTTGTTGCCCGAGTAACCGCCGCTGAAGCCACTGGAGTTGTTGTCACCGGTGGCGATGTACAGGTTGCCCTTGGAGTCCCAGGCCATCCCGCCGCCCGAGTGGCAGCAGCTGTGGATCTGCACCGGCCACTCCAGCAGCACCTTCTCGCTGCCCATGTCCAGCTTGTCGGTGGCCGGGTCGAGCGTGAAGCGGGAGACCCGCCGCTCGGCCATGTGCGTGTCCCGGTTGATCTCCGAGTGCGGGGTGTAGTGCAGATACACCCACCCGTTCTCCTCGAACCGCGGGTCCAGTTCGATGCCGAGCAGGCCCTCTTCGACCTTCCGCAGCTCGTCGCCCCCGCCCTTGTTGCCGAAGACGGTGAGCGCTCCCGCGAGGGTGACCTTCTCGGTCTCCGGGTCGTAGACGTGGATCTCGCCCCTGCCCTTGCCGATGTCGGGGTCGTTCCAGTCGGTGACCACCGGCTGGGACGAGTCGGCGCCTCCCCGCCCGATGTAGAGGACCCGGCCGTCGGGTGCGGTGACCAGTCCGTGCGGCTCGCCGATCTGGTCGTTCTGCCCCGGCTGGTTGGGCCGGGTCAGCCGCTCCGCCTTGTAGTTGCCGGTGATCGTCGCCTTGCAGTCGGCCCGCACCAGCCGGGTGGTCCACAGCAGGGCGCCGCGCAGATGGTCACGGAAGTCGGTCTCGTCGTACGACGACACCGTGCCGCCCATACCGGTGTAGAAGGACCGTCCGCCGTCGTAGTCGCGGCACCAGCTGACCGGGTGGTCCCAGCCGTTGGCGCCCGCACCGGGCGCGTACGTCGATTCCCGCACCCTGGCGACCGTGTGCACGTCGCCGGACGGGTTCTTCACCCAGTTGAGCCACTTGTCGGGCCGCTTCCACTGCTGGGGCAGGCCCTTGGTGGCCGGATGCGTCCGGTCGCCGACCTCGACGGTCGCCCGCTGCGCCCTGTCCGGCGAGGACGCGGCCGGCCGGGCGCCGATCAGACCGGTGAACCAGTCCGAGTACGGCTCCGCGCGGGCCGCGTCGTGCAGGCCGAGGAAGCCGCCGCCGGCCTCCATGTACGCCTCGAGGCCCGCCTCCTGGTCCGGGTCGAGGACGTCCCCGCCGCCGGTCAGGAACACGATGGTGTTGAACCGGCCCAGCTTCTTGGCGTTGGTGAAGACCGAGGCGTCGTCGGTGGCGGTGACGGCGAACCGCTGGTCCGCGGGGCCGGACAGCCCGATCCGCTCGATCGCCTCGATACCGGCGTTCACCAGCGGTGACTCGTCACCGCCGGCCGCCGAACCGTGGAACAGCAGCACACGTACGTTGGCGCCGCCCGGGGGCGACTTGATGGACATCGTTGTCAGGGACGGATCCGGAGCCGGGCGCGCGCTGGCGGCGGGACCCGACAGCAGCCCGGCGGTGACGGCGCCGGCGGCCACCGTGGCCGCCCAGACGCGTCGTCTCGTTCTCGTCCTTCGCGCGTTCACGGCGCTTCTCGTGCTCAACCCTCGTAAGCGCATGGGTTCGTGATGCGATGTGGACCGCATGTGGCCACCCACCCCTCCTCGGTCGCAGCGACAGCGTCAAGGAAGCTAGACCTCTTTGCGTCACACGCCAATACCTATCGCAGGAATGAAACGAACTTTGTCCTGAGTGTGGATAAACCAGGGGGTGGCCGCTACGGTTTCACAGGTTCATGACAGCCACGTGGGGAGTTCGGCATGGACAGACGCGGTTTCAACCGGCGGGTACTGCTGGGCGGCGCTGCCGTCGCGACATCGTTGTCCATCGCGCCCGAGGCCGTGAGCGCGGCCAGACCGGCGAAGACCGCGCCCGCCGGCGGCGAGGTGCGGCGCGTCAAGATGTACGCCGAGCGGCTCGACGGCGGACGGATGGGCTACGGATTCGAGAAGGGCAAGGCGTCCGTCCCCGGCCCGCTGATCGAGCTCAACGAGGGGGACACGCTGCACATCGAGCTCGAGAACACCATGGACGTGCCCGCGAGCCTGCACGTCCACGGCCTGGACTACGAGATCTCCAGCGACGGCACCAAGCAGAACAACAGCCACGTCGAGCCCGGCGCCACCCGCACCTACACCTGGCGCACCCACAAGCCCGGCAGACGGTCCGACGGCACCTGGCGGGCGGGCAGCGCGGGCTACTGGCACTACCACGACCACGTCGTGGGCACCGTGCACGGCACCGGCGGCATCCGCAACGGGCTGTACGGGCCGGTCGTCGTGCGCCGCAAGGACGACGTACTGCCCGACGCGACCCACACCATCGTCTTCAACGACATGTCGATCAACAACAGGCCCGCGCACACCGGTCCCGACTTCGAGGCCACCGTGGGCGACCGCGTCGAGATCGTCATGATCACGCACGGCGAGTACTACCACACCTTCCACATGCACGGTCACCGCTGGGCCGACAACCGCACCGGCATGCTCACCGGCCCCGACGACCCCAGCCAGGTCATCGACAACAAGATCTGCGGTCCGGCCGACTCCTTCGGCTTCCAGATCATCGCGGGCGAGGGGGTCGGGGCGGGTGCCTGGATGTACCACTGCCACGTCCAGAGCCACTCCGACATGGGCATGGTGGGCCTGTTCCTGGTCAAGAAGCCGGACGGCACGATCCCGGGCTACGACCCGCACGAGCACGCCCACGGGGCGGCGGCAAAGGAGGGCCAGGAGCACGCGCACTGACGCGCCGGAGGTGATCCGGGAGCGCCCTCGCCCGCCGGCGGCCCGGGGCTATCCTTGCCCGCAACCGCAGGTGAGGAGCCCCGAAGTGACCGAGACAGCGCCGCGTCCCACGCTGGAGGCCGTGGCCGCGCGGGCCGGGGTCTCCCGGGCCACGGTCTCCCGCGTGGTCAACGGCTCCGAGGGGGTGCGCGAACGCCTGGCGGAGCGGGTCCGGCGGGCGGTGGAGGAACTGGGGTACGTGCCGAACCAGGCCGCGCGCAGCCTGGTGACGAGGCGGCACGACGCCGTCGCCGTCATCGTGGCCGAGCCGGAGACGCGGGTCTTCGCGGACCCCTTCTTCGCCCGGCAGCTGCGCGGCATCAGCAAGGAGCTGACCGCCCACGACAACCAGCTCGTCCTGCTGCTCACCGAGGACCGCGACGACCACGAGCGGGTCGGCCGCTATCTGGCCGGCGGGCACGTCGACGGCGCCCTGGTGTTCTCCCTCCACATCGACGACCCGCTGCCCGGACTGATCCAGCGGGCCGGACTGCCGACGGTGTTCGGCGGGCGGCCCGACTGGAGCGGCGGCCGGGGCGACGTCGTCTACGTCGACAGCGACAACCGGGGCGGCGCCCGTGACGCCGTGCGCCATCTGCTCGGCCTGGGCCGCAGCCGCGTCGCGCACATCACCGGAGCCCTGGACCAGACCTCGGCGGTGGACCGGCTGGACGGTTACCGGGACGTCATGGCCGGCGCCGATCCCCGGCTGGTCGTGGAGGGCGACTTCACCGCCGCGAGCGGCGAGCGGGCGATGCGGGAACTCCTCGGCCGCTGCCCCGGCCTCGACGCGGTGTTCGCCGCCAACGACCTCACGGCGGCGGGCGCCCTGCGTGTGCTGCGCGAACACGGGCGGCGGGTGCCGGAGGACGTGGCCGTCGTCGGCTTCGACGACATGCTGCCGATCGCCGAGCAGACCGAACCGCCGCTCACCACCGTCCGGCAGGACATAGAGGAGATGGGCCGCCTGATGGCCCGCCTCCTGCTGCGCGAGCTGGACCGCACCACCGGCACGGACGGCCCCCCGTCCGGCGTCGTCCTCCCGACCACCCTCGTCCGCCGCGCCTCCGCCTGACGCCGGCCCCTCGCCGGATCCGGCGGGAGGGGGTGCCGTGCACGGTGCCCACGACGTGGTCGCGACAGCCGGTAGCCCGCGCCGCCCGCCCGCCAGGTGCCGTCGGACCGTCTGCCGGGCTTGTGGGTGCGCCAGTCCGTGGTGCCCTGGCGGTGCGGGCGGGTTCGCTGTGCGGCCGTCCGGGTGCAGGGACGGTGAACGCCGGCGGGCGGTGGAAGACTCGGCAGAGCAGGCGACGGGACCTCTCGGAGGAGGCACGATGCTCACCACCCGCTTCGTCGACGGCGCACCGGACTGGATCGACGTCGGCACGTCCGACATCGACGGCACCGCGTCCTTCTACGGCGGCCTGTTCGGCTGGGAGTTCGGCCCGGCGGGCCCCGACGCCGGAGGCTACGGCTTCTTCCGGCTGGCCGGCCGGATCGTCGCCGGCGGCATGCGGACCACCCCGGAGCAGGGCCCGCCCGCCTGGACCGTCTACTTCCAGAGCTCCGACGCGGACGCCACGGCGCAGTCCGTACGGCAGGCCCGGGGCAGCGTGGTCGTGCCGCCCGTGGACGTGCGGGAGCTGGGCCGGACGGCCCTGCTCGCCGACCACGCGGGCGTCCCCTTCGGCATCTGGGAGCCGGCGCTGCTCAAGGGCATCGAGGTGGCTGGCGAGGCGGGTGCGCTGTGCTGGGCCGAGCTCCACACCCCGGACATCGCCCGCGCCGCCGCGTTCTACCGCGCGGCCCTCGGCTGGGAGACCTCCGCGGTGACCTTCCCCGGCGGCGTCTACACCTCCGTCAACCCCGCCGGGACGGGCGAGGACGCCATGTTCGGCGGGCTGGTGTCGCCGGCCGACGACCCCACCGAGGCGGAGTCCGGCCGTCCGCACTGGCTGCCCTACTTCGCCGTGGGCGACACGGACGCCGTCGTCGCCCGGGCCGTCGAACTGGGCGGCAGGGTGCGGCTGCCCGCCACCTCCCTCGCCGGCGTGGGCCGGCTGGCCCGCCTGGAGGACCCCTACGGCGCACGGTTCGCCGTCCTCAGGGGCGACCCGCGCCAGACCTGACACCCCGGCGCGCCGCCGTGCGCGGCGGAACCCGCGGCGTCATCATCGTGCGGTCGCCGGGGCCCGGAGGACGCCTTCGTTGAGCCGGCGTTGATCGAACGTTTTTCGCCGCACGGCACGCTTCCGGGCATGCAGACCGACACGATCCCGTTGCCCGACCTCACCTGGCAGGAGGAGGCGCTGTGCGCGCAGACCGGTGGAGACTTCTTCTTCCCCGAGCCCGGTAGCTCGGTCCGCGAGGCCAAGCGGATCTGCGGCCTCTGCCCGATCCGCGCAGCCTGCCTCGACTACGCCATGAACAACGACATGCGCTTCGGCGTCTGGGGCGGCATGTCGGAGAAGGAACGCCTGCAGCTGCGCCGCACGGCACGGTAGTTCCGCCGGCCGGGGAGCCCGGAAACGCCGGGGGCGGGGCGGTGGGACACGCACCGGCGTGTCCCACCGCCCCGCCCCGGGGCGAAGCGGTTCCTCAGTGGCCGGCGCGGGCCGCCATCCGCGCCTTGCGCGCCGCCAGCTTCTCGTCGAACTTCGCGGCCTCCGCGTCCAGACCGCCCATGAACAGGCCCAGTTCCTCCTGGGCCTTGAGACCCTCGGGGCCCAGCCCGTCGATCTCCATGATCTTCAGGAAGCGGAGCACCGGCTGGAGCACGTCGTCGTGGTGGATGCGCAGGTTGTACACCTCGCCGATCGCCATCTGCGCCGCCGCCCGCTCGAAGCCCGGGATGCCGTGTCCGGGCATCCGGAAGTCCACGACGACGTCGCGGACCGCCTGCATGGTCAGGTCGGGCGCGATCTCGAAGGCCGCCTTGAGTAGGTTGCGGTAGAACACCATGTGCAGGTTCTCGTCGGTCGCGATGCGCGACAGCATCCGGTCGCAGACCGGGTCACCGGACTGGTGGCCGGTGTTGCGGTGGGAGATGCGGGTGGCCAGCTCCTGGAAGGCGACGTAGGCGACCGAGTGGAGCATCGAGTGCCGGTTGTCCGACTCGAAGCCCTCGCTCATGTGGGCCATGCGGAACTGCTCCAGCTTGTCCGGGTCCACCGCCCGGGAGGCGAGCAGATAGTCCCGCATCACGATGCCGTGCCGGCCCTCCTCGGCCGTCCAGCGGTGCACCCAGGTGCCCCAGGCGCCGTCACGGCCGAACAGCGTGGCGATCTCGTGGTGGTAGCTGGGGAGGTTGTCCTCGGTCAGCAGGTTCACCACCAGCGCGATCCGGCCCACCTCGGTGACCTTGGACTGCTCCTTGCCCCAGGCCTCGCCGTCCTCGAAGAAGCCGGGGAAGTTGCGGGCGTCGCTGAACGGGACGTACTCGTGGGGCATCCAGTCCTTGGCGACCTGCAGATGCCGGTTGAGCTCCGTCTCGACCACTTCCTCCAGCGCGTACAGCAGCCGGGCGTCGGTCCAGACGGAAGGGCTGCCGAGATGGGGAGAGGTGATCGACACGGGTGACTCCAGGGGACGGTGACATGGGGCAGCTCCCGGCGAGCGGGCCGGGAAACCTACGGAATCGTAGGCTACGAACCCGTAGGTTACGTAGCCGTAGGTTAAGGGTGTCGTAAAGGCCCCTGATCAGCGGGGTTCCCATGGCGAGCCGTACCGGTCCGGAGGCGTGCCGAACCGCAGGTCACTACACCGTCCGGGTGACGGCCCCTCCCTCAGGCATACAGCTCCCGCAGGCGCACCGAGAGGCACGTCACACAGCCCGCCGGCTTCTCGAACTCCCCGATGTCCGCCGGGACCGGCTCTTAGCCGGGTGGAGTGGCCGGATGCTTCCGGGTGCCGGCCCCGCCATCATGCAGGGCGGGATCGGGCCCCGGCCACCCCCCCCGGGGCCCGCTAGGCCCCCTCGACGGCCTCCTGCGCGGTCTCCCTCAGCTCTCCCTCCTCCATCAGCAGCCACCGGGTGATGCCCAGGGACTCCAGGAACGGCAGATCGTGACTGGCCACGATCAGCGCTCCCTCGTACGACTCCAGAGCCGTGGTGAGCTGCCGGACGCTCGCCATGTCGAGGTTGTTGGTCGGCTCGTCCAGCATCAGCAGCTGCGGCGCGGGCTCCGCCAGCATCAGCGCCGCCAGCGTGGCCCGGAAGCGCTCGCCCCCGGAGAGCGTCGCCGCCTTCTGGTCGGCCCGGGCGCCCCGGAACAGGAAGCGGGCCAGCCGGGCCCGGACCCGGTTGTTGGTGGCGCCCGGCGCGAACCGGGCCACGTTCTCCGCGACGGACAGCTCGCCGTCGAGGACGTCCAGCCGCTGCGGCAGGAACCGCAGCGGGACATGCGCCGTCGCCCCGCCCGACACCGGTTCCAGCTCACCGGCGATCGTGCGCAGCAGCGTCGTCTTGCCCGCGCCGTTGCGGCCGATCAGCGCGACCCGCTCGGGGCCGCGCAGGTCGAAGCCTCCCTTCACCCGTGCGCCGTAGGCCAGTTCCAGGTCCATGAGGGTGAGGACGTCACGGCCCGGCGGTACGGCCGTGTACGGCAGGTCGACGCGGATCTCGTCGTCGTCCCGTACCGCCTCCACCGCGTCGTCGAGGCGCCCCCTGGCCTCGGCGAGCCGCTCCTCGTGCATGATCCGGTGCTTGCCCGCGGACTCCTGCGCCGCGCGCTTGCGCGCCCCCATGACGATCTTCGGCTCGCGCTTCTGCTCGAACATCTTCTGTCCGTACCGCTTGCGGCGGGCCAGCTTGACCTGTGCGTCGGCCAGTTCGCGCTTCTGCTTGCGGAAGTCCGCCTCGGCGACGCGCACCATCCGCTCGGCGGCCTCCTGTTCGACGGCCAGGGCCTCCTCGTACGCCGAGAAGTTGCCGCCGTACCAGGTGACCTCCCCCGAGCGGAGATCCGCGATCTGGTCGACCAGCTCCAGCAGTTCACGGTCGTGGCTGACCACGACCATGACGCCCGGCCAGTTCTCGACGGCGGTGTACAGCCGTCTGCGGGCGTACAGATCGAGGTTGTTGGTGGGTTCGTCGAGCAGCAGCACGTCCGGACGGCGCAGCAGCAGCGCCGCCAGCCGCAGCAGCACCGACTCGCCGCCCGACACCTCGCCGACGGTGCGGTCGAGACCGATGTGCCCCAGGCCGAGTTCGCCGAGCGTGGCCAGGGCGCGCTCCTCGACGTCCCAGTCGTCGCCGACGGTCTCGAAGTGCTCCTCGGCCACGTCGCCCGACTCGATGGCGTGCAGCGCGGCCCGGCGGGCGGCGATGCCGAGCGCCTCGTCGACCCTCAGCGCGGTGTCGAGCGTGACGTTCTGCGGCAGGTGGCCCACCTCGCCGGCGACCCGGACGGAGCCGTCGGCCGGCCGGAGCGCACCGGCGATCAGCTTCAACAAGGTCGATTTTCCTGACCCGTTGACGCCGACGAGCCCGGTGCGGCCGGGGCCGAAGGCGACGTCGAGGCCCTCGAAGACGGCGGTGCCGTCGGGCCAGGTGAAGGCCAGGGACGTACAGGTGATGGATGGTGTCATACGGGTCTCCGCGGTTGCTCGGGGCGATCAGGGGCACACGCGTATCGAGACACCGCGGGACGAGACCGGCAGTCGGAGGGAAGGCCCGGGCATGAGAAAAGCCCTGTTCCGCAGGGACCACGAGGACGGCTCGAACGCCGAGGTCGCACGCGACGTACACACCCGTACGGTGTGACGCGGTGTCTCAGAACCTCAGACGAGCAACGTCCTTCTCCCATCGACGGCAACAGAACCGCTGCACACGTTAGGAGTGCCCCGGAAGGGCTGTCAACGGCTTTTCGGAGCACGACGTCACGGTCCCGAGGAGGCCCCGTGCCCAACGGTCCGCTCTCGCTCCCGGCCCGCCTCTGCCTGCTGGCCTGGGACACCAACCGGGGTGAGGCGGCGCCGCCGCTGGTGCGCGCCGGCGCCCTCGCCGAGCTCGCGCAGCGCGGTCTGCTGATCGACGACGACGGCGTCGCCACACCGGTCGACCTGGACTCCCGTACCGGCGACGCCGCCCTCGACGGGCTCCTGGAGCTGGTCAGCGAGTCCCGCCCGCACCACTGGCGCACCTGGGTGACGCTACGGGCCCGCCACACCTATGACGCGGTCCGGGAGCAGCTGGTGGCCGAGGGGGTGCTGCGCGCCGAGAAGCACCGGATCCTCGGGGTCTTCCCGTCGGTGGAGTACGTGCCGGCCGACGCGGGCCGGGTACGGGCCCTGCGCCGGCAGGTGCGCGGGATCCTGGAGGGGCCGGTGCCGCCCGAGGACGTCCCCGAGCGGGACGCGGCCGTCGTCGCCCTCGGGGCGGCGGCCGGTCTGAAGGCCCTCCTCCCGGGCGGCGCGGGCCCCGCGTGGGAGCACCGCGTCGAGTGCCTGGCCGCCCGCGCGGCGGCACCCCCGACGGCCGGGATCATCCGCGAACTCCGCACCGCCCTGACCACCGCCGCACAGACGCCACCCCTCCCCGCCGGCGCCTGAAGCCCCGGGAGGATCAGGTCGGACACTCGCCGGCGGACGCCGCCGTCCGCTGATGGAGTGCGGGCACGACGAACCCCAGCAGCCTCCTGCGGGAGCACGCCCTCGCCTTCCGCTCCCTGCACGTCCCCGGGCGCCCGCTGATCCTGCCCAACGCCTGGGACGTCGCCAGTGCCCGTCTGGTCGAGGACGCGGGCGCCGGCGCCGTGGCGACCACCAGCGCCGGCGTCGCCTGGGCCCTGGGCGCGGCGGACGGTGAGCGGCTGGACCGCGAGCGGGCGCTGGCCGTGGTCGCGGGGATCGCCGGGGCCGTCCGGGTGCCCGTCACCGCCGACGTCGAGAGCGGTTGGGCCGATGCCCCGGCGGGAGTCGCCCGCACGGTGCGCGCGGTGCTCGCGGCGGGAGCGGTCGGGGTGAACATCGAGGACGCCCTGCACGGACCCGGCCCGGCGCCCCTGCGTCCGGTCGCCGAGCAGGCCGCCCGCATCGCCGCCGCCCGCGGGGCCGCCGACGCGGCGGGCGTGCCGCTGTTCGTCAACGCCCGGGTCGACACCCTCCTGCGGGGCGCGGGAGGCGTGGGCGACACCCTGGAGCGTGCCTCCGCCTACCTCGCCGCGGGCGCCGACGGGATCTTCGTCCCCGGGGCCGTCGACCCGGAGACGGTGAGGGAGCTGGCAGGCGGCATCGACGCGCCGCTGAACGTGATGGCCGGTCCCGGAGCCCCGCCCGCCGGGGAACTGGCCGCCCTGGGCGTCGCCCGGGTGAGCGTCGGTGCCGGCATCGCGCAGGCCGCGCACGCCCTCGTCCGCCGCGCCGCGCGGGAGCTGCTCGGCACGGGGACGTACGGCGCACAGGACGCCGGACTGGACTACGGCACGCTCAACACACTGATGGGTGAAGGGCGCTGAGGGTCACGCGTCGCGCATCAGCTCCGCGAGACCGTGGTCCAGGTCGAGCCGGAGGTGCTCCAGCCCCGCCGGCACCAGCTCGTCGGCGGCCGCCAGGAACCGGCGCAGCTCTCCTGAGCGGACGTGCACGACGGCGGTCCCCTCCGGGGCGTGGAACTCCAGAACGGTGCGGTCGTAGCCGTAGGGGCGCACCCGTACGTCGCCGTGGCCCTCCGGTTCCTCCATGCCCGCGGCCAGCAGCTCGCGGGCGAAGGTCCAGCACACCTCGACGCCCTCCAGGGTGGCGGGCGCGGGGAAGGTCATACGGACGGCGAACGGGTCGTCGCGGTCGTAGTGCAGGGTGGCGGGAATGCTCGGCATCCGCGGCGCGGCGGCGACGAGACGGGCCTCGACGGTCTGCTCGATGACGGTGGACAACGACTTGCTCCCTCGTGACGGCTGGACGGGCTTGCGGGGGCGGATCGGGTCGGCTACTGGATGAGACGACGGAATCAGCCACTCCGTGCACACGAAGGGCGAGTGACCTCTGTCACCGCCTTCATGCACACGAGTGACACGGCTCTCCCCGGGTGTCCGACGGGGGCACGCGTGCCGCGTTCCGGAACTCCCGTCACCCGGCACGGCCCCCTGGACGGCACCGGGGCGGTGGGCTAGCTTCACCCGCCATGAGGCGCTCGGGAAGCACGCGGCCGACGGGACGGACGAGACGGACACGACGGCGGGTGACCGCGGTGGCGGTGTGCGCGGCGGCCCTCGCCGCCTGGACGGCCGTACCCGCCCAGGCGCACGGACCGGACCCGCAGGCGCCGCCGCACTGGTCGCTCAAGGACACCGGCGCCCCGGACGTCCGCTTCCGCGGGCTGGCCGCCGTCAGCCGCGACACGGCCTGGCTGGCCGGGACCCGCGGCACCGTCCTGCGCACCACCGACGGCGGCGGGAGCTGGCGGAACGTCTCCCCGCCGGGCGCGGCGGAGCTGCAGTTCCGGGACATCGAGGCGTTCGACGCCCGGCGGGCCGTGGTGCTGGCCATCGGCGAGGGCGAGGCGTCCCGGGTGTACCGCACCGACGACGGCGGAGCGACCTGGACGGAATCCTTCCGCAACACCGACGCCCGCGCCTTCTACGACTGCCTCACCTTCTTCGACGCCCGCCACGGGCTGGCGATGAGCGACCCGGTGGACGGGAGGTTCCGGATCCTGTCGACCCGGGACGGCGGCCGTTCCTGGACGGTGCTGCCGGACACCGGGATGCCCCCCGCGCTGGAAGGAGAGGCCGGCTTCGCGGCGAGCGGCCAGTGCCTGGTGTCCGCCGGACCGAAGGACGTCTGGCTCGCCACCGGGGGAGCGGCACGCGCACGGGTGCTGCACTCCGCCGACCGGGGCCGCACCTGGACGGTCACCGGCACCTCGGTCCCCGGCGGCGACCCGGCGCGCGAGATCTTCGCCCTCGCCTTCCGCGACCGCGTCCACGGACTCGCCGTCGGCGGCGACTTCCGGCCCGAGCAGACCTCGCCGGACGCGGCCGCCCGTACCTCCGACGGCGGCCGCACCTGGCGCCCCGCCGGGACCTCGCCGCCGGCCTACCGCTCCGGTGTCGCCTGGCTCCCGCACAGCCGTACCGCCGCCCTGGCGGTCGGGCCCACCGGCACCAGCCTGACCACCGACGCCGGCCGCACCTGGCGGACCGTCGACACCGGCTCGTACGACACCGTCGACTGCGCCCCCGGCCACGGCTGCTGGGCGGCGGGGGAGCGGGGACGTGCCGCCCGCCTGGAGCACTGACGCGGGCGGTGCGCTCTGAACACCGCCGGCCTGGGTACCCGTTCTCCGTACCTGAGAGGAAGGGAGCGGACATGCCACGCGGTGCGAGCCCCAAGCGGGAGCGTCAGTACGAGCACATCAAGGAGAGCGCCGAGGACCGGGGCGAGAGCACCGGACGCGCCGAGGAGATCGCCGCGCGGACGGTGAACAAGGAACGCGCCCGGTCCGGCGAGTCGAAGACGGCGAGCCGCACCTCCACGCAGGACATGTCGTCCGGCGAGCGCGGCGGCCGGCGGTCCGGCAAGGGCCCCCAGGGACCCACCCGCGACCAGCTCTACGAGGAGGCCAGGAAGCGGAACGTGGAGGGCCGTTCGAACATGAACAAGAGCGAGCTCAAGCGCGCGCTCGGCAAGTGAGCCGCCCCCGCGCGGAGCGTGCCCGCCCCGTAGGCTCAGGGGCACCATGACGACCGTACGCACACCGGCCGACTGGCCCGTGACCGAGGAAGAGGCCCGCGCCGTCCAGGACGGACTCCGCGCGCGGGTGGTGCTCGACGAACCGGGCCCGCCGCCCGGCACGGGCCGGATCACCGGCGTCGACGTGGCGTACGACGACGAGCGGGACGTCGTCGCCGCCGCGGCCGTCGTCCTGGACGCGGCGACGCTGGACGTCGTCGCCGAGGCGACGGCCGTGGGCCGGGTCTCCTTCCCGTACGTCCCCGGCCTGCTCGCCTTCCGTGAGATCCCCACGGTGCTGGCCGCCCTCGACGCCCTGCCCTGCCCGCCCGGCCTGGTGGTCTGCGACGGCTACGGCCTCGCCCACCCCCGCCGCTTCGGCCTGGCCAGCCACCTCGGCGTGCTCACCGGCCTGCCGGCCATCGGCGTCGCCAAGAACCCCTTCACCTTCACCCACGACGAACCGGACGCCCCGCGCGGGAGCACCTCCCCGCTGCTCGCCAAGGGCGGGGACGGTCGCGAGGAGGTCGGGCGCGCCCTGCGCACCCGGCACGCCGTCAAGCCGGTCTTCGTCTCGGTCGGCCACCGCGTGAGCCTGGACAACGCCTGCGCCCACACCCTCGCGCTGACCCCGGCCTACCGCCTCCCGGAGACCACCCGCAGGGCGGACGCCCTGTGCCGCCGCGCACTCGGCGCGATCTGAGCACCGGCGCCGGGCAGCCGTACCGACGGCCGGCGGCGCACACCCCGGCAGGCCCCCGCGCGGGACGACGGGCGGCTCCTGGCCGGCTCGCCGCGATGATCCGCACGCCGGCTCCATGGCCGGTGCGGCTCCCGCCCGGCCGGGCCGTCAGCGGGTCGCGGCGACGCGGAAGCGGATGCCCGCCGCCCGCAGGCGGGCGGTCAGCGCGTCGCCCATCGCCACCGCCGTCGTGACCTGCCCCGCCGTGGGCGGGAGGTCGTCCAGGGCCAGGCAGAGCGCTCCCTCGGCGAGCATCTTCGCCGTCTCGTCGTAGCCGGGGTCGCCGCCGGAGACCTCCGTGTACACCCGCCGTCCGCCGCCCTCGCCGACGAAGCGGACGGAGAACCAGCTCCTGGCGCGCTTCCCGGCGTCCGGCCCGTCGCCCGGAGCGAGCCGGCCGGAGAGCCGGCGCCGCAGCGACGGCAACTGGGCCGCGGTGACCAGCGCGCCGACCGCCGCCACCCCGCCCACCGCCACCGGAAGGCGCCGGACGGCGGCGTAGTGCCGGTAGCGGAAGTCGGGGCCGTACCGGTCGAGCGCCCTCGCCGAACTGCGCACGATCGCGGCGTCGACGGTCGGCAGGGGGAGCGCCCAGGCGCCCACCTCGGGCGCGTAGCGCGGCGCCCCCGCGGTGGCCGACGCCCGGCGGTCCAGCAGCCGGGGTTCGTGGCGCCGGCGGTCCCGGGCGGCGGCCCGCAGCTGCCGCGGCCGGGCGAACTGGTTCAGCGCGGAGGCGAAGGTCCCGCCCGAGAACGCCGCGTCGGCGCTCACGAAGCCGTCCACGGTCAGCGGCACCCCCTCCGGCAGTTGCCGCACGGTGAAGTGAACGCCCAGGTCGTGCGGCACCGAGTCGAAGCCGCACGCGTGCACCAGCCGCGCCCCGGTCTCCCGCGCGCGTGCGTCGTGACGGACGTACATCAGGTCCACGAACTCGGGTTCACCCGTGAGGTCGACATAGTCCGCCCCGGTGTCCGCGCAGGCGGCGACGAGCTCCTCGCCGTACTCCACGTAGGGGCCCACGGTCGTGGCGACCACGCGCGCCTGCTCCGCGAGGGCGCGCAGGGAGGCCGGGTCGGAGACGTCCGCCCGCAGCAGCCCCGCCTCCGCGCCGCCGGGCAGCCGCTCCCGCAGCCGCTCCAGCTTCTCCGTGTTCCGGCCCGCGACCGCCCACCGCAGCCCGGCGGGGGCGTGGGCGGCGAGGTACTCCGCGGTCAGGGTCCCGGCGAAACCCGTCGCCCCGAAGAGCACGATGTCGTACGGACGGTCCGTCCTGCTCAGCCTGCTCATGGCAACCCCTCGGTCGTGCAGCCGCGCCGCTGTCGGTGGCCGAGGCTAGCGTGAGGGGTGCGGAGCCCCGCGACGAGCCCGGAGGAAGCCGATGGCCGTACCGCCGAACGCCCTGAAGAAGTGGGAAAAAGTACGCGACTGCGCCCTGAAAATGCCCGGAGCCGCCGAGGAGCACCCCTGGGGCGAGACCGTAGCCAAGGTCAACAAGAAGGTGTTCGTCTTCCTCGGCGTCCACGACGGCAGCCACCCCCTGGGGGTGACCGTGAAGCTCACCGACGAGACGGCGCACGCCCACGCGCTGACCTGCCCGGGGGCCCGGCCCGCCGGGTACGGGCTGGGCAAGGCGGGCTGGGTCGCCGTGCCGCTCGAGCCCAAGGGCGCACCGGCCGCCGGGCTGCTGTGCGACTGGGTGGAGGAGAGCTACCGGGCCATCGCGCCGAAGCGGCTGGCGGCGGAGCTCGACGCCCGCCGGGCGGGCGGCCGTACCGGGGCGGAATCAGGTGCCGCGCCGTAGAGTGGCCAAGCGCTTGCTCGCCCGGTCTTGTGCCGGATGGAGCACCTTCCTAACATCTCAGGTGTTACACCAGTAGTGTCACATCGCATGGGGGCTCGATGACGGAGGCGAAGACGCCGGGACACGGTCCGCTGAGCGGGGTGCGCGTGGTCGAGCTGGCCGGAATCGGGCCCGGCCCGTTCGCCGCCATGCTCCTCGCCGACCTGGGCGCCGACGTCGTCCGCGTGGACCGCCCCGGCGGCCCCGGACTCGGGATCGACCCCGCCCTCGACGTCACCAACCGCAACAAGCGCTCCGTGATCGTCGATCTGAAGGACCCCGGCGGCCCCGCCCGCGTCCTCGACCTCGCCGAACGCGCCGACGTCCTCATCGAGGGCTACCGCCCCGGCGTCGCCGAGCGCCTCGGCGTCGGCCCCGGGGACTGCCACGCGCGCAACCCGCGCCTGGTCTACGGCCGGATGACCGGCTGGGGCCAGCAGGGCCCGCTCGCCGACCGCGCCGGACACGACATCGCGTACATCGCCCTCACCGGCACCCTCGGCATGATCGGCGACCCGGACCGGCCCCCGGCCGTCCCGGCCAACCTGCTCGGCGACTACGCGGGCGGCTCGCTCTACCTCGTCGTCGGCGTCCTCGCCGCCCTGCACCACGCGCGCGCCACCGGCGCCGGACAGGTCGTCGACGCCGCCATCGTGGACGGCACCGCCCACCTCTCCGCGATGATCCACGGCATGCTCGCCGCAGGAGCCTGGCAGGACCGGCGCGGCGCCAACCTCCTCGACGGCGGCTGCCCCTACTACGGCACCTACGGGACAGCCGACGGACGGCACATGGCGGTCGGCGCCCTGGAGCCCCGTTTCTACGCCGAGTTCCTGCGCCTGCTCGGCCTCGAGGAACCGGCCGGGGCGCACACGGACGTCACCCGCTGGCCGGAGCTGCGCGAGCGGGTCGCCGCCCGCTTCAAGGAGCGCACCCGCGACGCCTGGGCGGCCGTCTTCGACGGCACCGACGCCTGCGTGGCGCCCGTGCTCTCCCTCGGCGAGGCCCCGCACCACCCGCATCTCGCCGCCCGCGGCACCTTCACCGACCACGGCGGCATCACCCAGCCCGCACCGGCCCCGCGGTTCTCCGCGACTCCGGCCGGCATCCGGACCGGGCCCGCCCTGCCGGGCGCCGACACCGAGGCGGTGACCCGCGACTGGGACCTGCCCCGGCCGGCGGCCCCGGCCCCCTCGCACTCCGCCGAACCCTCCCACCCTCAGTGAAAGGCCTCCCCGTGAGCACCGAAGCGTACGTGTACGACGCGATCCGCACCCCGCGCGGGCGCGGCAAGGCCGACGGCGCCCTGCACGGCACCAAGCCCATCGACCTGGTGGTCGGCCTCATCCACGAGATCCGCGACCGCTTCCCGGACCTCGACCCGGCGGCCGTCGACGACATCGTGCTCGGCGTCGTCGGCCCCGTCGGCGACCAGGGCTCCGACATCGCCCGGATCGCCGCCGTCGCCGCCGGACTCCCCGACACCGTGGCCGGCGTCCAGGAGAACCGCTTCTGCGCCTCCGGCCTCGAGGCCGTCAACATGGCCGCCGCCAAGGTGCGTTCCGGCTGGGAGGACCTGGTCCTCGCCGGCGGCGTCGAGTCGATGTCCCGGGTGCCCATGGCCTCCGACGGCGGCGCCTGGTTCAACGACCCGATGACCAACCTCGCCGTCAACTTCGTCCCGCAGGGCATCGGCGCGGACCTGATCGCCACCATCGAGGGCTTCTCCCGGCGCGACGTCGACGAGTACGCCGCCCTCTCGCAGGAGCGCGCGGCCACCGCCTGGAAGGAGAACCGCTTCGAGCGGTCCGTCGTCCCGGTGAGGGACCGCGCCGGTCTCACCGTCCTCGACCACGACGAGCACCTGCGCCCCGGCACCACCGCCGACTCGCTGGCCAGGCTGAAGCCCTCCTTCGCCGACATCGGCGAACTGGGCGGCTTCGACGCGGTGGCGCTGCAGAAGTACCACTGGGTCGAGCGGATCGAGCACGTCCACCACGCCGGCAACTCCTCCGGCATCGTCGACGGCGCCGCCCTCGTCGCCATCGGCTCCAAGGAGGTCGGCGAGCGCTACGGACTCACCCCGCGCGCCCGGATCGTCTCCGCCGCCGTCTCCGGCTCCGAGCCCACCATCATGCTCACCGGCCCCGCCCCGGCCACCCGCAAGGCGCTCGCCAAGGCCGGCCTGACCATCGACGACATCGACCTCGTCGAGATCAACGAGGCCTTCGCCGCGGTCGTGCTGCGGTTCGTGAAGGACATGGGCCTGTCCCTGGACAAGGTCAACGTCAACGGCGGCGCCATCGCCCTCGGCCACCCGCTCGGCGCCACCGGCGCCATGATCCTCGGCACCCTCGTCGACGAACTCGAACGCCAGGACAAGCGCTACGGCCTCGCCACGCTGTGCGTGGGCGGCGGCATGGGCATCGCCACCGTCGTCGAACGCCTCTGATCCCCAGCGACCGCACCCGACTTCCACGAAGACCCGGAGACTCCCTCATGACCGAGAGCACCACCATCCGCTGGGAACAGGACCGCACCGGCGTCGTCACCCTCGTCCTCGACGACCCCCAGCAGTCCGCGAACACCATGAACCAGGCGTTCCGCGACTCCCTCGCCGTGATCACCGACCGCCTGGAGGCGGAGCGGGACACCATCCGCGGCGTCATCCTCACGTCCGCCAAGAAGACCTTCTTCGCCGGCGGCGACCTGCGCGACCTGATCCGGGTCACCCCCGAGACGGCACAGGACCTCTTCGACGGCGGCATGGCCATCAAGCGGCACCTGCGCCGCATCGAGACCCTCGGCAAGCCCGTCGTCGCCGCGATCAACGGCGCGGCCCTCGGCGGCGGCTACGAACTCGCCCTGGCCTGCCACCACCGGATCGCCCTCGACGCCCCCGGCTCCAAGATCGGCTGCCCCGAGGTCACCCTCGGCCTGCTCCCCGGAGGAGGCGGCGTCGTCCGCACCGTCCGGATGCTCGGCATCACCGACGCGCTCCTCAAGGTGCTCCTCCAGGGCACCCAGTACAACCCGCGCCGCGCCCTGGACAACGGGCTGGTCGACGAGATCGCCGGCACCCCCGAGGACATGCTCGCCAAGGCCCGCGCCTTCATCGACGCCAACCCCGAGTCCGCCCAGCCCTGGGACCGGCCCGGCTACCGCATCCCCGGCGGCACCCCCGCCCACCCGAAGTTCGCCGCCAACCTGCCCGCCTTCCCGGCCAACCTGCGCAAGCAGACGAACGGCGCGCCCTACCCGGCGCCGCGCAACATCATGGCCGCCGCCGTCGAGGGCTCCCAGGTCGACTTCGAGACCGCCCAGGTCATCGAGGCCCGCTACTTCGTGGAGCTGGCCGCGGGACAGACCTCGAAGAACATGATCCAGGCGTTCTTCTTCGACCTCCAGGCGGTCAACTCCGGCGCCAACCGCCCGAAGGGCGTCGAACCTCGCAAGGTCCACAAGGTCGCCGTCCTCGGCGCCGGGATGATGGGCGCGGGCATCGCCTACTCGTGCGCCCGGGCGGGGATCGACGTCGTCCTGAAGGACGTCGCCCTGGAAGCCGCCGTCAAGGGCAAGGGCTACTCCGAGAAGCTGTGCGCCAAGGCCGTCGCCAAGGGCCGCACCAGCCAGGAGAAGGCCGACGCGCTGCTCGCGCGGATCACGCCCACCGCCGAGGCCGCCGACCTGGCCGGCTGCGACGCGGTCATCGAGGCGGTGTTCGAGGACACCGCCCTCAAGCACAAGGTGTTCCAGGAGATCCAGCACGTCGTCGCCCCCGACGCGCTGCTCTGCTCCAACACCTCCACGCTGCCCATCACCGCACTCGCCGAGGGCGTCGAGCGTCAGGACGACTTCATCGGGCTGCACTTCTTCTCGCCCGTCGACCGGATGCCGCTGGTCGAGATCATCAAGGGCGAGCGCACCGGGGACGAGGCGCTCGCCCGCGCCTTCGACCTGGTCCGCCAGATCAACAAGACCCCGATCGTCGTCAACGACTCGCGCGGCTTCTTCACCTCCCGGGTCATCGGCCACTTCATCAACGAGGGCGTCGCCATGGTCGGCGAGGGCATCGAGCCCGCCTCCGTCGAGCAGGCCGCGGCCCAGGCCGGCTACCCGGCCAAGGTGCTCTCCCTGATGGACGAGCTGACCCTCACCCTCCCGCGGAAGATCCGGAACGAGACGAAGCGGGCCGTGGAGGAGGCCGGCGGCACCTGGACCGCGCACCCGGCCGAGGCCGTCATCGACCGCATGGTCGACGAGTTCGAGCGCCCCGGCCGCAGCGGCGGCGCCGGCTTCTACGAGTACGGCGAGGACGGCAGGCGCGGAGCCCTGTGGCCGGGACTGCGCGAGCACTTCACCCGCGAGGGGAACGCGATCCCGTTCCGCGACATGCAGGAACGCATGCTGTTCTCGGAGGCGCTGGACACCGTCCGGCTCCTCGAGGAGGGCGTGCTGACCTCCGTGGCCGACGCCAACATCGGCTCCGTCCTCGGCATCGGCTTCCCCGGCTGGACCGGCGGGGTCCTGCAGTACATCAACGGGTACCAGGGCGGCCTGCCCGGATTCGTGGCACGCGCGCGGGAGCTCGCCGAGCGCTACGGCGACCGGTTCACCCCGCCGGCCCTGCTGGTGGAGAAGGCGGACAGGGGGGAGACCTTCACGGACGCGCGCTGACGCGACCCGGCTCCGGCGAGGGGTGCCCGGCCCGCCCGGTCACCCCTCGCGGTCCAGCCACTCCCGCAGCTCCTCCCGCAGCGACCGCTGGAAGGTGGTCAGCAGCGCCTGCACCACGAGCGGATGCATCCGCGCGGACAGGGACCGCACGTCCCGCGCCTCCCGCTCCGCGACCGCGTCGCGCAGCAGCCGCGACAGGTCGTGGGCGGCGGCGCGGGAGTGCTCGACGAGCGCGGTACGGGCGGCGAGCAGCGTCTCGTGGGAGAGCGGCATGTCCAGCAGTTCCACACCGAGCCGCAGCAGCCCGGCGTCCACCCGGAAGTCCTCGCCGTCCGCGCCGGACCCGCCGGCCCGCTCGACGACGCCCATCGCCGCCAGCCGCTCCAGGTCCTCCTCGTCCAGCGCCCGTCCCGCCCGGCGCTCCAGCTCCCGCCGGGACACCGCCTCCACCGCCCCGGGCGCCCACGACGCCACCACGGCCCGCTGGATCGCCAGGTCCCGGGCGCTCAGACCGGGCGGCAGCTGTCCGAGGTACCGCTCGATGGCCGCCAGCGTCATGCCCCGGCTCTGCAGCTCCTCGATGAGCTCCAGCCGGGCCAGGTGTTCCTCACCGTAATGACCGACCCGCCGGGGACCGATCACCGGCGGCGGCAGCAGCCCCCTCGTGCCGTAGAAGCGGACCGTGCGCACGGTGACACCGGCCCGGGCCGCCAGTTCGTCGATCGTGAGCGGCTGCTCGGTCTCGGTCGTCATGTGCAGCAGTATCGCTGTCCCACCACTGATGTGACACCTGCCCGGGGCCACTGTCGGTGGCGGGCTCTACGGTGGCGTCATGTCGGGGATCACATACGTCCGGGGTGACGCCACCGTTCCGTCGGTGAAGGGCGTCAAGATCGTCGCGCACGTCTGCAACGACATCGGGGGATGGGGCAAGGGCTTCGTCCTGGCGGTGTCCCGCCGCTGGCCCGAGCCGGAGCGGGCGTACCGGACCTGGCACCGGGAGCGCGCGTCCAACGACTTCGCCCTGGGCGCCCTCCAGCTGGTCCGGGTCGAGCGGTACGTCTGGGTGGCCAACATGATCGGCCAGCGGGGCGTGCGGACGGGCAGCAAGGGCGTGCCCGTGCGCTACGAGGCGATCGGCACGGCGCTCGGCCTCCTGGTCGGCCGGGCGACCGAGCTGAACGCCTCCGTGCACATGCCCCGCATCGGCTGTGGCCTCGCCGGCGGCACGTGGTCCCGCGTCGAGCCGCTCATCACCGAGCGGCTCGTCCGCAGAGGCGTCCCGGTGACCGTCTACGACCACGGGGACGGGGCCTGACCTCCGGAAATTGTGATGCTCGGATGAGGTGAGTTTTGCGCCAAAGGTGGTAGGGGCGTATCGGGAGGAGCGCCCTCCGCCCACGGCTCTGAGGAAAGGTGCCGCCCGTGTCGCAGGAACAGCACAGTGACGAGGACCCCACGGACAGTCCACTGCCGGGCTCCGAGGCGGGCCTGGCGGGCCGGGGGCTCCCGCAGACCGACCGGGTGGTGTTCGGCGTCACGGCCGTGCTCACCCTCGCGTTCGTCCTCTGGGGCGCCGTCGCGACGGACTCCCTCGAGAAGGTCTCCAGCACCGCGCTGAGCGGTCTGATGCACAACGGCGGATGGGCCTTCATGCTGGCCGCCTCCGCCTTCGTGGTCTTCGCCCTCTGGCTCGCGGCCAGCCGCTACGGCCGGATCCACCTCGGCGCCGAGGGCGAGAAGCCGGAGTTCCGCACGGTGTCGTGGATCGCCATGATGTTCAGCGCGGGCATGGGCATCGGCCTGATGTTCTGGGGCGTGAGCGAACCGCTGGCGCACTACACGACGCCCCCGCCGGGCACCCATCCGGCCGACTCGGGCGCTCGTATGGAGACGGCCATGGCCACGACCCTGTTCCACTGGACGCTCCACCCGTGGGCGATCTACGCGGTGGTCGGCCTCGCCATCGCCTACAGCACCTTCCGCAGGCGCCGCCGGCAGACCATCAGCGCCGTGTTCACCCCGCTCATCGGGGAGAAGAACGCCAACGGCGTCGGCGGCCGGGTCATCGACGTGCTCGCCATCATCGCCACGGTGTTCGGCTCCGCGGCCTCGCTGGGCCTCGGCGCGCTGCAGATCGGCTCCGGCGTGGAGAAGCTCGGCTGGATGGGCAAGGTCAGCACCGGGCTGCTGGTCACCATCATCGCGGTGCTGACCGTGGCGTTCGTGGCCTCGGCGATCTCCGGTGTGGAGAAGGGCATCCAGTGGCTGTCGAACATCAACATGGTGCTGGCGCTGATCCTCGCCGTGTTCGTGTTCGTCGCGGGCCCCACCATCATCGTCCTCGACCTGCTCCCCACCTCGGTCTTCGGCTACCTCGGCGACCTGCCCCAGCTGGCCGGCCGCACCGAGATCAGCGGCGGCCAGGACGTCCCGGCGTGGCTGGGCAGCTGGACCGTCTTCTACTGGGCCTGGTGGATCTCCTGGACGCCCTTCGTGGGCATGTTCATCGCCCGGATCAGCCGGGGCCGGACCATCCGCCAGTTCATCGGCGGGGTCATCCTGGTCCCCAGCACGGTCAGCCTGATCTGGTTCGCGATCTTCGGCGGCACGGCGATGAAGCTGCAGGAGCAGGACCGGCTGGGCAACGAGACGACCCCCGAGGGCCGGCTCTTCGCCGTGCTGCAGGAGTACCCCGCCGCCACCTTCACCAGCCTGCTGGTGATGGTCCTCGTCGGCATCTTCTTCGTCTCGGGGGCCGACGCGGCCTCCATCGTGATGGGCACGCTCTCGCAGAAGGGCGCGCTCGAACCCAGCCGCTGGGCGGTGGTCTTCTGGGGCGTCGTCACCGGCGCCGTGGCGGCGATCATGCTGCTGGTGGGCAGCGGGCAGGGCGACGCGCTGACCGGCCTGCAGAACCTCACGATCCTCGCGGCGGCCCCGTTCGTCCTCGTGATGCTCTTCATGTGCGTGGCGCTCATGCGCGACCTGCGCCGCGACCCGCTCATCGTGCGGGGCGAGATGGGCTCGGAGGCGGTGGAACTCGCGGTCATCGAGGGCCACAAGAAGTACGACGGCGAGTTCGAGATCCGCGTGGGCCCGGGCCGCGGCCCGGACATCGAGGGCGACCCCATCGGCAAACACCACTGACAGCCCCCGGCACGACCACGCCCGCCGCGCACGACCCGTGCCCGGCGGGCGTCGCCGCGCCCACCCGAGCACCTCACCGCCGTGCCCGGCGCATCCCCCCGTGCCGCTCCAGTCGCGGGCAGTCGTGCCGCAGGGCGGCACGGGCGGGCGCGACGGCGCCTTCCCGGCGCCGGCCGGCCCATGTGCCCCCCGGCCGTCTCAGCGGGCGGCCAGCGCCGCCGCCTCCTCCGCGCAGCCCCACGCCACCGTGACCCCCGCACCGCCGTGACCGTAGTTGTGCACCCACGCGCGCCCGTCCGCCCCCGGCACCCGCTCCAGCCGCACCGCGTCCCGCGCGGGCCGCAGCCCCACCCGGTGCTCCAGCACCCGCGCCCCGGCGACAGCCGGACACAGCACCGCGCACCGGCGCACGATCGCCGCGGCCACCTCCGAATCCGGCTCCGTGGACCACGCGTCCTCCTCCGCCGTACCCCCGAGCACCAGACGCCCCGGCTGCGGGAAGAGGTACGCCATCGAGCCGTCCGCCCCCGTGGACACCGTCCAGGTGCGGACCCCCGGGTTCGCCACGACCACCAACTGCCCCCGCACCGGCCGCACGGAGGGATCCGGCACCAGCTCCCGCGCCCCCAGCCCCGTGCAGTTGACCACCACCGGCGCGGCAGCCTCCGCCAGGTCCGTCACCGCACGCTCCTCGACCACACCGCCCGCCGCGACGAACCGCTCCCGCAGCCACGCCAGATGAACCGGCATGTCGATGAGCGGCAGCCGGGCCCGCACACCCGACCCGACGGGGTACTCGCCGGCCGTCGCCATGCGCAGCCCCGGCAGCCGCGCGGCCGCCCACGAGCCGACCTCGTCGAGGGCCGTCTCGCCCAGTACCCCCTCGACCATCCGTACGCCCGTGGCCCCCGGCCGCACCGCCAGTTCCTCGTACACCTCCAGCGACCGCAGCGCCCATGCCCGCGCCGACGCCACCGGCTCGATCCGGTACGGCCACCACAGCGCGCCCGCGACCGCCGAGGTGGTCCGCCCGACCGGGTCCCGCGTCCACAGCCGTACCCGCACACCACGCTCGGCGAGGACCACGCCCGTCGTGAGCCCGACGACCCCACCGCCGATCACCAGGACGTCGCAGTCCAGTTCGGTTCCCATCGGGCGACCGTAGCGGAAGCGGTCGTACCGTGCTCAGGTCCGTTCTCCGGTGGGAATACTCACCGCATGTCTGCCGAGTACGCCACCTTCGGCCTGGCACCGGCGATGCGGGCCGGTGGACTCCTCGCCAACGGTGACTTCCAAGTCCACCGGGACTTCGTCGACTTCGTCGTCGACGGCCGCCCGCTGCTCCACCGCCTGTCCGACCTGGACGCCGTCTCCCCGCTCGCCTCCGACGTCCCGCCCTCCCTGTTCACCTCCCAGGTCCGCGCCCTGCTGCTGGAGGCCGGGGCGCCGCTGCCCGCCGGCCGGTACATCGTCTACGGCTGCCCCGAGTGCGAGGACCTCGCCTGCGGCGCGGTCACCGCGGTCATCGAACGGGACGGCGAGGACGTCCTCTGGCGCGACTTCGCCTGGCAGACCGACGAGCACGCCGACCTGGAACGCAACGGCTACCACGGCATCGGCCCGTTCCGCTTCCACGGCGCCGAGTACCGCACCGCCCTCGCCGCCCTCCTCGACGGCGGCGTCCCCGGCGCCCGCCGCCGCGTCCTGCTGATCGGCGCCCGGGCCGCCCGGCTCGCCCGCCTCGCCGCCGCCCTGCGCACCATCGGCGTCGGCGCCGACATCGCCCAGGACGCCGACGGCGTCCCCGCCGACGAACTGCGCGGCTACGGCGCCGTGCTCTTCGGCCCGTCGGTGAGCGACGGGGAACGCGACGCCGTGCGCCGGGCCTTCGCCGGCGCGGGCGTCGACGTGCCCTGTGTCGAGGGGCTCGCCCCCGTCGTCCCGCTGCTCGTCGCCCAGACCGAGCAGGCCCTGGACCGCGGCCCGCGGGAGGGGCGCCGCCTGACGGAGCTCACCGCCACCACCGCGGGGGCGGAGCTGGAGATCACCTCGCCGTGCAGGGTGCGGCTCACCGCGTACCGCCTGGACCGCCTCTCCCGCACCCGCGCCCAGGACCTCTTCGACGGCGTCCTCGAACCCGGCCGCCACCGGGTCCCGCTGGACGGCAGGGCGGTGCGGGGCGAGGCGTACCTCGTGGCACGCACCGGCGGGACGGTGCTGGTGACCGGGGTGGGGCGGTGAGGACCCGGGCGCGTCCGGCCGCGCCCGGCCATTAGGATCGGCGGTCTGATGACTGCCACCCTCGTCGCCAAGAACCTCGCCGCCGGGCACGGAGACCGCTCCCTGTTCACCGGTCTCGACCTCGTCGTCGCCCCCGGCGACGTGATCGGCCTGGTCGGCGCCAACGGCGCGGGCAAGTCCACGCTGCTGCGCCTGCTCGCCGGACTCACCGCACCGGAACACGGCGAGCTGCGCCTCTCCCCGCCCGCCGCGACCGTCGGACACCTCCCGCAGGAGCCGGAGCGCCGGCCGGGCGAGAGCGTGCGGGATTTCCTGGCCCGCCGCACCGGCGTCGCCGATGCCCAGCGGGCGATGGACGAGGCCACCCAGGCCCTGGTGGACGGAGCGCCGGGCGCGGACGACGCGTACGCCACGAGTCTGGAGCGCTGGCTGTCCCTGGGCGGCGCCGACCTCGACGAGCGGGCCGAGGAGGTCGCCGGCACCCTCGGCCTGGCCGTCGGCCCGGAACAGCCGATGACGTCCCTGTCCGGCGGCCAGGCGGCCCGCGCGGGCCTCGCCTCCCTCCTCCTGTCCCGCTACGACGTCTTCCTCCTCGACGAGCCGACCAACGACCTCGACCTGGACGGACTGGAACGCCTCGAGCACTTCGTGACCGGACTGCGTGCCGGGACCGTCGTGGTCAGCCACGACCGCGAGTTCCTCACCCGCACGGTCACCAAGGTCCTCGAACTCGACCTGGCCCAGCGCCGGATCAACCTCTACGGCGGTGGCTACGAGGCCTATCTGGAGGAGCGGGACGTGGCCCGCCGGCACGCCCGTGACGACTACGAGGAGTACGCCGACAAGAAGGCCGCCCTCCAGGACCGGGCGCAGACCCAGCGGGCCTGGATGGACAAGGGCGTGAAGAACGCCCGCCGCAAGGCGGGCGGCGACAACGACAAGATCGGCCGCAAGTTCCGCAGCGAGGCCAGCGAGAAGCAGGCCGCGAAGGCGCGTCAGACGCAGCGCATGATCGAGCGCCTGGAGGTGGTCGAGGAGCCGCGCAAGGAGTGGGAGCTGCGCATGGAGATCGCCTCGGCCCCCCGCTCGGGCGCGGTCGTCGCCACCCTCCGGGACGCGGAGGTCCGGCGCGGCGGCTTCACCCTGGGACCGGTGTCGCTGCAGATCGACTGGGCGGACCGGGTGGCCGTCACGGGCGCCAACGGCGCGGGCAAGTCCACCCTGCTCGGCGCCCTGCTGGGCCGCGTACCGCTCGACGCGGGGCACGCCGCCCTGGGTTCCGGGGTCCTGCTCGGCGAGGTCGACCAGGCCCGCGCGCTGTTCCACGGCCCGGAGAGCCTGCTCGACGCGTTCCGCCCGGCGGTGCCGGACTTGGAACCGGCCGACATCCGCACCCTGCTGGCCAAGTTCGGCCTCAAGGCGGACCATGTGACGCGCCCCGCGGCCACCCTCTCCCCGGGCGAACGCACCCGCGCCGCCCTCGCCCTCCTGCAGGGCAGGGGCGTCAACCTCCTGGTGCTCGACGAGCCGACCAACCACCTGGACCTGCCGGCCATCGAACAACTCGAATCGGCCCTGAACGCCTACGAGGGCACCCTCCTGCTCATCACCCACGACCGCCGCATGCTCGACGCGGTCCGGGTGACCCGGCGCCTGGAGGTCGCCGACGGCAAGGTCACCGAGCGCTAGGCCCTTGGCCCCGAGAGCCCAGCCGCCGCGCCAGGCGCAGGTAGTCGACGACGAAGCCGTCCTCGTCGAGTGCGAGATCGCTGCGGAAGTCCCCGGACGCGTAACGGACGCGCCGGGGCCCGAGATGCGTGTACGTCTGCCGTGACGGCCGCACCGCCAGGTCGGGCACGGACACCCACGCCATCAGGAACTCCCGTTCGCCCGGGGCGCGGTGCAGGCCGTGCCGCAGCACCGGCATGGTGTTGGTCAGCGGGCACAGCCCCAGGTCGCAGTCGAGGGCGCCGTCCAGGCCGTCGAGCCGCTCGCCGTCGGCGCTCCAGCCGCCCCGGACGTCGTGGCGCAGGTCCAGCGAGCGGCTGCCGGAGGCGTCCTCGGCGGTCACCCGCAGCCGCCGGGTGACGAAGCCGGCCCCGGTCACCAGCTCATAGGTGATCCAGTACGGCTCCGGAAGGGTCCCGACGGCCCGCCCGCGGGCCCGCAGGGCGTCCCCGCCGAGTTCGGCCCAGGCGGTCTCGTACCCCCCGCTCGCCGTGACCTCCCAGGTGATGACGCGTGATGTCGGCATGCCGGCACTCTACGAGCGGTGCGGGCCCGCCGTGCGGACCACGCCGGGCCGGTGTCCCCGCCGTCACGGCGGAGCACACCGGCCCGGGTCGGCTCAGCGCCTGCCGTTCTTGGGGTCGACCAGACCGGCCCGGCGCAGCGCGTCGGCCATCGCGCCGTTCGCCGGCGCGGGGGCCTGGCGCGAGCCGCCGCCGCGGCCCTGGCGCTGCTGCGGCGGACGCCCGCCGCGCTGCCGCCGCTCCCCGGAGGGCGCCTGACCCTGCGGCGCGGCCTCGTCGTCCAGGCGCAGCGTCAGCGAGATCCGCTTCCGCGGGACGTCCACGTCGAGCACCTTCACCTTGACGATGTCCCCCGGCTTCACCACGTCCCGCGGGTCCTTCACGAACGTCTTCGACATCGCGGAGACGTGCACCAGGCCGTCCTGGTGCACACCGACGTCCACGAACGCGCCGAACGCGGCGACGTTGGTGACGACGCCCTCCAGCACCATCCCCGAGGAGAGGTCGGCGATCTTCTCCACGCCCTCCTTGAAGACGGCCGTCTTGAACGCCGGCCGCGGGTCCCGCCCGGGCTTCTCCAGCTCCTTGAGGATGTCGCTCACGGTGGGCAGACCGAACGTCTCGTCCACGAAGTCCGGCGCCCGCAGCGACCGCAGCACCGCGGTGTTGCCGATCAGCGCGGCGACCTCCGCCCCGGAGGACGCCACCATCCGCCGCACGACCGGGTACGCCTCCGGGTGCACACTGGACGCGTCCAGCGGGTCGTCCCCGCCGCGGATCCGCAGGAAGCCCGCGCACTGCTCGTAGGCCTTCGGGCCGAGCCGGCTCACCTTCTTCAGCTCGCCGCGCGACCGGAACGGTCCGTTGCCGTCCCGGTGCGCCACGATGTTCTCGGCCAGCCCCGACGTGATGCCGGAGACCCGGGCGAGCAGCGGCGCGGACGCGGTGTTGACGTCCACACCCACGCCGTTCACACAGTCCTCCACCACCGCGTCCAGCGAGCGCGACAGCTTCACCTCGGACAGGTCGTGCTGGTACTGGCCCACCCCGATCGACTTGGGGTCGATCTTCACCAGCTCCGCCAGCGGGTCCTGCAGCCGCCGCGCGATCGACACCGCGCCGCGCAGCGACACGTCCATGTCGGGCAGTTCCTGGGAGGCGAAGGCGGAGGCCGAGTACACGGAGGCGCCCGCCTCGGAGACCATCACCTTGGTCAGCTTCAGCTCGGGGTGCCGGGTGATGAGTTCACCGGCGAGCTTGTCGGTCTCGCGGGACGCCGTACCGTTGCCGATCGCGATCAGCTCGACCGCGTGCTCCTTCGCCAGCCGCGCCAGCTTGGCGACGGCCTCGTCCCAGCGGTTCGCCGGGACGTGCGGGTGGATCACGTCCGTGGCGACGACCTTGCCGGTCGCGTCCACCACGGCGACCTTCACGCCCGTGCGGAAGCCCGGGTCCAGGCCGAGCGTCGCGCGGGTGCCCGCCGGGGCGGCGAGCAGCAGGTCGCGCAGATTGGCCGCGAAGACCCGCACCGCCTCGTCCTCGGCCGCCGTACGCAGCCGCAGCCTGAGGTCGATGCCGAGGTGCACCAGGATGCGGGTGCGCCAGGCCCAGCGGACCGTGTCGCCCAGCCACTTGTCACCCGGACGCCCCCGCTGGGCGATCCCGAACCGGCCGGCGACGATCCCCTCGTACGACGACGGCCCGTCCGTGGGCTCCTCCGGCTGCAGGACGAGGTCGAGGACCTCCTCCTTCTCGCCGCGCAGCATCGCCAGCACCCGGTGGGAGGGCAGCTCGGTGAACGGTTCGGCGAAGTCGAAGTAGTCGGAGAACTTGGCGCCCGCCTCCTCCTTGCCCTCGCGGACCTTCGCGACCAGCCGCCCGCGCACCCACATGCGCTCGCGCAGCTCGCCGATCAGGTCGGCGTCCTCCGAGAACCGCTCGGTGAGGATGGCCCGCGCGCCCTCCAGCGCCGCCCCCGGGTCGGCGACGCCCTTGCCGGCGTCGACGAACGCGGCGGCCGCGGCGAGGGGGTCGACGCCCGGGTCGCCGAGCAGCCCCTCCGCCAGCGGCTCCAGCCCCGCCTCGCGGGCGATCTGCGCCTTGGTGCGGCGCTTGGGCTTGTACGGCAGATAGATGTCCTCCAGGCGCGCCTTGGTCTCCGCGCCCCGGATGCTCGCCTCCAGCTCGTCGGTGAGCTTGCCCTGCTCGCGCACCGACTCCAGGATCGCCGTCCGGCGCTCCTCCAGCTCCCGCAGATAGCGCAGCCGCTCCTCGAGCGTGCGCAGCTGCGCGTCGTCGAGCATCTCGGTCGCTTCCTTGCGGTAGCGGGCGATGAAGGGCACGGTCGAACCGCCGTCGAGCAGCTCCACCGCGGCTCTGACCTGCCGCTCCCGTACGCCGAGTTCCTCGGCGATCCTGCCTTCGATGGACCCTGTGAGGGGTGTCGTCACGTTCCCGTACCGCCTTCTCCACTGAGGTTGCGCGGCAATTGTGGCAGGTGACGCCGACAATCGGGGATCAGGGCGGCGACGCGCCGGGGGACCGCACGGGCGGCGTCAGGCGCGATGACCCCGGGTGCTGGACGAGGCCCCGCCGAAGAGCCTGGCGAGCGCCCGGAACGGCAGTGTCACCACCGTGGCGACGGCTCCACCGATCTGACGCAGTACATCCGCGACGGCACGCAGCATGAGTCTCTCCTTCGCTCCCCCGGCCGCTCCGGCCGGGCTGCCCTCCGTGTACCTCGTCAACGCTTCAACATGCATCCGTCACGAGAAGCGCGGCGTCCGGCGCTCCAGGAACGCGGCGACCCCCTCCGAGGTGTCGCCGCTCTCCCGCGCCCGCTCTTCCCAGTGGGCGTCCCGGTCGGTGCGGCCGTTCGCGAACTCCTTGGCGGCGGCCTGCGTCAGCGAGGAGCGGGACGCCAGGATCCCGGTGAACTCCGCGACCCGTCCGTCCAGTTCGCCCGCGGGCAGCACCTCGTCCACAAGACCGGTGCGCAGCGCCCGCTCCGTCCCGATCAGCTCGCCCGAGAACAGCAGGTACTTGGCGGTGGCCGGACCGACCAGTGACACCAGCCGCCGGGTGGCGGAGGACGGGTAGACGATGCCGAGCTTCGCCGGTGTCACCCCGAACCGCGCGCCCTCCTCGGCGAACCGCAGATCGCAGGCGGCCGCCAGCTGCGCCCCGCCGCCCACGCAGTGGCCGCGGACCGCCGCCAGGGTCGGCCCGGGGAACGCGGCCAGCGCCTCCTCGGCCGCCACCGCCAGCCGCTGCGCCTCCAGCGGCGACCCCCGGAGCGTGGAGATGTCCGCCCCGGCGCAGAACGTCCCGCCCTCACCGGTGAGCACCAGCACCCGTACGCCGGGGTCCGCCGCCAGCGTTTCCAGCAGGGGCGGCAGGGAACCCCACATCGCGGCCGTCATGGCGTTGCGCTTCGCCGGATGGCGTATGACGACCGTGGCGACCTGCCCGGTGACGGTGTGCAGCAGCTGGGGCTCCATGCGCCGGATGCTATCCGCCCCGGTCGAGGCGCCGGCCGGCAGGACTCCGCCCGGCGGGGGACCGGCGGACGGCGGAGACTGGGGGAGGGGAAGACGGGAACGAGGAGGCACTCATGGCCAGGTCCACCAAGCCGCGGGGCGAGGCCGCGAAACTGAGCCGCGGCTTCAGCTGGCTCGCCGTGCTCGGGGTGATCCTGGTCGTCGCCGGCCTGGTCGGGCTCGTCTACACCGGCGTCGCCACCCTCACCTCGATGCTGCTGTTCGGCTGGCTGCTGCTCGTCGGCGGCGTGGTCGGACTGCTGCACGCCGTCCAGGCGCGGCACACCAACTTCTTCTGGCTCGGCGTGGTCGTCGCGGCCCTGAACATCGCGGCCGGCGTGGTCATCCTCAAGACCCCCGAGGCGGCTGCCGAGGCGCTGACCATGTTCGCCGCGCTGCTGTTCCTCACCGGCGGGCTGTTCCGGCTGGTGGGCAGCCTGGTGGTGCGCGGGCCGCAGTTCGGCTGGACGCTGGTGCAGGGAGCCTTCGGACTGCTCCTCGGCATCCTGGTGCTGGGCACCTGGCCGAGCAGCAGCCAGTACGTCATCGGTACGTTCTTCTCCCTCTCCCTGCTGTTCGACGGGCTCGGCCTGATCGCCACCGGCTACGGCGGACGCCGGATCGTCGGGATGGTCTCCGAGCGGCTGGCCGGCGAGGAGGCCGCACGGGCGCCGGGGGAGCCGCCGCACACGGGGGAGCGTCACGCCACCAAACCCGTACAACCCGAATAGTGCGCCGAGACGACACGGAACGCACCGGAACGGTCATGTAAGCGACCGTGTCCTGCAGAAACGGTCGGAAGCGCTCGATACCCGCTGACTTCTGTTCAGTGCGGAGGCGCCGGGCCGATCGGGACCACCATTCGGCGTGTGGTGACAATCGAGCGTGACAGCGGCGACCCGCTGCCGTACGAAGGCGTCTGGCGGTTCACCGCCCCGGCGGTCGACGCCTCGGTGCCGCAGGCCCGTCACGCCGTGCGCGACCTGCTGCTGCGCCAGGGAGTACCCGTCGCGGACGAGGTGGTGCAGGGGCTGCTGCTGATCGTCTCCGAGCTGGTCACCAACGCCGTACGGCACGCGGCGCTGCTGTCCCCGACGCTCGCCGTCGAGGTCGCCGTCGGCGCCGCGTGGGTCCGGGTGTCCGTGGAGGACAACCACCCCTACCGGCCCACCGCCCTGGAGACCGACCACGGCCGCACCGGCGGCCGTGGGCTGCTCCTGGTGCGGGAGATCACCCGCGAGGCGGGCGGGACGTGCGACATCGAGCACACCTCGACCGGCGGCAAGGTCGTCTGGGCGGCCCTCCCGCTCAAGCCCGCGTACCTGCCCTAGCGCCGGTCACCAGCCCGCCGACGGTCCCGTCAGCTCGCGGGCGGCCGGGCGGGCCGCGTCGAGGACGGTCGGGAACCAGGCCGAGAAGGTGTCCCTGGCGTGCCGCTCCGCCAGCTCCGCCGGGGTCACGAACGCGGTGGACGCGACCTCCTCCGGATCCGGCCGCGTCGTCGCCTGCACCATGCCGACGAAGAGGTGGTTGTACTCCTGCTCGACCAGGCCCGAGACCGGGTCCGGGTGGTTGTAGCGGACCGTTCCGGCCTCGGCGAGCAGCGAGGGGGAGACACCCAGCTCCTCGAAGGTCCGCCGGGCCGCCGCGGCGAACGGCGCCTCCCCTGGGTACGGATGACCGCAGCAGGTGTTGGACCACACGCCGGGGGAGTGGTACTTGCCGAGCGCCCGCTGCTGGAGCAGCAGCCGTCCCCGCTCGTCGAAGAGGAACACCGAGAACGCCCGGTGCAGCTGTCCCGGCGGCTGATGCGCGGCGAGCTTCTCCGCGGTGCCGAGCGTCACGCCGTCCTCGTCGACCAGTTCCAGCAAAATCGGCTCTGCGGCGCCGTTCGACGGGCTGTTCGTCGCGGTGGCAGGTGTGATCGGCATACCCATCCTTCACTCGGTCTTCGCGCCCCCAGTCTGCCGCACTGATCCGGCACTCCCGGCACTCCGTGACGCGCCCGCATGTCCCGGGCCGCCCCCACGGGGGGCGGAGAGCCGCGTTCCCCGGCGTGTTGGCGCACGGGGGCGCGCCGTGACCCGGGTCTAGTGGCACAGACGCGCCTCGTGCGCCGCGTGCCCGCCGGGCTCAAGCTGGAAGGTGCAGTGCTCCACGTCGAAGTGGGCGCCCAGGCAGTTCTGCAGTTCGTGCAGCATCTTCTCGTGCCCGATGGCGTTCAGGACCTCGGAGCTGACCACCACGTGCGCGGAGAGCACCGGCATCCCCGAGGTGATCGTCCAGGCGTGCAGGTCGTGCACGTCCTCTACGCCGTCCGTGGCCAGGATGTGCGCCCGCACCTTTCCCATGTCGACGCCCTTGGGGGCGGCCTCCAGCAGCACGTCCAGGGTCTCGCGCAGCAGCTTCCACGTCCGGGGCACGATCATCAGCGCGATCACCAGCGAGGCGATCGGGTCGGCGGCCGTCCAGCCGGTGGCGAGGATCACCAGCGCGGAAAGGATCACCGCGACCGAGCCGAGCGCGTCCGCCGCCACCTCCAGGAAGGCGCCGCGCACGTTCAGGCTCTCCTTCTGCCCGCGCATCAGCAGCGTCAGCGACACCATGTTGGCGACGAGACCGATCGCGCCGAACACCACCGTCAGACCACCCGCGGTCCCGGCCGGTGTGACGAACCGGTCGATCGCCTCGTACAGCACATAGCCGCCGACGCCGAGGAGCAGCAGACAGTTGGCGAGCGCGGCCAGGATCTCCGCGCGGGCGAGCCCGAAGGTGCGGCGCTCGCTCGGCGGACGGTTGGCGACGTGGATGGCCACCAGGGCCATGCCGAGCCCCAGGGCGTCCGTCGCCATGTGGGCGGCGTCCGCCACCAGCGCCAGGGAGTCGGCGAGCACCCCGCCGACGATCTCCACCACCATGACGCCGAGCGTGATCGCCAGTGCCACCCGCAGCCTTCCGCGGTACGCGGCGCTCGCGGTACCGCCGGCGGGCGCGCCGTGCGCATGCCCGTGGTCGTGCCCAGCCCCCATGAAAACGGCCCCTTCCCGTGACCCCGTCCGGATGACAGTGAACTACGGGGAGGGGGTATCCGCAACGCGGCACTGAACACCGTTGTCATGTGCCCTGACCTGCGCAAACCTTTCGCAGGTCAGGCGGCGGGCGACGGGTGGGGGCGGCGCCGCTCAGCCGCCGCGGTGCAGCCGCCAGCCCTGCCACGCGGAGTCGATCATGTCGTGCACCGAGCGCCGTGCGGTCCAGCCGAGGCGCTCGGCCGCGAGGGCGGACGAGGCGACCGCGCGGGGCGCGTCGCCGGGGCGGCGGTCCTCCACGAGCGGGGCCCGGGTGTCGCCGGTGACCTCGCCGATGACCGTGATCAGCTCGCGCACCGAGACGCCCTCGCCCCGGCCGATGTTCACCGTCAGGTCCCCCGTGACGTCCCCGCGGGACAGCCCCCGGGCCGCCGCCAGGTGCGCCTCGGCGAGATCGGCCACATGGATGTAGTCACGGACGCACGTGCCGTCCGGCGTCGGGTAGTCGTCGCCGAAGATGCGCGGGGCCTCGTCGCGGGTGAGCCGGTCGAAGACCATCGGCACGATGTTGAAGACCCCGGTGTCGGCCAGCTCCGGCACCGCCGCCCCCGCCACGTTGAAGTAGCGCAGACACACCGTGGCGATGCCGTGGGCCCGGCCCGCCGCCCGCACCAGCCACTCCCCGGCGAGCTTGGTCTCGCCGTAGGGGTTCGCCGGGGCGCAGGGGCTGTCCTCCGTGATGACGTCCACGTCCAGGTCGCCGTAGACGGCCGCGGACGAGGAGAAGACGAAGCGCTCGATCCCGGCGTCGGCGACCGCGTCCAGGAGCGTGGCCAGACCGCCCACGTTCTCCCGGTAGTACCAGGTGGGCCGCGCCACCGACTCGGCGGCCTGCTTGCGCGCGGCGAGATGCACCACACCGGTCACCCCGTGCTCCGCGCACACCCGGCGCACCAGCTCGCCGTCCAGCGACGAACCCCTGACCAGCGGCACGCCCTCGGGCAGCCGCGCCGGCACCCCGGCCGAGAGGTCGTCCAGCGCGACGACCCGCTCCCCGGCGCCGGTCATGGCCCGCGCCACATGTGCCCCGATGTAACCGGCCCCGCCGGTGATCAGCCATGTCATGGTCGTCCACCCTATGCCGACCGCGGGGGCCGGTTCCCCCGGTCGGGACCGGGGCGACCTGCCCTTTCCGGGGACGCGGTTTGTCGGCCGGGCCCCGCATCACCGATGATGATCGCGGCAGGGGCGCGGGCGAACCACACCGATCCAGCCGTCGAACGGGCGGTGAACACGGGCTTCCGGGGATCCGATAATGTCTGCCGACATGCCGCCCGGGGGGTCTCGCACGGGCGGCTCATCGTGTACATGACCGACGTCGACGCGTCGGCACCCAGGGAGTGAGATTCGGTTTGTCGACCGCCATCCTCACCGGTCAGCCGGTCCCCGGTTCGTCACTCGAGGGCGATCTGCGTTCCCTCGGCTTCGACGTCCGGATCGCGTCCGGCGCCGCCGAGGCCGGGCCGCTGCTCGCCTCAGTGCCCGCCGGGCAGCGGGTCGCCGTGGTCGACGCCCGGTTCGTGGGCCACGCGCACGCGCTGCGCCTCGGCCTCACCGACCCCCGCTTCCCGCTCTCCGCGATCCCCGGCGCCGTCACCGCCCAGCCGGCCGGCCGCGACGCCCTGGCGCGCGCGATGGCCCGCGAGGACTCCTCCGGCGGCTCCGCGGCCGGCGGCACCGCCCTGGCCGGCAGCCTCGCCGACCGCGTCGTCACCGTCCTCGACGGCGACGGCGCCGAGGTGCACCGCCCGGAGCTCGGCAGCCTCGTCGCCACCGTCCCCGGCGACCCCCAGGCCCGCAACGAGGCCCGGCAGGCCGTCGCAGCCGTCGACGACGAGGCGGTACGCCTGAAGTCGGCGGTGAAGGCCCGCGACGGCTTCTTCACCACCTACTGCGTGAGCCCGTACTCCCGCTACCTAGCCCGCTGGTGCGCCCGCCGCGGACTGACCCCCAACCAGGTCACCACCGCCTCGCTGCTCACCGCGCTCATAGCCGCCGCCTGCGCCGCCACCGGCACCCGCGGCGGCTTCGTCGCCGCCGGCGTGCTGCTCATCGCCTCCTTCGTGCTGGACTGCACCGACGGCCAGCTCGCCCGCTACTCCCTGCAGTACTCCACCCTCGGCGCCTGGCTCGACGCCACGTTCGACCGCGCCAAGGAGTACGCCTACTACGCGGGGCTCGCCCTCGGGGCCGCCCGCGGCGGCGACGACGTATGGGCCCTCGCCCTCGGCGCGATGGTCCTCCAGACCTGCCGGCACGTGGTGGACTTCTCGTTCAACGAGGCCAACCACGACGCCACCGCCAACACCAGCCCCACCGCCGCCCTCTCCGACAAGCTCGACAGCGTCGGCTGGACGGTCTGGGTGCGCCGCATGATCGTCCTGCCGATCGGCGAGCGCTGGGCGATGATCGCCGTCCTCACGGCCCTCACCACCCCCCGGATCACCTTCTACGCCCTGCTCGCCGGCTGCGCCTTCGCCGCGACGTACACCACCGCGGGCCGTGTGCTGCGCTCGCTGACCCGCAGGGCGAAGCGGACCGACCGGGCGGCACAGGCCCTGGCGGACCTCGCCGACTCGGGCCCGCTCGTCGAGGCGCTCACCCGCGGGGGGAAGAGCCCCGCGGGCCGTCCGCCCGGCTCCGTGGCCCCTGCCGCCGCCCTGCTCGGCGGCGCCGCCGTCGTCGCCACGGCCGCGCTCACCGGATTCGGCGGCCCCTGGACGGCCGTCGCCGCCTGCGTCTACGTCCTGGCCTCCGCACTCGCCGTCGCCCGCCCCCTCAAGGGCGCCCTCGACTGGCTCGTCCCCCCGTTCTTCCGCGCCGCCGAGTACGGCACCGTCCTCGCACTGGCGGCCGACGCGGACGTGAACGGAGCCCTTCCGGCGGCCTACGGCCTGGTGGCCGCGGTCGCCTACCATCACTACGACACGGTCTACCGCATCCGCGGCAACGCGGGCGCGTCCCCGCGCTGGCTGGTGCGGGCGCTCGGCGGGCACGAGGGGCGCACCCTCGCGGTCGCCCTACTGGCGGCCGTGCTCACCGCTTCCCAGTTCACCGTCGCGCTCACGGCCCTCGCCGTGGCCGTGGCCCTGCTGGTGCTCGTCGAGAGCATCCGCTTCTGGGTGTCCGCAGGGGCGCCCGCCGTACACGATGAAGGAGAACCCGCATGATCGGCCTCGTGCTGGCGGCCGGCGCCGGACGGCGTCTGCGCCCCTACACCGACAGCCTTCCCAAGGCGCTGGTGCCGGTGGGGCCCGCGGGCATAGAGGGCGAACCGACGGTTCTCGACCTCACCCTCGGCAACTTCGCGGAGATCGGCCTCACCGAGGCCGGGATCATCGTCGGCTACCGCAAGGAGGCCGTGTACGAGCGGAAGGCGGCCCTGGAGGCCAAGTACGGCCTCAAGCTCACCCTCATCGACAACGACAAGGCCGAGGAGTGGAACAACGCCTACTCCCTGTGGTGCGGCCGTGACGCCCTCAGGGACGGCGTGATCCTCGCCAACGGCGACACCGTGCACCCGGTCTCCGTCGAGAAGACCCTGCTCGCCGCCCGCGGCGAGGGCAGGAGGATCATCCTCGCCCTCGACACGGTCAAGCAGCTCGCCGACGAGGAGATGAAGGTCGTCGTCGACCCCGAGAAGGGCATGACGAGGATCACCAAGCTGATGGACCCCGCCGAGGCGACCGGCGAGTACATCGGCGTCACCCTCATCGAGGGCGACGCCGCCCCCGAGCTGGCCGACGCGCTCAAGACCGTGTGGGAGACCGACCCGCAGCAGTTCTACGAGCACGGCTACCAGGAGCTGGTCAACCGCGGCTTCCGCATCGACACGGCGCCGATCGGCGACGTGAAGTGGGTGGAGATCGACAACCACGACGATCTCGCCCGCGGACGGGAGATCGCGTGCCAGTACTGACCCGGCTCATCCCCTCACCGGTCGTGGTGGACATCCGTCCGGGTGCCCTCGACGACCTGGGCTGCGTCCTCGCCGACGAGCGCATCTCGCAGTCGGGCCGGCTCGCCATCGCCGTCAGCGGTGGTTCCGGCGCCCGGCTGCGCGAACGGATCGCGCCCTCGCTGCCCGCCGCGGGCTGGTTCGAGGTCGGCGGCGGCACCATCGACGACGCGGTACGGCTGGCGGGCGCCATAAAGGCCGGCCGCTACGACGCGGTCGTCGGCCTCGGCGGCGGCAAGATCATCGACTGTGCCAAGTTCGCGGCGGCGCGCGTGGGGCTTCCCCTGGTCGCCGTCGCCACCAACCTGGCGCACGACGGCCTCTGCTCGCCGGTGGCGACCCTCGACAACGACGCGGGCCGCGGTTCGTACGGAGTGCCGAACCCGATCGCGGTCGTCATCGACCTCAACGTCATCCGGGAGGCCCCGGTCCGCTTCGTGCGCTCCGGCATCGGTGACGCCCTCTCCAACATCTCCGCCGTCGCCGACTGGGAGCTGTCCCACCGCGTCAACGGGGAGAAGATCGACGGCCTCGCCGCCGCCATGGCCCGGCAGGCCGGCGAGGCGGTGCTGCGGCACCCGGGCGGAGCCGGCGACGACGGCTTCCTCCAGGTGCTGGCCGAGGCACTGGTCCTCACCGGCATCGCCATGTCCGTGTCGGGCGACTCCCGCCCGTCCTCCGGCGCCTGCCACGAGATCAACCATGCCTTCGACCTGCTCCACCCCAAGCGGGCCGCCGCCCACGGCGAACAGTGCGGACTGGGCGCGGCCTTCGCGATGTACCTGCGCGGAGCCCACGAGGAATCGGCCTACATGGCCGAGGTGCTCCGCCGCCACGGGCTTCCGGTACTGCCGGAGGAGATCGGGTTCACGGTGGACGAATTCGTCCGCGTCGTCGAGTTCGCCCCGGAGACCCGCCCCGGACGTTTCACCATCCTCGAGCACCTCGACCTGAAGACCGAACAGATCAAGGACATCTACGCCGACTATGTCAAGGCCATCGGTAGCTGAACTCCGTCCGGTCGTGCACCCCCCGGGGGTGAAGGACCGGCGCAGCGGTGAGCACTGGATGGGACGCCTCTACATGCGAGAGGTGTCCCTGCGGGTGGACCGCTACCTGGTGAACACCAGGGTCACGCCCAACCAGCTCACGTACCTGATGACCGTCTTCGGCGTCCTCGCGGCCCCGGCCCTGCTGGTGCCGGGGATCGCGGGGGCCGTCCTCGGCCTGGTCATGGTCCAGCTGTACCTCCTGCTGGACTGCGTCGACGGCGAGGTCGCCCGCTGGAAGAAGCAGTACTCGCTCGGCGGGGTCTACCTCGACCGGGTGGGCGCCTACCTCACCGACGCGGCCGTCCTGGTCGGCCTCGGCCTGCGCGCCGCCGACCTGTGGGGCACGGGCCGCATCGACTGGCTCTGGGCCTTCCTCGGCACCCTGGCCGCGCTCGGCGCGATCCTGATCAAGGCGGAGACCGACCTCGTCGGCGTCGCCCGCCACCAGGGCGGGCTGCCGCCCGTCAAGGAGGCCGCGTCCGAACCGCGCTCCTCCGGCATGGCACTGGCCCGCAGGGCCGCCGCCGCCCTGAAGTTCCACCGGCTGATCCTCGGCATGGAGGCGTCCCTGCTGATCCTCGTCCTCGCGATCGCCGACGCGGTCCGGGACGACCTCTTCTTCACCCGCCTCGGCGTCGCCGTCCTCGCCGGCATCGCCCTGCTGCAGACGCTGTTCCACCTGGTGTCCGTCCTCGCCTCCAGCAGGCTGAAGTGAGCGCCGGGATGAAGGTCGGCGCGGTGATCATCACCATGGGCAACCGCCCCGAGGAGCTGCGGGCCCTGCTGGACTCCGTCGCCAAGCAGGACGGCGACCCGGTCCAGGTCGTGGTCGTCGGCAACGGCTCGCCCGTCCCCGAGGTCCCCGAGGGCGTCCGCACCGTCGAACTGCCGGAGAACCTCGGCATCCCCGGCGGCCGCAACGTCGGCATCGAGGCCTTCGGCCCCGGCGGCCGGGACGTCGACATCCTGCTCTTCCTCGACGACGACGGCCTGCTGGCCGGCCACGACACGGCGGAACTGTGCCGCCAGGCGTTCGCGGCCGACCCGGCGCTCGGCATCGTCAGCTTCCGCATCGCCGACCCGGAGACCGGCGTCACCCAGCGCCGCCACGTGCCCCGGCTGCGCGCCTCCGACCCGATGCGCTCCTCGCGGGTGACCACCTTCCTCGGCGGCGCCAACGCCGTGCGCACCGAGGTCTTCGCCCAGGTGGGCGGCCTGCCGGACGAGTTCTTCTACGCCCATGAGGAGACCGACCTGGCCTGGCGGGCCCTCGACGCCGGCTGGCTGATCGACTACCGGTCCGACATGGTGCTGTACCACCCGACGACCGCCCCCTCGCGGCACGCGGTCTACCACCGCATGGTCGCCCGCAACCGGGTCTGGCTGGCCCGCCGCAACCTCCCCGTCCTCCTGGTCCCGGCCTATCTGGGCGTCTGGATGCTCCTCACCCTCCTGCGCCGCCCCTCGCGTTCCGCCCTGAAGGCGTGGTTCGGCGGATTCCGGGAGGGCTGGGCCACCCCCTGCGGTCCCCGCCGGCCCATGAAGTGGCGTACGGTGTGGCGGCTGACCCGACTGGGCCGGCCACCTGTCATCTGACAAGCTCGTGTCCGGGAACACCGGGGCCGTACCCGGGCCCCGGTTTCAGGCCAGGCCCACCGCGGGCCGCGCACCTCGAGGATGAAAGTTTCCACCAGTGAGTGAGACCACGCACGACGGCACGGTCGCGGTCGGCGCGCCCGTGCCGCCCGACGAGGGCCTGTCGGCGGACCGGCTGGCCGCCAAGTACGGGCTGTCCGTCAGCGGCGCCCGGCCGTCCCTCATCGAGTACGTCCGCCAGCTCTGGGACCGGCGGCACTTCATCCTCGCCTTCTCCCGGGCGAAGCTGACCGCCCAGTACAGCCAGGCCAAGCTGGGCCAGCTGTGGCAGGTGGCGACCCCGCTGCTGAACGCGGCCGTGTACTTCTTCATCTTCGGTCTGCTGCTGGACGCCCGCCGGGGCATCCCGCACGACGTCTACGTGCCGTTCCTGGTGACGGGCGTGTTCGTGTTCACCTTCACCCAGAGCTCGGTGCTCACCGGCGTGCGGGCGATCTCGGGGAACCTGGGGCTGGTGCGGGCCCTGCACTTCCCGCGGGCCTCGCTGCCCGTCTCCTTCGCGCTCCAGCAGCTCCAGCAGCTGCTGTTCTCGATGGTCGTGCTCGTCGTCGTGATGATCGCCTTCGGCAGCTTCCCGGGGCTGTCCTGGCTGCTGGTGATCCCCGCGCTGCTGCTGCAGTTCGTTTTCAACACCGGCCTCGCGCTGATCTTCGCGCGGATGGGCAGCAAGACGCCCGACCTGGCGCAGCTGATGCCGTTCGTGCTGCGCACCTGGATGTACGCGTCCGGCGTGATGTTCAGCATCCCGGCGATGCTGCAGGGCAAGGACGTGCCGGGCTGGCTCGCCGACGTGCTGCAGTGGAACCCGGCGGCGATCTACATGGACCTGGTCCGCTTCGCGCTGATCGACGACTACGGCTCCTCGTACCTGCCCCCGCACGTGTGGGCGTTCGCGGTGGGCTGGGCGGTACTGGCCGGCGTGGTCGGCTTCGTCTACTTCTGGAAGGCTGAGGAGAGGTACGGCCGTGGCTGAGACCACCGACGAGCGGATCCCCACGGTCATCGCGGACGACCTGCACATCGTCTACCGGGTCAACGGCGCCAAGACCGGCAAGGGCAGCGCCACCGCGGCACTCAGCCGCATCGTGAAGCGGGGCGAGGAACGGGGCGTGCGCAAGGTGCACGCCGTGCGCGGGGTGTCCTTCGTCTCCTACCGGGGCGAGGCCATCGGCCTGATCGGCTCCAACGGCTCCGGGAAGTCGACCCTGCTGCGGGCCATCGCCGGACTGCTGCCGGCCGAGAAGGGCAAGGTCTACACCGACGGCCAGCCCTCCCTGCTCGGCGTCAACGCCGCCCTGATGAACGACCTGACGGGCGAACGCAACGTCATACTCGGCGGCCTCGCCATGGGCATGTCGCGCGAGGAGATCAAGGCCCGCTACCAGGAGATCGTCGACTTCTCCGGGATCAACGAGAAGGGCGACTTCATCACCCTGCCGATGCGGACGTACTCCTCCGGCATGGCGGCCCGGCTGCGCTTCTCCATCGCCGCCGCCAAGGACCACGACGTCCTGATGATCGACGAGGCGCTGGCCACCGGCGACCGCAAGTTCCAGAAGCGTTCCGAGGCCCGCATCCGGGAGCTGCGCAAGCAGGCCGGCACGGTGTTCCTGGTCAGCCACAACAACAAGTCGATCCGCGACACCTGCGACCGGGTGCTCTGGCTGGAACGGGGCGAGCTGCGCATGGACGGCCCCACCGACGAGGTGCTCCGGGAGTACGAGAAGTTCACGGGCAAGTAGCCCGGTACGGCCAGGGCCCCGCCGGAACTGTCCGGTGGGGCCCGGCGTCTGCGAAGGAGACGTCAACTCCGGCCGCTCCGTGGAATCTTGACGCCGAACGGTGCGTTGTCGTGTGGTGCGGAGGACCCCGCCGGTGCGCGGCGCGTCGTACCACGTAAGCTGGACCGGTCCCGAAAGGCGGCAATCAGGGCCATAATGCCCGACATCATCCAACGATGCCGCTTGGCGGAAACCTGGGCGGCGTGTCCGAAATAGTGTGCATTGGGTCAGCAGTGTAGAACGGGAGATGTGACGGCAATGGCTACGGAAACTCCCCGGCTGAGCGCATCCTGTGCCGTCCCCGCCCACGGCAGTCCGCGATGACGCCCGTGGCCGCGGCGCGCGCCGCCGACCCGGAGCGCGCCACCCTCGACAAGGCAGCCGACGAGAACTTCCCCGTGGCCCCCTTCTTCCTGCCCCGGTCCTGGCGCGACGACCTCATGGCGGTGTACGGCTTCGCCCGGCTGGTCGACGACATCGGCGACGGCGACCTGGCGCCCGGCGGCGCCGACGCCCGTCTCCTCGGGGTGTCCGAGGAGGACGCCGGGGACCGGCTGCTGCTCCTCGACGCGTTCGAGGCGGACCTCCACCGCGTGTTCGACCCGGCGGGGCCCGGGCCGGGCCACCCGCTGCTGCGCCGGCTCCGGCCGACGGTCCGCCGGCACGCGCTGACCCCCGGCCCCTTCCTCGGCCTGATCGCCGCCAACCGCCAGGACCAGCTCGTCAAGCGCTACGAGACCCACGACGACCTGCTCGCCTACTGCGAACTGTCGGCCAACCCCGTCGGGCGGCTGGTCCTCGCCGTCACCGGCACCTCGACGCCCGAGCGGATCCGCCGTTCCGACGCGATCTGCACCGCGCTGCAGATCGTCGAGCACCTCCAGGACGTGGCCGAGGACCTCGGCCGCGACCGCGTCTATCTGCCCGCCGCGGACATGAAGCGCTTCCACGTCCAGGAGGCGGACCTCGCCGCTGCGACCGCCGGCGCATCGGTGCGCGCACTGGTCGCGTACCAGGCGGAACGCGCCCGCGAGCTGCTGAATGAAGGCGCACCCCTCATGGGTAGCGTCCACGGCAGACTCAGGCTGCTGCTCGCGGGGTTCGTGGCAGGAGGAAGGGCGGCCCTCCGGGCGATCGCCGCCGCCGAATACGACGTACTCCCCGGCCCGCCCAAGCCCGGCAAGGTCCAGTTGCTGCGCGAGGCGGGCGTGACTCTGCGAGGAAAGGGGTGATCCGGACCGTGGAGTCGCACACACCCGCGTCCGCACCGGTACTCGCCGCCTACAGCTACTGCGAGGCCGTCACCGGGCAGCAGGCCCGTAACTTCGCCTACGGCATCCGGCTGCTCCCGACGCCCAAGCGGCGCGCGATGTCGGCGCTGTACGCGTTCTCCCGGCGTGTCGACGACATCGGCGACGGGCCGCTGGCGGACGACGTCAAGGTCACCCGGCTGGAGGACACCCGGGCGCTGCTCACCCGGATCCGGGAGGGCGCGGTCGACGAGGACGACACCGACCCGGTCGCGGTCGCCCTCGCCCACGCGGCCGGGCACTTCCCGATCCCGCTCGGCGGCCTGGACGAACTGATCGACGGCGTCCAGATGGACGTACGCGGCGAGACCTACGAGACCTGGGACGACCTCAAGGCGTACTGCCGCTGTGTCGCGGGCGCCATCGGGCGGCTCTCGCTCGGCGTCTTCGGCACCGAACCGGGCGCGCGCGGCGCCGAACGCGCGTCCGAGTACGCCGACACGCTCGGCCTCGCGCTGCAGCTCACCAACATCCTCAGGGACGTCCGCGAGGACGCCGCGGGCGGGCGCACCTATCTGCCCGCCGACGACCTCGCCAAGTTCGGCTGCTCCGCCGGGTTCGCGGGGCCGACGCCACCGGAGGGCTCCGACTTCACCGGCCTGGTGCACTACGAAGTGCGCAGGGCACGCGCGCTCTTCGCCGAGGGCTACCGGCTGCTCCCCCTGCTCGACCGGCGCAGCGGCGCCTGCGTCGCCGCGATGGCGGGCATCTACCGCCGGCTCCTCGACCGCATCGAGCGCGACCCCGGGGCGGTACTGCGCGGCCGGGTCTCCCTGCCCGGACACGAGAAGGCGTACGTCGCGGTGCGCGGCCTGTCCGGCCTGGACACCCGGCACGTCACCCGGCGCGCCGTCAGGAGGCGTGCCTGATGGACACCCCGCTCCCGGGCGGAAAGCGGTGGGCAACCCTCCGCCGTCCCGCCGCGTCCCTGACGGAGACGGCCGGCCGTGCACCGTTCGAGCGGCGCCGCGCCCGCCGGTCGGGGGAGGGCGCATGAGCCACGGCACACGCACCGAGGGGCCGCGCGGGAACGATCCCGCCGCGGCCCGGCGGCACGCCGTCGTGGTCGGCGGCGGACTGGCCGGCGTCACCGCCGCGCTCGCGCTCGCCGACGCCGGAGTGCGCGTCACCCTGCTCGAGGGCCGCCCCCGCCTGGGCGGGCTCGCCTTCTCCTTCCGGCGCGGCGACCTGACCGTCGACAACGGCCAGCACGTGTACCTGCGCTGCTGCACCGCCTACCGCTGGTTCCTCGACCGGATCGGCGGCGCGGCGCTGGCCCCGCTGCAGGACCGCCTCGACGTGCCCGTGGTCGACCTCGCCCGCCCCGAGGGGCGGCGGCTCGGCAGGCTGCGGCGCGACGCGCTGCCCGTACCCCTGCACCTGGGGCGCGGCCTCGCCACGTATCCGCACCTCTCGCTCGCCGACCGGGCCAGGACGGCCTGGGCCGCGCTCGCGCTGAAGGGGCTCGACCTCGCCGATCCGTCCCTGGACGACCAGGACTTCGGCAGCTGGCTGACCGCGCACGGCCAGTCGGCGCGCGCCGTCGAGGCCCTCTGGGACCTGGTCGGGGTCGCCACCCTCAACGCGGTCGCGGGCGACACGTCCCTGGCGCTCGCCGCGATGGTGTTCAAGACCGGTCTATTGTCCGACCCCTCGGCGGCCGACATCGGCTGGGCCCGGGTGCCGCTGGGCGACCTGCACGACCGGCTCGCCCGCGAGGCGCTCGACGCCGGGGGCGTGCGCACCGAGGTCCGCACCCGGGTCACCTCCGTCTCGGTGAACGGCGACGGGGGGTGGAACGTCCAGGTGCCCGGCGAGACGATCACCGCCGACGCCGTCGTCCTCGCCGTACCGCAGCGCGAGGCCCACGACCTGCTGCCCGCGGGCGCCCTCGACGCCCCCGGGCGGCTGCTCGGCATCGGCACCGCGCCCATCCTCAACATCCACGTCGTCTACGACCGCACGGTGCTCGCCCGGCCGTTCTTCGCGGCCCTCGGCACCCCCGTGCAGTGGGTCTTCGACCGCACCGACGCCTCCGGGCTGCAGCGGGGCCAGTACCTCGCGCTGTCCCAGTCGGTCGCCCAGAACGACATCGACGAGCCCGTCGCCGTGCTCCGCGAGCGGTACCTGCCCGAACTGCGCCGGCTGTTGCCGCGCACCCGCGACGCCCGCGTGGAGGACTTCTTCGTCACCCGGGAGCGCACCGCCACCTTCGCCCCCGCCCCCGGCGTCGGACGCCTCAGGCCCGGCGCCCGCACCAAGGCACCCGGCCTGTACCTGGCCGGCGCGTGGACCGCCACCGGGTGGCCCGCGACCATGGAGAGTGCGGTCCGCAGCGGCGTCGGCGCGGCCGACGCCGCGCTGGGCGCCCTGGGCCGGCCCCGCCCCCGCCGTCTCTTCGCACTAGAGGAGGCGGCCTGATGCCGCACGGCAGCGGCGCGGCAGGTTCCCGCGCTTCCGGTACCGCAACAAGAGGAGAGACTGTGCCCACTGTGCCCCCGGCCTCGCAGGCCGCTCGAAGGACCGCGGTGGACGTGTCCGCGCTCCTGGAGCGCGGCCGGACCCTGGCCACGCCGGTACTGCGGGCGGCCGTCGACCGCCTGGCACCTCCCATGGACACGGTCGCCGCCTACCACTTCGGCTGGATCGACGCCGCGGGCCGGCCCGCCGACGGCGACGGCGGCAAGGCCGTGCGCCCCGCCCTGGCCGTGCTGTCCGCCGAGGTCACCGGGGCGGCCCCGGAGACCGGTGTCCCCGGCGCGGTCGCCGTCGAACTGGTGCACAACTTCTCGCTGCTGCACGACGACCTGATGGACGGCGACGAGCAGCGCCGGCACCGCGACACCGTCTGGAAGGTGCACGGCCCCGCCCAGGCCATCCTGGTCGGCGACGCCCTGTTCGCCCTGGCCAACGAGGTGCTGCTGGAGCTCGGCAGCGTCGAGGCGGGCCGCGCCACCCGCCGGCTGACCGCCGCCAGCCGCGCCCTCATCGACGGCCAGGCCCAGGACATCTCCTACGAGCACCGCGACCGGGTCAGCGTCGAGGAGTGCCTGGAGATGGAGGGCAACAAGACCGGTGCCCTGCTCGCCTGCGCCAGCTCCATCGGCGCGGTGCTCGGCGGCGCGGACGACCGCACCGCCGACGCGCTGGAGAGGTACGGCTACCACCTCGGCCTCGCCTTCCAGGCCGTCGACGACCTCCTCGGCATCTGGGGAGACCCGGAGGCCACCGGCAAGCAGACCTGGAGCGACCTGCGCCAGCGCAAGAAGTCCCTCCCGGTGGTGGCCGCGCTCGCGGCGGGCGGCCCCGCCTCCGAACGGCTCGGCGAGATCCTCGCCGCCGACGCCAAGAGCAGCGACTTCGCGAACTTCTCCGAGGAGGAGTTCGCGGCCCGTGCCGCCCTCATCGAGGAGGCCGGCGGCCGCGACTGGACCGCCGGCGAGGCACGCCGTCAGCACACCATCGCCATCGAGGCCCTCGACATCGTGGACATGCCCGGCCAGGTGCGGGAACGGTTCACGGCGCTCGCGGACTTCGTCGTCGTACGAAAGAGATGATCACTATCGGTCGAATAGCCCTCGCTTAGTCGCCGGCCGGTGTTGCGGGGATAACGGCACCGGCCGACGGCGGACCCACAGCAGACGCACCATTTGCAGGACTGCACGAAGGGGAAGCCATGACAGCGACGACCGACGGAAGCACCGGGGCGGCCCTGCCGCCCCGCGTGACCGCGGCCAGCGAAAACGACACCGACATCCCCGAGGCGGCCGGGGTTCCCGACATCGCCGCCCACGCCATGCGGCGCGCCACCGACTTCCTGCTGTCCCGGCAGGACGACCAGGGCTGGTGGAAGGGCGACCTCGAGACCAACGTCACGATGGACGCCGAGGACCTGCTGCTGCGCCAGTTCCTCGGCATCCGCGACGAGGACACCACCCGGGCCGCCGCCCTGTTCATCCGCGGGGAGCAACGCGAGGACGGCACCTGGGCCACCTTCCACGGCGGGCCCGGCGAACTCTCCACCACCATCGAGGCGTACGTCGCCCTGCGGCTGGCCGGCGACCCGCCCGAGGCCCCGCACATGGCCCGCGCCTCCGCCTGGATCCGCGAGCGCGGCGGCATCGCCGCCGCCCGGGTCTTCACCCGCATCTGGCTGGCCCTGTTCGGCTGGTGGAAGTGGGAGGACCTGCCCGAACTCCCGCCCGAGCTGATCTGGTTCCCGTCCTGGGTGCCGCTCAACATCTACGACTTCGGCTGCTGGGCCCGGCAGACCATCGTCCCGCTGACGATCGTCTCCGCCAAACGGCCGGTGCGCCCCGCGCCGTTCCCGCTGGACGAACTGCACACCGATCCGCGCCGGCCCAGACCTCCGCGGCCGCACGCCCCGCCGAACACCTGGGACGGCGCCTTCCAGCGGCTGGACAGAGCCCTGCACGCCCTGCGCAGGGCGGTCCCGCGCCGGGTGCGCCAAGCCGCCATGAACGCCGCCGCCCGCTGGATCATCGAACGGCAGGAGAACGACGGCTGCTGGGGCGGCATCCAGCCCCCGGCCGTCTACTCGGTCATCGCGCTGCACCTGCTCGGCTACGACCTGCGGCACCCGGTGATGCGCGCGGGCCTGGAGTCGCTCGACCGCTTCGCCGTGTGGCGCGAGGACGGGGCCCGGATGATCGAGGCCTGTCAGTCCCCGGTGTGGGACACCTGCCTGGCGGCCATCGCGCTCGCCGACGCCGGCCTGCCCGCCGACCACCCGAGCCTGGTCAAGGCCGCCGACTGGATGCTCGGCGAGCAGATCGTGCGGCCCGGTGACTGGTCCGTGCGCCGGCCCCATCTGCCGCCCGGCGGCTGGGCGTTCGAGTTCCACAACGACAACTACCCCGACATCGACGACACCGCCGAGGTGGTCCTCGCACTGCGCCGGGTCAGACACCACGACCCCGAGCGGATGGACAGCGCGATCGGGCGCGGGGTCCGCTGGAGCCTCGGCATGCAGTCGAAGAACGGCGCCTGGGGCGCCTTCGACGTCGACAACACCAGCCCGTTCCCCAACCGCCTCCCGTTCTGCGACTTCGGCGAGGTCATCGACCCCCCGTCGGCCGATGTCACCGCGCACGTCGTGGAGATGCTCGCCGTCGAGGGACTCGCCCACGACCCGCGCACCCGGCGCGGCATTCAGTGGCTGCTCGCCGAACAGGAGCCGGACGGCTCCTGGTTCGGACGCTGGGGCGTCAACTACCTCTACGGCACCGGCTCCGTCGTCCCCGCCCTGGCCGCGGCCGGGATCCCCGGCTCGCACCCGGCTGTCCGGCGGGCCGTGGCATGGCTGGAGAAGGTGCAGAACGACGACGGCGGCTGGGGCGAGGACCTGCGCTCCTACCGCCACGTCCGGGAGTGGAGCGGCCGGGGGGCCTCGACCGCCTCGCAGACCGCCTGGGCGCTGATGGCGCTGCTGGCGGCGGGGGAGAGGGACTCCGGGGCCGTCGAGCGCGGCGTCGCGTGGCTGGCGGCCACCCAGCGCGAGGACGGCTCCTGGGACGAGCCGTACTTCACCGGCACCGGCTTCCCCTGGGACTTCTCCATCAACTACCACCTCTACCGGCAGGTCTTCCCGCTCACCGCGCTCGGCCGCTATGTGCACGGGGAACCCTTCAGCAAGAAGCAGACCGCGGCGAGGAACGGGTCCGCGCAGCCGCTCGCCGGGGTGAAGGGAAGCCGATGAGCCCCCGGCCCGCCCCGGCCCCGCTGCTGATCGCCTGCGCGCTCGGCATCGAGCAGCTCGCCCTGCGCAGGCGTGAGCACGGCACCCCGGGCGGGCCGGTCACCGTGCTGCGCACGGGCATGGGGCCGGCGGCGGCCGAGCGCTCCGTCACCCGGATGCTCGCCGATCCGGCCCTGGGCGGGGCGGCCGTCCTCGCCACCGGCTTCTGCGCGGGACTCGCCCCCGGGATGCACCCCGGCGACCTGGTCGTCGCCGGGGAGACCCGGGACCCGCGCGGAAGCGTCCCCTGCGCGGGAACCGAACTGCTGGTGAAGGAGCTGGTGCGCACGGTGCCCGGACGCACCGTCCACACCGGGCCGCTCACCGGCTCCGACCACGTCGTCCGCGGTCACGAACGGTCCGCCCTGCTCGCCACCGGCGCGATCGCGGCCGACATGGAATCCGCGGCCACGCTGCTGGCCGCCGTCCGGACGGGCGAACGCCCGGTTGCGGCCGTCCGGGTGGTCGTGGACGCTCCTGAACACGAACTCGTCCGCATCGGCACGGTGCGCGGTGGAATATCGGCTTTCCGTGTCCTTCGTTCCGTCCTTCCGGCTTTCTATGAATGGCACCGTTCCCTGCTGCTCCCCCGGAGGTGAGCCAGATGGCCATGCCGCTGCGTCAGTCCATCAAGGTCGCTACCTACTTGGCCGAACAGAAGCTCCGCAGGCGGGACAAGTTCCCGCTGATCGTCGAACTGGAACCGCTCTTCGCCTGCAACCTTAAGTGCGAGGGGTGCGGCAAGATCCAGCACCCGGCAGGGGTGCTCAAGCAGCGGATGCCCGTCGCGCAGGCCGTGGGCGCGGTACTGGAGTCCGGCGCCCCGATGGTGTCGATCGCCGGCGGCGAACCCCTGATGCACCCGCAGATCGACGAGATCGTGCGTCAGCTGGTGGCCAGGCGCAAGTACGTCTTCCTGTGCACCAACGCCCTGCTCATGCGCAAGAAGATGGACCGGTTCACCCCGTCGCCCTACTTCGCGTTCGCCGTGCACATCGACGGCCTGCGGGAGCGGCACGACGAGTCCGTGGCGAAGGAGGGCGTGTTCGACGAGGCCGTGGAGGCGATCAAGGAGGCCAAGCGCCGCGGCTTCCGGGTCACCACCAACTCCACCTTCTTCAACACCGACACCCCGCAGACCGTCGTCGAGGTGCTCAACTACCTCAACGACGACCTCAAGGTCGACGAGATGATGATCTCGCCCGCCTACGCCTACGAGAAGGCCCCCGACCAGGAGCACTTCCTGGGCGTGGAGCAGACCCGCGAGCTGTTCAGGAAGGCCTTCGCCGGGGGCAACCGGAGCCGCTGGCGGCTGAACCACTCCCCGCTGTTCCTGGACTTCCTGGAGGGGAAGGTCGACTTCCCCTGCACCGCGTGGGCGATCCCGAACTACTCGCTCTTCGGCTGGCAGCGCCCCTGCTACCTGATGAGCGACGGGTACGTGCCGACGTACCGGGAGCTGATCGAGGACACCGACTGGGACCAGTACGGCCGGGGCAAGGACCCGCGCTGCGCCAACTGCATGGCGCACTGCGGCTACGAGCCCACCGCCGTCCTCGCCACCATGGGCTCCCTGAAGGAGTCGCTGCGCGCCATGCGCGAGACCGTCTCGGGAAACCGGGAGTGAGGCCGTGACCGCTGTCTCCCTCGGGATTCCCGGGGTGCCCCTGCCGCCGCTCGCCGAGCGGCGCGCGTCGCGGCGGATCCAGGTCGGACCCGTCGCGGTGGGCGGCGGGGCCCCGGTGTCCGTGCAGTCGATGACGACCACGCGTACGTCCGACGTGGGGGCGACCCTCCAGCAGATCGCCGAGCTGACCGCCTCCGGGTGCCAGATCGTGCGGGTCGCCTGTCCCACGCAGGACGACGCCGACGCGCTCGCGACCATCGCCCGCAAGTCGCAGATCCCGGTGATCGCCGACATCCACTTCCAGCCCAAGTACGTCTTCGCGGCGATCGAGGCCGGCTGCGCGGCCGTACGGGTGAACCCGGGCAACATCAAGCAGTTCGACGACAAGGTCAAGGAGATCGCCAAGGCGGCCAAGGACCACGGCACCCCGATCCGCATCGGTGTGAACGCCGGATCGCTGGACCGGCGGCTGCTGGAGAAGTACGGCAGGGCCACCCCGGAGGCGCTCGTCGAGTCGGCCCTGTGGGAGGCGTCGCTCTTCGAGGAGCACGGCTTCCGGGACATCAAGATCTCCGTGAAGCACAACGACCCGGTGGTGATGGTCGAGGCCTACCGCCGGCTCGCCGCCCGGTGCGACTACCCGCTGCACCTCGGGGTGACGGAGGCGGGCCCCGCCTTCCAGGGCACCGTCAAGTCGGCGGTCGCCTTCGGGGCGCTGCTTTCGCAGGGCATCGGCGACACCATCCGGGTGTCGCTGTCCGCGCCGCCGGTCGAGGAGGTCAAGGTCGGCATCCAGATCCTGGAGTCGCTGAACCTGCGTCAGCGGCGGCTGGAGATCGTCTCCTGCCCGTCCTGCGGGCGTGCCCAGGTCGACGTCTACAAGCTCGCCGAGGAGGTCACGGCCGGCCTGGAGGGCATGGAGGTCCCGCTGCGGGTGGCCGTCATGGGCTGTGTGGTGAACGGGCCCGGCGAGGCCCGCGAGGCCGACCTCGGCGTCGCCTCCGGCAACGGCAAGGGGCAGATCTTCGTGAAGGGCGAGGTCATCAAGACCGTCCCCGAGTCGAAGATCGTGGAGACGCTGATCGAGGAGGCGATGAAGATCGCCGCGCAGATGGAGAAGGACGGCATCGCGTCGGGGGAGCCGGCCGTCACCGTGAGCTGAACAGCACGGAACCGAAGGGGGCCCGAGCGTGACGATTCTGGAGAGCATTCGGCAACCACGTGACCTGAAGGCGCTGTCCGAGGCGCAACTCGGTGAACTGTCCCATGAGATCCGGGAGTTCCTGGTGCACGCGGTGGCCAGGACCGGCGGCCACCTCGGACCCAATCTGGGAGTGGTGGAACTCACCGTCGCCCTGCACCGGGTCTTCGAGTCGCCCGTCGACCGCATCCTGTGGGACACCGGCCACCAGAGCTATGTGCACAAACTCCTGACCGGGCGTCAGGACTTCTCCAAACTGCGCGGCAAGGGCGGCCTGTCCGGCTATCCCTCCCGCGAGGAGTCCGAGCACGACGTCATCGAGAACAGCCACGCCTCGACGGCCCTCGGCTGGGCCGACGGCCTCGCCAAGGCCCGCCGGGTGCGGGGGGAGAAGGGCCATGTCGTCGCGGTGATCGGCGACGGCGCCCTCACCGGAGGGATGGCCTGGGAGGCGCTCAACAACATCGCCGCCGCCAAGGACCGGCCGCTGATCGTCGTCGTCAACGACAACGAGCGCTCCTACGCCCCCACCATCGGCGGGCTCGCCAACCACCTCGCGACCCTGCGCACCACGGACGGCTACGAACGGGTGCTGGCCTGGGGAAAGCACGTGCTCCAGCGCACACCCGTGGTCGGCGCAACACTGTACGAGGCGCTGCACGGCGCGAAGAAGGGCTTCAAGGACGCCTTCGCGCCGCAGGGCCTCTTCGAGGACCTCGGCCTGAAGTACCTGGGCCCGATCGACGGCCACGACATCAAGGCCGTGGAGTCCGCGCTGCGCCGCGCCAAACGCTTCCACGGCCCCGTCCTCGTCCACTGCCTCACCGAGAAGGGCCGCGGCTACGAACCCGCCCTCGCCCACGAGGAGGACCACTTCCACACCGTCGGCGTGATGGACCCGCTGACCTGCGCGCCCCTCGCCCCGTCCGGCGGGCCGTCCTGGACCTCCGTCTTCGGCGAGGAGATCGTCCGGATCGGCGAGGAACGCGACGACGTGGTCGCCATGACGGCCGCCATGCTGCGTCCGGTGGGCCTCGGCCCCTTCGCCGAGCGGTTCCCGGACCGGGTGTGGGACGTCGGCATCGCCGAACAGCACGCGGCCGTGTCCGCGGCGGGCCTGGCGACCGGCGGACTGCACCCCGTCGTCGCCGTCTACGCCACCTTCCTCAACCGCGCCTTCGACCAGCTGCTGATGGACGTGGCGCTGCACCGCTGCGGGGTGACCTTCGTCCTGGACCGGGCGGGCGTCACCGGCGTCGACGGGCCCTCGCACAACGGCATGTGGGACATGTCCGTCCTGCAGGTCGTCCCCGGTCTGCGGATCGCCGCGCCGCGCGACGCCGACCAGCTGCGCGCCCAGCTGCGCGAGGCGGTCGCCGTCGACGACGCCCCGACCCTGCTGAGGTTCCCGAAGGAGTCGGTGGGCCCGGCGCTGCCGGCACTGGACCGGATCGGCGGCATGGACGTGCTGCACCGGGCGGTCGCCCCCGAGGTGCTGCTGGTCGCCGTCGGGGTGATGGCACCGGTCTGCCTCCAGGCCGCCGAACTGCTCGAGGCCCGCGGCATCGGATGCACGGTGGTCGACCCCCGCTGGGTCAAACCCGTCGACCCCGCCCTCCCGCCGCTGGCCGCGGAGCACCGCATGGTGGCCGTCGTCGAGGACAACAGCCGGGCGGCCGGGGTCGGTTCGGCGGTGGCGCTGGCGCTGGGCGACGCCGGGACCGACGTGCCCGTACGGCGGTTCGGCATCCCCGAGCAGTTCCTCGCGCACGCCAAACGCGCGGAGGTGCTCGCCGACATCGGTCTCACACCGGTCGAGATCGCCGGACGGATCGGCGCGAGCCTCGCCGTCCGGGAAGAGCGCGACGCCAAGTCGCCGGACCCACAGGAGCACCAGGCATGACCACCGCGGAGTCCGCGCCGGAGCCGTCGCGCACGGGGGGCTTCGACCTCGGCGCACTGCTCGCCGAGCGCGGAGCCGAACGCTACGAGCTGCACACCCGGTACCTCAACCACCAGCTGCCGCGCATGCTGCGCACCATCGGCTTCGACAAGGTCTACGAGCGGGCCGAGGGCGCCCACTTCTGGGACGCCGACGGCAACGACCACCTGGACATGCTGGCCGGCTTCGGGGTGATGGGCCTGGGCCGCCATCACCCCGTGGTCCGCAAGGCGCTGCACGACGTGCTGGACGCCTCCCTCGCCGACCTCACCCGCTTCGACTGCCAGCCGCTGCCCGGACTGCTCGCCGAGCGGCTGCTCGCGCACAGCCCCCACCTGGACCGGGTGTTCTTCGGCAACAGCGGCACGGAGGCGGTCGAGACCGCGCTGAAGTTCGCCCGGTACGCGACCGGCAGGCCGCGCGTGCTGTACTGCGCGCACGCCTTCCACGGGCTGACCACCGGCTCCCTTTCGGTCAACGGCGAGTCCGGTTTCCGGGACGGCTTCGCCCCGCTGCTGCCCGACACGGCCGTCCCGCTGGGGGACCTCGACGCCCTGGCGCGGGAGCTGCGCAGGGGGGACGTCGCCGCCCTGATCGTGGAGCCGATCCAGGGCAAGGGCGTGCACGAGGCCCCGCCCGGGTATCTGCGGGCCGCCCAGGAGCTGCTGCGGCGGCACAGGGCGCTGCTGATCGCCGACGAGGTGCAGACCGGGCTCGGCCGGACCGGCGACTTCTACGCCTACCAGCACGAGGAGGGGGTCGAACCGGACCTCGTCTGTGTCGCCAAGGCGCTCTCGGGCGGCTACGTCCCGGTGGGCGCGACCCTCGGCCGGGACTGGATCTTCAAGAAGGTCTACTCGTCGATGGACCGGGTGCTGGTCCACTCGGCCAGCTTCGGGGCCAACGCGCAGGCCATGGCCGCGGGTCTCGCGGTGCTGTCGGTCATGGAGGACGAGGGGATCGTCGCGCGGGTCCGGAGCACCGGCGGACTGCTGAGGACCCGGCTGGCCGCGCTCACCGAGAAGTACGAACTGCTCGCCGAGGTGCGCGGCCGGGGCCTGATGATCGGCATCGAGTTCGGCCGGCCCCGCTCCCTGAAGCTGCGGGGCCGCTGGGCCATGCTCCAGGCCGCGCGCAAGGGGCTCTTCGCGCAGATGGTGGTCGTCCCGCTGCTGCAGCGGCACCGGATCCTCACCCAGGTCTCCGGCGACCACATGGAGGTCATCAAACTGATCCCGCCGCTCGTCATCGACGAGGGGGACGTGAACCGGTTCGTGGACGCCTTCACCGCGGTGATGGACGACGCCCATGACGGCGGTCTGATGTGGGAGTTCGGCAGGACCCTGGTGAAGCAGGCGGTCGCCAACCGCTGATCCGGGGGCTTCGCGGGTTTGCCTCACAGGCAAGGAAATTGCCTGTGGGGTAAATCCGGTGCTGAATGGAGGCATGCACTCCTCCGAGGCCGGGCCGCCGGCCGCACCGGGCGACGCGCTCCCGGCGGTCGCGCCGCAACTGCGCGCCCTGCGGCGGCGGGCCTCCCTGACGCTGGAGGCCGCGGCCCGCGACGCCGGGCTCTCGCCCGCCCATCTCTCCCGGCTGGAGACAGGTCAGCGCCAGCCCTCGCTGCCGACGCTGCTCTCCCTCGCCCGCACCTACGGTACGACGGTGTCCGAGCTGCTGGGCGAGTCGGGTGCCGACCGGGACGCGGTGGTGCGCGCCGCGGACATGGAGTCCACGGCGGCGGGTGGCTGGACGTACTGGCAGGCCGGCGCCGCGGGGCGCGGCATGCAGGCCCTGCGCGTCCGTGTGCCGCACGGCTCCCAGGGCGACATCGTGCGCGTCCACCCCGGCGAGGAGTGGCTGTACGTCCTCAAGGGGCGGCTGCGGCTGCGCCTCGGGGAAACCCTGCACCGCCTCGCCCCGGGGGACAGCGCGCACTTCGACTCGCTGACCCCGCACCGTATCGAAGCTCAGGACCCCGACGGGGTCGAGCTGCTGTTCGTCCACACCCTTCTGCAGAGCCCCACGGCCACCCTGTGCCTGGGCCCGACCCACGGAGACGCGACATGAGCGGTAGAGACATGGAGGAGAAGCTCCCCCGGGCCCTGTGGGTGAGGCTGTTCATCTACGTGGTGGTGGGGCACCTCTTCGCGGCCTTCATCTACTTCCTCTTCGAGGTGGCGCCGAAGAAGTAGGCCCCCGCCTCAGTCGAGCAGGCGCTCGCGCAGCCGCTCCCGGGCCCCGGGGGTGAGCCCGAGCGCCCGCTCCAGGTACGGCTCCACACCGCCCCAGGTCTCCTCGACGGTCTCGAACGCGGCGGCAAGATACTCCGCGCGCGCGTCGAACAGGGGGCTGAGCAACTCCATCACCTCGGCGGAGTAGGCCGAGGCGGAGGAGCCGTTGCGGTGCACCTTGTACCGGCGGTGCTTGGCGTTGGACTTCAGGTAGTCGTCGACGATGGCGTCCCGCTCGACGCCCAGCGCGAGCAGGGTCACCGCGATCGACAGCCCCGCCCGGTCCTTGCCGGCCGCGCAGTGCATCAGCGCGGGGACGCTGTCCTCGGCGAGCGAGCGCAGCACCCGGGAGTGCTCGCCGGTGCGCTCGGTGATGATCAGCCGGTAGGAGCGGATCATGCGGTCCGCGCCCTTGCCGTCGTCGAGGACGGAGCGCAGCTGCTCCAGGTCGCCGTCGCGGACCATCTTCCAGAACTCGGCGCCGTCCGCCGGGTCGCTGAGCGGCAGGTTCACGTTCCGCACGCCCGGCAGCGCGACGTCCGGGCCCTCCAGCTTCTGGTCGGCGGCGTTGCGGAAGTCGAAGACCGTGTGCAGTCCGAGCGCGGACAGGAAGGCGGCGTCCTCCGCCGTCGCGTGCGCGAGATGGCCGCTGCGGAACAGTACGCCCTGCCGCACCCGCCGGCCGTCCACGGTCGGCAGTCCGCCCACGTCGCGGAAGTTGCGTACTCCGGCCAGCTCGGGTTCGGTCGACGGCACCTGCTGCGTCACGAAGGGCTCCTCCCTCTCGGCGCCGCCGGCGGGGCTCGCCGTCGGGCACCACTCGACGATACGACATGCCTGCCTGGGGCAATGAGTTGTCCACAGGCATTGCCCGGCGGCCCCCGTGCCCCCGATGATGTTGGTGTCTGATCACATCTGTTCGGGTCTGTTGGAGGTTCGGTGGCGCAGGTCTGCCAAGACGGTCGTACGTGGCTTCTGTCGGGGCCGCACAGCAGTTACGCGCTGCATCTGACGGACCGCGACGAGCTGGTGCATCTGCACTGGGGCCCCCGGATCGAGCCGGCCGACGCGGAGGCGCTGGCCGCCCGCCCGCTGCCGGACGACTGGCCCTTCGAGTCCCGGCTGGACGGACGCGAGGAGTACCCGGTCGAGGGAGGCCCCCGTTTCGCGCGGCCCGCCCTGTCCGTGCGCTCGCCCGGACGGCGCGGCACCGAGTGGACCTTCGGCGGACACGAGGAGACGGACGACGGCGAACTCCGCCTCCGCTTCCTCGACGGCCCGCTCACGGTGACCCTGCACTACCGGATGCGCGACGACGTGATCGAACGCTGGGTGACCCTGCACAACCGGGGACCGGCCGTCGAGCTGCTGCGCGCCGACTCCGCGGCCTGGACCCTGCCCGACCGCGACCACTGGCGGCTGTCCCAGCTGCACGGCCGCTGGGCCGCGGAGTCCCGGCTGACCCGCTCCCCGCTCACCTACGGCGAGAAGGTCATCGGCAGCCGGCGAGGTCACACCGGCCACCAGCACCTGCCGTGGGTCGCGCTCGACACCGACGCGACCGAGGAGCGCGGCGAGGTCTACGCCTGCGCCCTCGGCTGGTCCGGCTCCTGGCGCGTCTCGGTGGCCCAACTCCCCGACGCGCGCGTGCAGATCACCGGCGGCGCGGGCCACGACGACTCCGGCCTGCTGATGCTGGACACGGACGGGACGTACGTCACACCGGTCTTCGCCGGCCTGTGGAGCGACGGCGGCTTCGGCGGCGCAAGCCGCGCCTGGCACGCCTACCAGCGCGCCCATGTCGTCCCGGACGCCGGCCGGGACCGGCCCGTGCTGTTCAACTCCTGGGAGGCCACCGGCTTCGACATCTCGGAGGAGCAGCAGCGGGCGCTCGCGGCGCGCGCCGCCGGGATGGGCGTCGAGCTGTTCGTGGTCGACGACGGCTGGTTCGGGGCGCGTACGAGCGACCGGGCCGGGCTCGGCGACTGGACGCCCAACCCCGACCGCTTCCCCGGCGGCCTGAAGCCCCTCGCCGACCATGTGCGCGGGCTCGGGATGCGGTTCGGCATCTGGGTCGAGCCGGAGATGGTCAACCCGGACAGCGACCTGTACCGGGCGCACCCCGACTGGGTGCAGTTCCAGCCGGGACGCCGGCGCACGGAGTTCCGCAACCAGCTCGTCCTCAACCTCGCGCGCGACGACGTCCGGGAGTACCTCTGGGAGCGGCTCGACGCGCTGCTCTCCGAGACTCCGGTCGACTATGTGAAGTGGGACTTCAACCGCTGCTTCACCGACGCCGGCTGGCCGGACGACCCCTATCCGCAACGGCTGTGGACCGATCACGTGCGGGGCCTGTACGCCCTGCTGGACCGGCTCAGGGCCGCCCATCCGGGCGTGGCCTTCGAGTCCTGCTCGGGCGGCGGCGGCCGGATCGACCTGGGCGTCCTCTCCCGCACCGACCAGGTATGGACCTCGGACAACACCGATCCGCTCGACCGCCTCGCCATCCAGCACGGCTTCAGCCAGCTCCACCCGGCCCGGGTCATGGCCGCCTGGGTCACCGACAGCCCGAACGCGATGCTGAACGGACGGGTCAGCTCGCTGCGTTTCCGTTTCGTCAGCGCGATGGCCGGGGTGCTCGGCGTCGGCGGTGACCTCACACGGTGGACCGGGCAGGAGCTCGAGGAGGCGCGCGAGTGGGTCGCGCTCTACAAGGAGATCCGGCCGGTTGTCCAGCGCGGTGACCTGTACCGGCTGCGCCCCCCGGCGGGAGGCCTCAGCGCGGTGCAGTACGTCCTCGGCGACGAGACCGTGGTCCTGGCCTGGCTCCAGGCGCAGCACTACGGGGAACCCGTCCCGGCACTCCGGCTGCACGGCGTCGACCCGAACGCCTCGTACGAATGCCTTGAAACGGGTGAAAAGCACCGTGGCGCCGTACTGCGGCACCACGGGCTACACACCGGGCTGCGGGGCGACCTGGATGCGGCGGTCTTCCGGTTCCGGCGCCTGGGATCTGGCGATTGAGGCGTTCTGTCCGATTGGGGTGATTTGCCATAACGCGCCCCGAAAGAAGGGAGGATGGGAAAGGGGCGCGTGAGCATCGTCATATCGGTGACGATGTGTTGTCGCCATGCTCACGTAATTCCGTGAAAAGGCAAGGGAATTCACGGCGCGATCCCTGTGCGGATTGACGCTCGGTGACGCCCTTTCCTCCTTTGGATCACGGAAAAGCGCGTTCGGGGTGAACCTCGCGCTTGTCCCTTCCCGTCCGGGTCGCTTACGTTCGCCACCGATCCGGACGGACGCCTAATCCTGCCGCCGCCCGGAGCCCGCACCCACTGACTGACCCGTGTACGGCAGGAGCGGGGGACCCACAGGTACGACTGCCTGTTCCGGTTCCCGGAACGGCTTGGGGTTAAGCCGCGTGAAAACGCGGCCGGGCATCTCCAGTCCGAACCCGACAGCTCACCTCGCAGGCGCCGGAGAGGAATTCACCATGCCCGCGAAGGGTAAGCACCGCCGTACCACGGCCCAGCGTCTGACCCGTTCCATCGCCGTCGCCGGAACCGGTGGCGCCGTACTCGCCCTGCCGCTTCTCGGCGCCACCGGCGCGCACGCCGCCACGCCGCAGACCGCCCCCGGAAAGACCGTCCAGTCCCTTTCCGCCGCCGGCCAGTCGGCCGCCGCCGAGAAGGGCGACGACGCCCGCACGTACACCGTGAAGGCGGGCGACTACCTCGCGAAGATCGCCGAGGCCGAGCACGTCGACGGCGGCTGGAAGAAGCTCTACGCGGACAACCGCGATGCCGTCGGGTCCGACCCGTCGCTCATCCACCCCGGCCTGAAGCTCTCCCTCGAGGGCAAGGCCGCCGCGAGCACCCCGAAGAAGTCGTCCACCCCGAAGGCCCCCGAGGCCGCCGCGGAGAAGAAGGCCGAGAAGCCCGCCGCGCAGCCGTCGGAGCAGTCCGCCTCGGACACCTCCGCCCAGTCCACGAGCACCGACCAGGCCGCGAGCACCTCCGGTTACACCTCCCCGGTGCCCGGCGGCGGCCTCGGCACCGCCTACAAGGTGGCCGGCAGCATGTGGTCCAGCGGCTACCACACCGGTGTCGACTTCGCCGTCCCGACCGGCACCTCCCTGAAGGCCGTCGGCGCGGGCACCGTCGTCTCCGCCGGCTACGGCGGCGCGTACGGCAACCAGGTCGTCATCAAGCTCAATGACGGCTACTACGCCCAGTACGCCCACCTGTCCTCGCTGTCCGTCTCGGCCGGCCAGACCGTCACCGCCGGCCAGCAGGTCGGCCTCTCCGGCGCGACCGGCAACGTGACCGGCCCGCACCTGCACTTCGAGATCCGCACCACCCCGGACTACGGCTCGGACGTGGACCCGGTCTCCTACCTTCGTGGCAAGGGCGTCTCGATCTGACCCCCTGCGACACCCTTCCTGACACGCGCGCCGGTGGCCGGCCCCGATCCACGGGGCCGGCCACCGGCGTATTCCGGAGTTGGCCAACATTTTGAGGGTGTCTTATCTCACCGCACGTCAACCCCTCCTTACGGTCGCGTAGGTCACATTGGAAGGTGAATCATGTGCAGCTGTGGCAGACGATTCGAAGAGTGACAGCAGAGCAGTGATCGGGTCGTACGTGGCGGTGGGGGACAGCTTCACCGAAGGCGTCGGCGACCCCGGCCCCGACGGGGCGTTCGTCGGCTGGGCCGACCGGTTCGCCGTACTTCTCGCCGACCGCCGCCCCGAAGGGGACTTCGCGTACACCAACCTCGCCGTGCGCGGAAAGCTGCTGGACCAGATCGTGGCCCACCAGCTGCCCCGCGCCGTCCAGCTCGCCCCCGACCTGGTCACGTTCTGCGCGGGCGGCAACGACATCATCCGTCCCGGAACCGACCCGGACGAGGTGGCCGAGCGCTTCGAGCGGGCGGTCGCCGCGCTCACCGCCGTGTCCGGCACCGTCATGGTGACCACGGGGTTCGACACCCGCGGCGTGCCCCTGCTGAAGCACCTGCGCGGCAAGATCGCGACGTACAACGGGCATGTGCGGGCCGTCGCCGACCGCTACGGCTGCCCCGTGCTCGACCTGTGGTCCCTCAGGAGCGTCCAGGACCGCAGGGCCTGGGACGCCGACCGGCTGCACCTGTCGCCGGAGGGACACACCCGCGTCGCGCTGCGGGCGGGGCAGCTCCTCGGCATGGAGATCCCCGCCGACCCGGAACAGCCGTGGCCGCCCCTGCCGCCCCGCGGCGCCTTCGACGTCCGGCGGGACGACGTCCAGTGGGCGCGCGAGTACCTGGTGCCGTGGATCGGCCGCCGGCTACGCGGGCAGTCCTCGGGCGACCACGTGCGGGCGAAGGGGACGCTCTCGCCCGACGACATCAAGGTACGGATCGCCACGGTGGCCTGAGCGCCGGGTACCGCCGCACGCACATAATGGAATGTCTGACCGACTCCACCTGGAGGCACCGTGGCCGTCACCCGTTCCGATCGCTCCGGGCTGCGCGCCCTGCGGCCCGAGTCCTTCGGCGCGGACCCCGGCGGCGAGCGCATGGCGCGCATCCGCAGGTCCCCGCACTTCAAGGACGGCGTCTTCCAGAACCCCGGGGGCCCCGCCCGGATCCGCCCGTCCGGATCGACCCGGGACCTGGCGAGGACCTACTTCGACAAGGACTCCCGGTCCCGGCGCGCCCCCAAGGGCGCGATCCCGGTGCACCCGACCACCCTGGCCGACATCTCCCGTCCGCCGGCCACGGGCCTGCGGCTGACCTGGATGGGCCACTCCGGCGTGCTCGCGGAGATCGACGGCCACCGGGTCCTGTTCGACCCCGTCTGGGGTGAGCGCTGCTCGCCGTTCCCCTTCGCCGGCCCCAGGCGGCTGCACCCCGTGCCGCTGCCGCTGGCCGCGCTCGGCCCGGTCGACGTCGTCGTGATCTCCCACGACCACTACGACCACCTGGACCTGCCCACGATCAAGGCGCTGGCCGGCACGGACACCCTGTTCGCGGTGCCCCTCGGCGTCGGCGCGCACCTGGAGCACTGGGGCGTGTCCGCCGGCCGGCTGCGCGAACTGGACTGGCACGAGACGACGAAGGTCGGCGGGCTCACCCTCACCGCCACCCCGGCCCGCCACTTCTGCGGCCGGGGCCTGCGCAACACCCAGCACACCCTGTGGGCCTCCTGGGTGGTCGAGGGCGAGGAGCACCGCGTCTACCACAGCGGTGACACCGGCTACTTCGATGGCTTCAAGGACATCGGCGCCGGTCACGGCCCGTTCGACGCCACGATGATCCAGGTGGGCGCCTACTCGGACTTCTGGCCCGACATCCACATGACGCCCGAGGAGGGCGTCCGGGCCCATCTCGACCTGCAGGGCGGGGACGCGGCCGGTGTGCTGCTGCCCATCCACTGGGCCACCTTCAACCTGGCGCCGCACGCCTGGGCGGAGCCGGGGGAGTGGATGAGGGACGCGGGCGAGGAGGCGGGCCAGGCGGTGGCGTTCCCCCGGCCGGGCGAGCCTTTCGAGCCGGCGGGGGAGCTGCCGGTGGAGCCGTGGTGGCGGGCGGTGTCCGGTCCGGTCGCCCGTTCGTGGAACCGTCCCCGGAGCGCCGAGGGCGTGGCCGGGACGAGCAAGGGGGATCTCGACCTCGCCGGCGAGCGGTGAGCTCCGGTCCCTCACCTTCGGGACGGTTCATGCCGGCCTGTGTCGCGGGCCTCATGACCGGGACGGCCCTCTCCGGCATGAAGGGGAGGCAGCACCGGGAGGCCGGGGGGCCGCCGGACGCACCCGAGCCGGGGGTCGGCCAGGGCAGCGCCGAAGCGGACTCCGGCGGCGGCTTCGACGGCGACCGAGCGGTGACGCCGGGCGGAGGGGAGCGAGGAAGTGGGGGACTCATGACGGCAGCGGACGCGCCGCCCGTCGTCCTGGTGCACGGGACGCGGTTCAGCGCGGGACAGTGGAGCCCGCAGCTCGCCGCGCTCCAGAAGGACTTCCGGGTGGCCGCCGTCGACCTGCCGGGCCACGGCGCCCGCTCCGCCGAGCCCTGGAGCCTGGACGCGGCGTCGGAGATCATCGCCGCCGCGGTGGACTCGCTCGACCGCGGACCGGCCCTGGTCGTCGGGCACTCGCTCGGCGGATACGCCTCGCTGGAGTTCGCGCGGCGCTTCCCCGAGCGGCTGCGGGGGCTGGTCCTCGCCGGGGCCAGCGCCTCCACTCGTGGCCCGTGGGCGACGCCGTACCGATGGGTCACCGGACTCGTCCCCCGTGTCCCGGCGGACCGGCTGGCCCGGTGGAACGACCGGTTGCTGCGCCGGCTCTACCCGCCCGAGGTGGTGGAGGCGACCATCCGCTCCGGCTACGCCTTCCACACCCTGCCGGCCGCCTGGGGCGAGGTGCTCGGCCGCTTCGACGCGGGTGCGATGCGGCACGTGACGGCTCCCGTGCTCATCCTCAACGGTGAGAAGGACCCCGTCTTCCGGTCCGGCGAGTCGGACTTCGCCCGCGCGCATCCGCACGCCCGCGTCGAGCTGATTCCGCGGGCGGGACATCTAGCGAACTTCGACGATCCGGCCGCCTTCACCGACGCCGTCCGCCGTTTCGCCCGGGAGCTGCCCGCTTCCTGTGGGTGAGGCGGAGGTGATCCACGCGGCCGGGGCGGCTCGGTGGGGGAACTGCTCGGCCGGCACTACGCGCTGTCCTGAAGCGCCCGCTTCTGGGACCGCGGCCCCGCCGGTCCCACCATGCGGGCCATCGGTGATCACTACTTGAACACCGCCCGCGGCGGCGCTCCCTCGGCGCCCTGGCCCGATCGCTACGGAGGGTGATGTTCTGGCCGGAGGGGTGAGGGGTGCAGGAGCGGGCCGGAGGCCCCCGCTCGTCGGTCCCGGGCGAGGGAAGGTGGGCCGGTGCGGGTCCCTCCGCCGGAGGCCGCTCCGCCCCGCGGACTCATGACGACCGCTTGTGACCAGCCTCGACCGCGCTCTGTCCACTCTCGATCCCTTGGGCTGAACGGTTATCGGTCTGTCGTACGACGCCTCATACCAGAGCGCGACGGTGTCCGCACCAGTTTGTCAACTGCCCACCGCACATGATGCGGTGACGACTACGGTGAGTGTCGGTCGGGCGGCGCGCGGCACCTCACGTCGAAGGGCGCGTCATGCCCAGGGGCCGCGTCCAGCAGTCGGATCAGGGAGCGGGGACCGGTACGTGCAGCCACAAGGCGGACGAGGGAGCGGACGGGGCGAGGGACCCCGGCGCCCGGGCCCGGCCGGCGCCCCGGGCGCCCGGGCGCGGGGCACCAGCGAGCAGGCGCCCGCCGGCACCGCGGTCGTGGCCCGCCGGCCGGACCGCGGTGCCGTGATCCCCGCCGGATCCCGGGCCCGCCGGACGGGCCCGGCCACCCGCCAGGAGCGCCGCGAGGGCGGACGGCACGGGCGGCCGCCGTCCCGTACCGGCCCCGTGCCGACCGAGGGCCAGCTACGGCCCCAGCTGCTGCGTCTCGCCGTGCTGCCGCCCGTGGCGGTCGCCCTCAGCGCCTGCGCGGCCGTGCTCTTCACCGTCCGCTCCACCGGCGTCCGGCCGGGCCCCACCCTGTGGGCCGTGCTCGGCGGCGCCACCTCGGTGACGTGCGCCGGCATCGTCATCGCCGCCGTGGCCGCCGACCGCGCCGCCCGGTCCGTGCACGACCGCGTCGCGGCCCTGCGCCGGAGCACCGCCCGGCGCGAGGAGGACCTGCGCGCCCTCGTCGGGACACTGCGCCGCGGCGACGCCCCGCCCGCACACGGACGGCGAACCGAACACCCCGACGACGCCGAGGACGCCGAAGACTTCGACGTGCTCGCCGCCGACCTCGACCGGGCGCACGACGCCGCCGTCACCGCCGTCGTGGAGGCGTCCCGGCTCTCCGGCCGGGCCGGCAGCGAACAGAAGCTCGAGGTGTTCGTCAACCTCGCCCGGCGGCTGCAGTCCCTGGTGCACCGCGAGATCTCCCTCCTCGACGAGCTGGAGAACGAGATGGAGGACCCCGACCTGCTCAAGGGGCTCTTCCACGTCGACCACCTCGCCACCCGCATCCGCCGGCACGCCGAGAACCTCGCCGTGCTCGGCGGGGCCGTCTCCCGGCGGCAGTGGAGCAACCCCGTCTCCATGACCGAGGTGCTGCGCGCGGCGATCGCCGAGGTCGAGCAGTACTCGCGGGTCAAGCTGGTGCCGCCGGTCGAGGGCACCCTGCGCGGACACGCCGTCGCCGACGTCATCCACCTGCTCGCCGAACTCGTCGAGAACGCCACCGTGTTCTCCGCCCCGCACACCCAGGTGCTGCTGCGCGCCGACCTCGTCACCTCCGGGCTCGCCGTCGAGGTCGAGGACCGCGGGCTTGGCATGCCCGTCGGCGAGCAGGACCGGATGAACGCGCTGCTCACCGACCCCGACCAGGTGCAGGTCGCCAGCCTGCTGGCCGACGGCCGGATCGGCCTGTTCGTGGTCTCCCAGCTCGCCAGGCGGCACGGCATCCGCGTCCGGCTCCGCAGCAACATCTACGGCGGGGTGCAGGCCGTGCTCGTGGTGCCGCAGGCACTTCTCGGCACCGAGCCGGGCGCCCTGACCGGCGGCCAGGACACGGGAGCGGCGGGGCGGGAACAGGGGCCTGGTGACACCGGTGCCGTCCCCGCGGTCCGCCATCTGCCCGCCGTACCCGCCCCGGTGGAGGGCCCCGGCACCCCGTACGGCGGCGGCTCCGCGCACGCGCCGGCCGCGCCTTCCACCCCGGCCGGCCCGGAGCCCCGTCCCGCCGCCCCGGCCGGGCCGCCCGGCGGCAACGGGGCCGCACCGCCGCTGCCCCTGCGCGTCGCCCGGGAGGCGCGCCCCAACCCCGCCGAGGCCGTGCCCGGCGTCCGGCGGGCGGACCCGGACACCCGCACGGACCCCGGGACCACGCCGCCCGTCCCCCGCGTCGGCACGGTGCGCGGCACCATGGGCAGACCCCAACTGCCCCGCAGACGTGCCCAGGAGCACATCGCGCCGCAGCTCCGCGACGGTCCCGCGCCCCGCCAGGACGGCGACCGCGCCGCCGGCCACGACCCCCAGCTGATGGCGGCCTTCCAGCGCGGCGTCAGCCTCGCGGAGTCCCGGCAGGACGGGAGCGCGCCCGCCGGATGACCACCCCCGCTCCCCCCACCGCCCCCGACCTCAGCGCTCCCGCAGACCTTCGTACCCCAAGGAGTCGATCCACCATGGCGAGCGATGCGCCGACCGCCCAGGTATCCGACCTCGACTGGCTGATGAGCGGCCTCGTGCAACGCGTGCCGCACACCAGCAGCGCCGTCCTGCTCTCCTGCGACGGGCTGGTGAAGTCCGTGCACGGCCTCGACCCCGACGCGGCCGACCACATGGCGGCGCTGGCCTCCGGCCTGTACTCCCTCGGCCGCAGTGCCGGCGTCCGGTTCGGCGACGGCGGCGACGTCCGGCAGGTCGTCGTCGAACTCGACTCGACCCTGCTGTTCGTCACCACCGCAGGCTCCGGGACCTGCCTCGCCGTGCTGGCCGGCCGCGAGGCCGACGCGGCGGTGCTCGGCTACGAGATGGCGATGCTGGTCAAGTCCGTACGGCCGTACCTGGTGACCGCTCCCCGCCAGCAGGGCGTCGAACCGCCGGCGATGAGGCCTTGAGCGTGATGGCGGCCGGTGACGGGCCCTGGCTCGACGACGCGGCCGGACGGCTGGTGCGCCCCTTCACCGTCAGCAACGGCCGCACCCGTCCCACCGTCGCCCTCGACCTGCTGTCGCAGGTCCGGGCCACCGGCGCCACCCCGTTCGGCTATCTCGGCCCCGAACACGCGCAGGCCCTCGACCTGTGCCGCGCCCCCGTCCCGGTCGCCGAGGTAGCCGCCCATCTCGGGCTGCCGGTGGCCGTCACCAAGGTGCTGCTGGCGGACCTCGTCGACTGCGGGGCGCTGACCGACAAGCCCCCCGCGTTCCACCACACCCCGACGGACCGGGCCCTTCTGGAGGCAGTGCTCGATGGACTACGACGACAGCTCTGACCGCGCCGGCGGAGCGGACCACGGAGACGATGCCTTCCCGACCGCGCTGAAGATCCTCGTGGCCGGCGGATTCGGCGTGGGCAAGACGACCTTCGTCGGCGCGGTCAGCGAGATCGCGCCCCTCAGCACGGAGGAACTCCTCACGACGGCCGGCGCCGCCACCGACAGCCTCGACGGTGTCGAGAACAAGGTGGAGACGACCGTGGCCATGGACTTCGGGCGCATCACCCTCGACGCGGAGCATGTGCTGTACCTGTTCGGCACCCCCGGCCAGGAACGGTTCTGGTTCATGTGGGACGAGCTCTGCGAGGGCGCGCTCGGCGCCGTCGTCCTCGCCGACACCCGGCGCCTCGAAGAGTGCTTCGCGGCGGTCGACTTCTTCGAACAGCGCGGCGTCGGATTCATCGTCGCCGTCAACGAGTTCGACGGAGCGTTCCGCTACGACCCGGGGGAGGTGCGCGCCGCCCTCGACCTCCCCGCGGGCACCCCCGTCGTCCCCTGCGACGCCCGGATCTCCAGCTCCGGCGTGCGGACACTGCTGACCCTGGTCCGGCACCTCATCGCCCACACCCCCGCGCCCGCCACGGGGTATGGCGCCCACATGTGATCCCCGCACACCCTCGGAGCCCCTGTATGACCGTCGCCCACACCCCGGGAGCCCGCCCATGAGCTACGACCCGCCCCGCCCGGCCGGTCGTCTGCTGCTCACGCCCGAGGACAAGGAGGCCCCGGAGCGCACCCGCCGGCTGCGTCTGCTGGGACTCGGGCAACACCCCGAGCCCTGGCTCGACGCCTTCGCCCACGGCCTCGCCGACCTCACGGGCGCGCCGTACGCCATGGTCAACTTCCCCGGCGGGCACGGGCAGTTCTTCGCCGGCCTGCACACCCCGGCCGTCGCGCCGCTCGCGCACCGCGACGGCACCGGCGCGCTGCCGGGCCGCGTACTGCCCCGCGAGCACGGCTTCTGCCCCCATGTGGTGGCCCGCCGCAAGGCACTGGTCCTGGAGGACGTGAGCGACTACCCGCGGTTCGCGGGCAATCCGGTGGTGGACGAGTTCGGCGTCCGCTCCTACCTGGGCGCGCCCCTCATCGACGGCACCGGCACGGTGCTCGGTACCGTGTCGGTCACCGACGTCCGGCCACGCGCCTGGGGGCAGCCGGGGCTCGCCGCCATCAAGGCGCAGGCCGCGGACCTCGTCGTACGGCTGGAGCGGCGGAAGGACGACGGGCTGCCGCCGTGAGCACCGCGGACGCCGCCGATGGGGTGACGGCGTGAAGCAAAGCTGTGGCCGCGCTTAAGAAAACCTCGATGGACCGGTGAGGGTGTTGTACGGCAGATTGCAGTGCGATTCCACTCCTCCTCCCGGACCGGGGCCGCTTCGGCGTGCCCGGGGGCCGGGACTCACCCCTCAGGAGCCGTAGCGTTGAAGGCGCTGGTCAAGGAGAAGGCGGAGCCCGGGCTGTGGCTCGCGGACGTCCCGGAGCCCGCCGTCGGACCCGGCGACGTGCTGATCAAGGTGCTGCGCACCGGTATCTGCGGCACCGACCTGCACATCCGGTCCTGGGACGGCTGGGCCCGGCAGACGATCAGCACCCCGCTGGTCCTCGGGCACGAGTTCGTCGGCGAGGTCGTCGGGACCGGCCGCGACGTCACCGACATCACCACCGGTGACCGGGTCAGCGGCGAGGGCCACCTGGTGTGCGGCAAGTGCCGCAACTGTCTGGCCGGCCGCCGCCACCTGTGCCGGGCCACCGTCGGCCTCGGCGTCGGACGGGACGGCGCCTTCGCCGAGTACGTCGTGCTGCCCGCCACGAACGTCTGGGTGCACCGGGTGCCGGTCGACCTCGACGTCGCGGCGATCTTCGACCCGTTCGGCAACGCCGTGCACACCGCGCTGTCCTTCCCGCTCGTCGGCGAGGACGTGCTCATCACGGGCGCCGGCCCGATCGGCCTGATGGCCGCCGCCGTCGCCCGGCACGCCGGTGCGCGCAACGTCGTGATCACCGACGTCAGCGAGGAGCGGCTGGAACTCGCCCGCAAGATCGGCGCGACCCTGGCGCTGAACGTCGCCGAGTCGACCATCGCCGACGGGCAGCAGGGCCTCGGACTGCGCGAGGGCTTCGACATCGGCCTGGAGATGTCCGGCCGCCCCGAGGCCATGCGGGACATGATCGACAACATGACGCACGGCGGCCGGATCGCCATGCTCGGCCTGCCTGCCGAGGAGTTCGCGGTCGACTGGGCCCGCGTCGTCACCTCGATGATCACCATCAAGGGCATCTACGGCCGTGAGATGTTCGAGACCTGGTACGCCATGTCGGTGCTGCTGGAGGGCGGCCTCGACCTCGCCCCGGTGATCACCGGCCGGTACTCCTACCGCGACTTCGACGCCGCCTTCGAGGAAGCGGCCGCCGGCAAGGGCGGCAAGGTCATCCTCGACTGGACCGCGTAAGCCACCCGCCTCTTTCAGGAGCCCCAGAGATGTTCGACTCCGTGCGCGACGACCTGCGCGCCACCCTCGACGAGATCCGCGCCGCCGGGCTGCACAAGCCCGAGCGCGTCATCGGCACCCCCCAGTCCGCCACCGTGAACGTCACGGCCGGCGGCCGCCCCGGTGAGGTGCTCAACTTCTGCGCCAACAACTACCTCGGTCTCGCCGACCACCCCGAGGTGGTCGCCGCCGCCCACGAGGCGCTGGACCGCTGGGGCTACGGCATGGCGTCCGTCCGCTTCATCTGCGGCACGCAGGAGGTGCACAAGGAACTCGAGGCGCGGCTGTCGGCGTTCCTCGGCCAGGAGGACACGATCCTCTACTCCTCCTGCTTCGACGCCAACGGCGGCGTCTTCGAGACGCTGCTCGGCCCCGAGGACGCGGTGATCTCCGACGCGCTGAACCACGCGTCGATCATCGACGGCATCCGGCTCTCCAAGGCCCGCCGCTTCCGCTACGCCAACCGCGACATGGCCGACCTGGAGCGCCAGCTGAAGGAGGCCGCCGAGGGCGGCGCCCGCCGCAAGCTCATCGTCACCGACGGCGTTTTCTCCATGGACGGCTACGTCGCCCCGCTGGACGAGATCTGCGACCTCGCCGACCGGCACGGCGCCATGGTCATGGTCGACGACTCTCACGCCGTCGGCTTCGTCGGCCCCGGCGGGCGCGGCACCCCCGAGCTGCACGGCGTCATGGACCGCGTCGACATCCTCACCGGCACCCTCGGCAAGGCCCTCGGCGGCGCCTCCGGCGGCTATGTCGCCGCCCGCGCGGAGATCGTCGCCCTGCTGCGCCAGCGGTCCCGCCCATACCTGTTCTCCAACACGCTCGCCCCGGTGATCGCCGCCGCCTCCCTGAAGGTCCTCGACCTGCTGGAGTCGGCCGACGACCTGCGCGTCCGGCTGGCCGAGAACACCGCCCTGTTCCGCCGCCGGATGACCGAGGAGGGCTTCGACATCCTCCCCGGCGACCACGCCATCGCCCCGGTGATGATCGGCGACGCGTCGAGGGCGGGCCGCATGGCGGAACTGCTGCTGGAGCGCGGGGTGTACGTGATCGGCTTCTCCTACCCGGTCGTCCCGCAGGACCGGGCCCGCATCCGCGTCCAGCTGTCGGCCGCGCACTCCACCGAGGACGTCGACCGGGCGGTGGACGCCTTCGTGGCGGCCCGGGCGGAGCTCGACGGCTGAGCGGAGCACACCGAGCGATTTGAGACAATCGCTTCATGATCGAGGCGCGGCGGCTCCACATCCTCCGTGCGGTGGCGGACCACCGCACGGTCACGGCGGCGGCCGCCGCGCTGTATCTGACCCCCTCGGCCGTCTCCCAGCAGCTCGCCGCCCTGGAGCAGGAGACCGGCCACCGTCTCGTCGAGCGCGGCGCCAAGGGCGTACGGCTGACCCCGGCCGGCGAGATCCTGCTCAACCACACCAACGCCGTCCTCGCCCAGCTGGAGCGGGCCGAGGCCGAACTGGCCGCCTACGGCTCGGGGGAGGCCGGCACCGTCACGGTCGCCGCCTTCGCCACCGGCATCGCCCAGGTCGTCGCTCCCGCGGCGGCCCGCCTCGCCGGGTCGGCGCCCGGCATCCGCATCCGGGTCCAGGACGCCGAGGGCGACGCCAGCCTGCCGATGGTCCTCGACCGGCAGGTCGACGTGGCCGTGGCGGTCGAGTACCGCGGGGCGCCGTCCGCCGACGACCCCCGGCTGACCCACGTACCGCTGTACGCCGAGCCCTTCGACGCGGTCGTCCCCGTCACCCACCGGCTGGCCGGCACCGCCGAGGTGGCGCTCGCCGAGCTGGCCAAGGACCCCTGGATCGGCCCCTTCCCCGGCAACCCGTGCCACGACGTGGTCGTCCTCGCCTGCGAGAGCGCCGGTTTCCAGCCGATCCTCGAGCACTCCTCGGACGACTTCCGGGCGGTGGTCGCCCTCGCCTCGGCGGACGTGGGCGTCGCCCTGGTGCCCCGCTCGGCGCTGCGCGGCATGGACCTGACCGGTGTGGTCGTCCGCCCGGTCGACGGGGTGGCCCCGACCCGGCGCGTCTTCGCCGCCGTGCGCCGGGGCGCCGAGGGACATCCCCTCATCCGGCCGGTCCTGGACGCCCTGCGCGCGGCGGCCGCGGAGGCGTAGGCCGGCGCCGGATCAGACGGCGGCCCAGCCGTCGTCCACCGGCAGGATCGCCCCGTTGACGTTCCTCGCCGCGTCCGAGGCGAGGAACAGGATGGCGGCGGCCTGCTCCTCCGGCCGGGCCAGGCGGCCCAGGTTGACGAAGTGCGGGCCGAGGGCCGCGGGACCGTGCCCGGCGGGGTCGGCGTCGACGGCGATGCCGGTGGCGGTGCCGCCCGGGGCGATCGCGTTCGCGCGGATGCCCTGCTTGCGGTACATCACCGCGAGGTTCCGGGTCAGCCCGACGACACCGTGCTTCGAGGCCGTGTAGGCGGCCCCCGCCGCGCTGCCGCGCAGGCCCGCCTCGGAGGCGGTGTTGACGACGACGCCCCGTCCCGCCGCCAGCATGTGCGGCAGCACCGCGCGAGTGAGCAGGAAGGGAGCGGTCAGGTTGACCCGCAGGACGCGCTCCCACTCCGCGTCGGTCACATCGGCGAGCGCCGTCATCCCGTCCATGATCCCGGCGTTGTTCACCAGGACGTCCACCGCGCCGAAACGCTCGACGGCCGTCTCCGTCACCCGGTCCACGACCGTCTGTTCGGCTAGGTCGCCGGTGACCGCGACCGCGGTGCCGCCGGCCGCCTCGATCGCCGCGACCGCCGACGCCGCGCCCCGCGCGTCGAGGTCCGCGACCAGGACCCGGCCGCCCTCGGCGGCGAAGGCCAGGGCGGCGGCGCGGCCTATCCCCGACCCCGCCCCGGTGACGATGACGCCGCGTCCGTCGAATGTGCCGGCCATGAAGCTCTCCTGTCCGTCGCCGCGCGGGGCTCCGACGGCCCCGGGCGTCCTCACCGTACGACTTAATGTCTCTGAGTGACATAAAGTGGTGGGGCAAGATCTCCGTAAGCTCGATCACACGATCGGCGGAGCCGGAGGAACCGATGACCGCATCCCGTGGCCGCACGGGACGACCGCCCCTCACCGAGACGCGCAGGGCCGAGATCCGGCGGGAGATCGCCCGGGCCGCGGTGGAGCTGTTCGTCACCCAGGGCGTCGCGTCCACGACCGGCGAGCAGATCGGCCGCGCCGTCGGGCTGTCGGCGCGCACCGTGTGGCGCTACTTCCCGAGCAAGGAGAGCTGTGTGACACCGCTCTTCTCGGAAGGAGTCGACGCCGTCAGCGCCTTCCTGCGCCAGTGGCCGCCCGGCCGGCCCCTGCGGGAGGCCGTGGACCGGTGGCTCACCGAGGGCGCGGACATCGCCGGCGGGCCGGACCGCGGCACCGTCGGCGCCCTGGTGCGGCTCACCCGCACCGAACCCGGACTGCGCGCCGTCTGGCTCAGGACCCACGACGAGGCCGAGCAGGCGTTCGCCCGCGCCCTGGCCGAGCGGTCCGGACTGCCCGCCGACGACCTGCGGGTGACGACCCGTGCGGCGATGTTCAACGCGGCCCTGCGCGCCGCCGTCGAGCACCACGCCTGGCACGGGGACCGGGCACCGGAGGAACGCGACGCCGCGGGCGCCGAGTTGGTGGAGACCCTGCGGCAGGCCCTCGCCGTCGCCGCACAGGGAGTCGGATAGCGCCACCGGACGGGACGGCGGCGCGCACCGGGGCGCCGGGCGCCCGGCGCACGCCCGTTACGCTGGCCGGATGACCGCACAACCCACGCCGGACGGGCGCAGGCCCGCGAACCGGGGGCCGAGGGCCGCCGCCGGCAACCGGGAGGCTCTGGTCGCCGCCGCCCGGGAGATCTTCGCGGCGCACGGTCTGGACGCCCCGCTGTCCGCGATCGCGCGCCGGGCCGGGGTGGGGCAGGGCGTGCTGTACCGGCACTTCCCCGACCGGGACGCCGTCGCGGCGGCGGTCCTGGAGGAGAACGTGCGCGAGGTCGAGCAGGCGGCCGCCGCCCGGGGCGCGACCCCGGACGGGGTGCTCGGCGTGCTGACCTGGCACCTGGCGCAGTCGGCGGCCTTCATCGGGCTGCTGCACGCCGACGGAGCGAGCGGCCGCTTCGCCGCCCACGCGTACGCCCGCGAGCTCTCCGAGCGGGTCGAGCGCGCCCTGCGGGGGTGCCTGCCGGACGGCCACCGGCTGGCGGACCCGGACGACCTCATGCTCGCCGTCGCCATGGTGTCCGGGGCCGTCACCGGCCCCACGCGGGAGGGGCGCGAACACCGGGCGCTCGCGGCGTGGCGGCTGATCGGCGTCACGGTGGGGCCGGTGCGGCCCTTCGGGGGATGAGCGCTCAGCCGCCGTTGGACTGCCGTATGCCCGCGGCGAGCGCGTCGAAGGTGTACAGATACCCGCCGGCGGGTCCGCTGACCGTCATGTAGGCCCGGGTCCCGCCGGGTGTGATCGCCACGTTCGTCGCCGACTCCAGCCCCTCGGCGCGGGCCGGTACCCGCACCGTCGCGAGGTGTGTGCCGTACTTGTCGTACACGGCCATCGCCGGGCGGCCGTGCAGCGCCTGGTACAGGTTGCCGTCCGCGTCCACGGCGATCGAGTCGGTCTGGGCGAGGCCCGCGTCGACGCGGACGGCGGTGTGCCGGCCGGTCGCGCCGGGCCGCTTCTCGACGGTGAGGTAGGAGATCCGGTTCTCCGTCAGTTCGCTGATCCACAGGCCGCGGTAGCCGACGTCGAACGAGATGCCGTTCGTCGCGGCCAGCCCGTCGGCGAGGACGGTGGCGGTCCCGCCGTCGCGGGCGACGCGCACCACGCGTCCGCGCGCCTCGCCCTCGGAGAGGCCGAGGGAGTCGCTGACGTAGAGGTTGCCGTCCCGGTCGAAGGCGATGTCGTCCGGACGCATCCGGGCGCCGTCGACCTCGCCGGTGAAGAAGGTGCGCCGGTCGCCGCCGCCGGGCGCCAGGGAGACGATCTCGCCGTGCGCGAAGTCGGACAGGTAGAGCCGGCCGTCGTACGGGCTGAACTGGGCCGAGGTGTAGGCGCCCCGCGCGTCGGTGAAGAGCTTGCGCGCCGTCTTCTTCCGGACGTCGACGCGCAGCACCTTCGGCGCTCCGGCCGGGGCGGTGACGTCGACGACCGTAAGCTTCCCGTCCTCGCCGAAGACCGGGCCCTCCAGGAGCGTCATCCCGGTCTCGTCGTGGACCGGGGTCAGCCGCATGAACGGGTGGGCGGTGATGGTCCCGCCCGTGGCGGTGGGGGCGGCCCCGGCGCCGGTCGGGTGCGTCCCGGTGCCGCATCCGGTCAGGGCCAGCGCGCCGAGGGCGGCGAGCGCGGCCAGGGATCGGTTCCTGAGTCGTCGCATGGGGGGTCACTCTTCCTGTCCGAAGGTCGTCGTGCCCCCGCACTCTAACCGGACAGTGTTGTCCGGTTGTTGCTACGGTTCGTCAAGGCCGGTCGTCCGCACGGAAGTTCGGGACACGTCCGGCGTCAGACAGCAGACGGAGAGAAGCGAGGCCCCCCACATGACGTCCCTCCACCCGCCGACCCCCGACGAGCTCACCGCGCTGCGGCGGCGCTACCGCCACGAGCGTGAGCGGCGCGTGCGGCCCGACGGCCCCGGCCAGTACCTGGGCGCCGAGGCCGAGTTCGGCTTCTACGCCGCCGACCCGTACGTGGACGAGGTGGCCGGACGCGAGCCGCTGCGCGACACCGTGGACGTCGCCGTCGTGGGCGGCGGGTTCGGCGGCATCCTCGCCGGGGCGCGGCTGCGCCGGCAGGGCGTGGAACGCGTCCGCCTGATCGACAAGGGCGGTGACTTCGGCGGGACCTGGTACTGGAACCGGTACCCGGGCGTCCACTGCGACATCGAGTCGCACGTGTATCTGCCGATGCTCGACGAGACCGGGTACGTACCGGAGTGGAAGTACGCCCCGGGGGAGGAGATCCGGCGGCACGCGGTACGGATCGCCAGGGTGTACGACCTGTACGCGGACGCCCTGTTCTCCACCACCGTCACCGCGCTGACCTGGGAGGAGAGCTCCGGCACCTGGATCGTGGCAACCGACCGGGGCGACGCGTTCCGGGCGAGGTACGTCGTCACCGGTACCGGCACCATGACCGAGCCGAAGCTGCCGGGGATACCGGGCGTCCAGGAGTTCGAGGGCCACACCTTCCACACCTCCCGGTGGGACTACGCCTACACCGGAGGCACCCCGCGGGGCGGTCTGACCGGGCTCGCGGACAAGCGGGTGGGCGTCGTCGGCACCGGGGCGACCGGCGTGCAGGTCATTCCCGTGCTGGCCGAGGACGCCGGGCACGTCTACGTCTTCCAGCGCACCCCCTCCACGGTGGACGTGCGCGGCAACCGCCGCACCACGGCCCGGGACGTGGGCGCGGACCGCGACGGCTGGGCCCGCGAACGCCGCGAGAACTTCCTGCGCATCGTCTCGGGCGAGGAGTGCGGCGAGGACCTCGTGGCGGACGGGTGGACGGCCTCGGCGGGCCTCCTGGAGAAGCTGCTGCCGAGCTTCTCCCGTCCGGACGGCGACCGGGGGGCATTCGAGGCCGCCTACGAGATCGCCGACGCCGTCAAGATGAACGCGATGCGGGACCGGGTCGCCCGGGAGGTCGCCGACCCGGAGACGGCGGAGAGGCTCAAGCCCTGGTACCGGTACGCCTGCAAGCGGCCCACCTTCTCCGACCTGTACTACCCGGCGTTCAACAGGGACAACGTCACCCTGGTCGACACGGCGGACACCCATGGCATCGAACGCGTCACCGGGAGCGGGGTGGTGGTCGGCGGCACCGAGTACGCACTCGACTGCCTGATCTTCGCCACCGGGTTCTCCGTCGGCGTCTCCGGGATCCACTCCGGCAAGCTGCCCGTCCGCGGCCGGGGCGGGGCCCTGCTGCTCGACACATGGGCCCGGGACGGCGTCCGCACCCTGCACGGCTTCACCAGCAACGGCTTCCCGAACCTGATCCGGATGGGTTCCCTGCACAACGCCAGCAGCGTCAACTTCACGCACATCCTGGACGAACAGGCAGTGCACGCCGCCGCACTCGTCGCGGCCGCCGAGGCCGCGGGCGCCCTCGTCGAGCCGTCCCGCGAGGCGGAGGACGCCTGGATCGCCCTCCTGGCCGAAGGCGCCCCCGACCACGAGTGGTTCCACGCCGAGTGCACCCCGGGCTACTACAACCGGGAAGGGCGCGGGCGCCCCAATTGCCCGACCGCCTACCCGCACGGCGCCGTCGCCTTCCACGCGCTCCTGCGCCGCTGGCGTGAGCAGTCCATGGACGAGGCGCTCGCCCCGGTGTAGCCCCCGGCGGGCAGCGCGGCCCCGGCCGTGCCCGGAGCGGGCAGCCGCTCCGGGCACGGCCGGCGCCCGGTCCGTTCAGAGGCCGTAACTCTTGCCGATGACGTCCCGCTGGATCTCGCTGGTCCCGCCGTAGACCGTGGAGACCACCGCCGCCCGCAGATGGCGCTCCATGTCGAACTCGGTGGTGTAGCCGTAGCCGCCCATCATCTGCATGCCTTCGAGGGCGGCCCGTTTGGCGGTCTCGGTCGCCTTGAGCTTGGCCATGGACGCCTCACGGGGGAACAACCGGTCCGGCTGGGCGTCGCAGTCCAGCGCCACCTCCCGCACCAGCAGCCGGGCGCACTCGATCTCGGTGGCCAGGTCGGCGATCCGGTGCCGCAGCGCCTGGAAGGAGCCGACGGGCCGCCCGAACTGCTCGCGTTCGCGGACGTAGGTGACGGCGTCGTCGAAGGCGCGGCGGGCCAGGCCCAGCATGTTCGCGGCCAGGAAGAGCCGCTCGTAATTGAGTCCGGCCATCAACTGCCGCCAGCCGCCGTCCACTTCACCGACGACGGCGTCATCGGGCAGCCGGACGCCGGTGAGGAAGACGTCGTTGACCTCCCGGCCGCCCATGGTCTCGATGCCCCGGATCTCCACCCCGGGGGTGCCGGCCGGCAGGTGGAACATGGTGAGCCCGGCGTGCTTGTCCTCGCCGGTGCGGGCCACCAGCAGGATGCTCCTCGCGCAGTGCGCGTTGGAGATCCAGGTCTTCTGGCCGTCGACCAGCCAGCCGCCGTCGGGGGCCCGACGGGCCCGGCAGCGCAGCGCGCCCACGTCGGACCCGGCGCCGGGCTCCGACATGGCGATGGACAGGACGTCGCCCCGGACGGCCCCGGTGAGCACCTCCTGACGCTGCCGCTCGGTGCCGAACCGCTCGTAGGCCTTGGCGGCGATGACGGTGGTGACGAACCCGCCGGCCGGGACCATGCCGTACGAGATCTCCTCCAGGAACAGACAGGCGTCGGCCAGTCCGCCGCCCGCGCCCCCGTACTCCTCGGGCAGGCACACGCCGAGCCAGCCCAGCTCGGCGAGCCGGGCGTACAGCCCCGGGTGGTGGGCCTCGCGGCCGCCCCCGGTCAGCGCGTCCCGCTGCTCGCGGGTGCCGCACTCGTGCTTGGCGAAGTCGCGGATGGCCGCGACGAAGTCGGACTGTTCTTCGGTGAGGCGACTGCCCATCAGGTCCTCCGGGATGCGGGAAACGGGACGCGGGATGCGGGGCGGCGGGGTCGGGGTCGAAGAGGAGGGAGTTACAAAGATATGCACATTGTTTCACAGTCTCCCGGTGGAGGGGGTGGCGGTATCGTGAGGGGCACCATGAAGACTGAAGCGAACGACTCCTTGCTCGCCCGGGCCATCGCCCAGCCCGAGACGGAGGAGAAGGTGGCGCGGCGGATCCTCGACGCCGCACTGGAGCAGTTCACCACCTTCGGCCTGCGCCGCTCCTCGGTCGACGACGTCGCCAAGCGGGCCGGCGTCTCCCGGGTCACCGTCTACCGGCGCTTCCAGACCAAGGACAGACTCGTCGAGGCCACGCTGCTGCGCGAGGGCAGCCGGTTCTTCCAGCAGCTGGACGAGGCGGTGGCGGCACTGCCCACCATGGAGGAGCGGGTTGTCGAGGGCTTCGTGGTCGCCCTGCGCCACACCCGCGCCCATCCGCTCTTCGGCGGGCTGCTCCGCCTCGAACCCGAGGTGGTGCTGCCCTACTTGACGGTCAACGGCGGCCCCTCGCTCACGGCCACCGTCGACTATCTGACGGCCCATCTGCGCCGCGCCCAGCAGGCCGAGAACAGGCCCGGCACGGACCCGCGGCCGGTCGCCGAACTCATGGTCCGCGTGGCCGTCTCCTTCCTGCTCAATCCCGCCGGCTGCATCGAGATGGAGGACGAGGACCAGGCCCGGGCGTTCGCCCGCCGCTACCTCGCCCCTCTGCTCGACGCCTGACGGCGGACGCGCCCCCCGGCGGCTCAGCGCCGCCGGTGCAGCGCCCTGGCCAGCCGCACCGCCCGTTCCCGCGTGGCGGCCGGGACGCCGAAGGACGTCAGCTCGACCGGCGGCGCGAACCGCCGGACCGTCACCGACTGCACACCGGTGAAGGCGCGCAGCCCCTCCGCGCCGTGGATCCGGCCGAACCCGGAGTCCCCCGAACCGCCGAACGGCAGCGCCGGCACGGCGGCGAAGCCGAGCACCGAGTTCACCGACACCGCCCCGGCGCGCAGCCGCGCCGCGATCGCCGCGCCGGTCCTCCGGTCACGGCAGAACACGGCGGCGCCGAGGGCGTAGCGCGAGGCGTTGGCACGGGCCACCGCCTCGTCCACGTCCGCCACCGCGTTGACCGCCACGGTCGGCCCGAACGTCTCCTCCGCCATCGCCGGTGCGTCCTCCGGCACCCCGGTCAGCACCACCGGCGCCACGTACGGCGCCCGCACCGACCCGGGCCCGCCGAGCAGGGCCCGGGCCCCCGCGGCCACCGCGTCGCGCACATGCCGCTCGATCACGGCGGTCTGTGCCGGCAGGGTCATCGGACCGTAGTCCGCGTCCGGCTGCGCGCCCGGACGCAGCGCGCCGGCGCGTTCCACCACCTTCTCGCAGAGCGCGCCGTGGATCTCCCGCACCGCGTAGACGCGTTCGACGCCCGCGCAGGTCTGGCCCGCGTTGGCCATCGCGCCCCAGACGATCGCGTCGGCCGCGGTGTCCAGGTCCGCGTCCGCGGTGACGATCACCGCGTCCTTCCCGCCGCACTCGGCGAGGAACGGCGTCAGCGACTCGGCGCACACCGCCATCACCTTGCGCGCGGTACCGGGGGAGCCGGTGAACGCCAGCTTGTCGACACCGGACCGGGCCAGCGCCTCACCCGTCGCCGCCGCGCCGGTGACCACGGTGAGCAGGCCGGCGTGCCCGGGCACGGCGGCGTCGAAGAGCCGGGCCAGCAGGGTCCCCGTGCCGGGGGTCAGTTCGGACGGTTTGAACACCACGGCGTTCCCCGCCGCCAGCGCGTAGCCGATGGAGCCCATCGGGGTGTAGAGGGGGTAGTTCCACGGCCCGATCACCCCGACGACGCCGAGCGGCCGGTGCACCAGGGAGGCCCGCTGGTGGACGGTGAACAGCCCGGTGCGCACCCGGCGCCGGCGCAGTACCCGTTCGGCGTTGCGGGCCGCCCAGGACAGGTGCTCCAGGGTGAGGACGACCTCCAGCGCGGCGTCACCGGCCGGCTTGCCGGTCTCCGCGGCGACGGTGCGGGCCACGGTGTCCAGCTCGGCCGCGAGGGCCCGCTTCCAGCGCAGCAGGTGCTCCCGCCGCCGGGCCGCGGGCAGCGCGGCCCAGGCCGCCCCGGCGGCCCGGGCCCCGGCCACCGCCCGGCCGACCCGCTCCGGCCCGTCCACCGGATGGTCGGCGAGCGGCTCGCCCGTGGCGGGGCTGTACGAGGTGAAGGTCCCGGCGCGGGGTTCGGTGCCGGGGGTGGTGTCGGTCATCGGGGCTCCTGGTCGAGGTGCGTACGGTGCGAGCGGTCCGGGGCGGAGGCGGGCGCGGGGGAGCGGCCGCCGGGGGAGAGGGGCGGGGCGCCCGTCGCCTCCCGGGCCGGCGGCGGGGTGTGGTGGTCCGGGACGGCGGGACCGGGCGGGGGGTCCTCGTCCGTGAGCGGGACCACCGGCCGGGAGTGGGCCCAGTGCGGGCCGAGGTCGTCCAGGGTCCAGCCGAACGGGTAGCTGCGCGGCTTGGGCCTGCGCGGGAACCGTTCGGGGCGGGGCGGCAGCCGGCGTATCACCGCCGCCCGCGCCCGCAGGGCGCGGTCCGCCGCGAACCGCAGCCAGCGGGGCTGCGGGGGAAGCCCGAGCGCCTCCAGCAGCGGTTCGTCCAGCAGGGCGAGCGTCACCCGGGCCGCCAGCTGCCGCAGCGGGGCGGGGTACCACTCGGTGACTACCCGCAACGTGGCGGCGGCGACCCGGCGGTTGGCGGGATCGTAGGCGAACATCTCCCGCTCGTAGGCGTCGTGCAGGCGCTCGAATTCTGCGTAGTCCGCGGGCAGTCCGGTGATGCCCATCAGCTCGCCCATCCGCCGCCCCACCAGCGCCAGGCTCTCCGTCTCCTGCGGGGACAGCGGCCGCCAGCCGTACCGGTCGATCCACCGCTTCGGCCCGACGACGGTGGTGGCGAGGACGTACAGGAAGTCCTCGTTCGGTATCCGGTAGCGGCCGTGGATGCGGTTGAGGTGGCGGGCGGTGGCACGGCCGTGCTCCGAGTCCAGGCCCTCGCGGACCATCTCGTAGGCGATCAGCACCGTGTCGTCGTACCGCTTCTGTCCCGCCCGTTCGAACTCCTGGGTGCGGTCGAGCAGCCGGGAGACGCGCGGCACGCCGTAGTCGCGCAGGAAGGCGACGGACGTGCCCTGGAGGTAGTCGCGCGGGAACTCGTACTGGGTGATCCACCGGAAGATCCGCTCGTGGTCCCGGAGCGGGTCCATCTGCTGGATGCGGCGGAGCCGGCCGTAACGGCCCATGGTGACCTCTCCTGTCGGTGCGCGCTGCGCGCGGTCGGACCGTTCCCGGCGTCCGCCGGCCGGACGGGCCTGGCGTCCCCGGGGTCGCCGATGGACGATGGAAGCGCCGGCACCCCTTCCCCTCGGTGGGTCGAAGATACAAAAACTATTGACTTGTTTCACGAGGCGCGTCAATACTCCGGACACGAGATCAACTCTTGTGCGGGTCAGCAGAGTTGAGGTATCGGGCCGGCGGCCCGACGATCGCTGGGAGTGCACTGACATGACGGCCCGGACCGAACCGGAACCGCTCGCACCGGAAAGTATCCTGTGGGACGTCGCGGGCGACGTACGGCTGCTGCTCTCGCTGCCGGCCGCCACCGTTCTGCAGGTGGCCCACCCCGCGGTCGGCGCCGGCGTCGACGACCACTCCGTCTTCCGCACCGACCCCTGGGGGCGCGCGGAACGCTCGCTGCACTCCCTCCAGCTGTGGGTATACGGCGGGGACCGGGCGGTCGAGGAGGGCCGGCGGCTGCGCAGGCTGCACAGGAACATCAGCGGCACCGACAGTCACGGCCGCCCCTACCACGCCCTCACCCCCGCCCACTACGCCTGGGTGCACGCGACCGCCTACCCGGTCTTCCTGCGCGCCGCGCGCTACCTCTCCCGCCCGTTCACGCCCGAGGAGGAGCGCCGCCTCTACGGCGAACTGCTCCAGCTCGGGCGGATCCTCGGCATCGCCGACCGCGACATGCCGCCCACGCCCGAGGCGTTCTGGCGCTACTTCGACACGATGGTCGCCGGTGAACTGGAGCGGACGGCCGTAGTCGGTGAACTGCTCGACCCGGGCCGGCCGGTGCCGGTGCCGCCCGGCGCGGGCCCGCTGCTGCGCCGGGTCTGGCCGCTGCTTGGCCCCGCTGTGGCCCGGCTGCAGGTCTTCGTCACCGCAGGGCTCCTGCCGCCCACCGTCCGTGACCGTCTCGGCGTGACCTGGACGCCCCGGCAGGAGCGGAGGCTGCGGGGTCTCGGAGCAGTCGTGCGCACCGTGTTCCCGCTGCTGCCCGAGCGGCTGCGCTATCTGCCCCTGGCCCGCGCCGCCCGCTCGGCCGCACGCCGCCCGGAAGCGGGATCGGGGGCCGTCCGGAAATAATTTTGCAGGACGTGCATCTTTGCATAGCATGCACGATGTGAAGGAGAAGGGTGCCGCGCAGGGCGGGCTGCGCGAGCGGAAGAAGCGGGCGACGCGTGCCGCGCTCGCCGAGGCGGCGGTGCGGCTGGCCGCCGAACACGGGGCCGAGAAGGTCACCGTCGAGGCGATCAGCGCGGCGGCCGGAGTGTCCGTACGGACCTTCTTCAACTACTTCGACACGCGTGACGACGCCTTCGTCGTGATCGACGCGGACGCGGGCGCGCGGATCCGCCGCTCCGTGCGCGAGGCGCCGGCCGCACTCTCCCCGCTGGAGGCCCTGCGCGACGCCATGGCGGCGGAACTCGCCGAGGCCGAGCAGCAGCACGAGCTGTGGCGGCTGCACGCCCAAGTGCTGCACGCCTCACCGCACCTGCTGGTCCGCACGCTGGGCGCGCATCTGGCGGACGAGACCGGACTGGCCGAGGCCGTCGCCGCGCGCATCCGGGCGGGCGGGCCGGTGACGGCCGAGCCCGCGTCCGCGTCCGCGAGCGACGAGGAACGGCGCGGCGCGCTCGACCTGTACCCGCGGCTGCTGGCCGGGGTGGCGAGCACCGCGGTGCGCACCAGCGTGGAGCACTGGTGCGCCCGGCCGGAGGAAGCCGGCTTCCTCGACGTCTTCCAGGAGGTGTTCGCCCTCCTCGCCGCCGGTCTTCCGGCGCCCCCCGCGTAAGCCGTCACACCGGCCGCCCGGCTTCCCGCCGGGGCCGCCCCCTCTCCGCTCCGCGCCCACGAGCGCGCCGGCCCACGCCGGCGCCCGCCCCGCGCGTGACCGTTCGACCACCATCCGAAAGAGATTCCGTGAGCTCACCCACGGCGCCCGCCGACGCGCCTCCCACCTCCATGACCCACCGGCAGATACTCCAGGCCATGTCCGGCCTGATGGCCGGCATGTTCGTCGCGATCCTGGCCGGCACCGTCGTGGCCAACGCGCTGCCCACGATCATCGCCGACCTGGGCGCCAGCCAGTCCTCGTACACCTGGGTCGTCACCTCCGAACTGCTCGCCATGACGGCGACGGTGCCCCTGTGGGGCAAGCTGTCCGACCTCTTCAACAAGAAGCTGCTGCTCCAGCTCTCGCTGGGCATGTTCGTCGTCGGCTCGCTGCTGGCGGGCTTCTCCCACGGCGTCGGCCTGCTGATCTTCAGCCGCGTCGTGCAGGGCATCGGCGCCGGCGGTCTCACCGCCCTCGCGCAGGTCGTGATGGCCTCCATCATCCCGCCCCGCCAACTCGGCAAGTACGCCGGTATCTTCGGCGCCGTCTTCGCGGTGGGCACGGTGGCGGGGCCGCTGGTCGGCGGCGTGCTGGTCGACACCTCCTGGCTGGGCTGGCGCTGGTGCTTCTTCATCGGCGTGCCCTTCGCGCTGCTCGCCATCGCGCTGCTCCAGCGCACGCTGCGGCTGCCCACGACACGGCGCGAGGTCCGCATCGACTGGCTCGGCGCGTTCCTGATCGTCGCCGGTGTCTGCGCCCTGCTCATCTGGGTGTCGCTGGCCGGCAACGAGTTCCCGTGGGCGTCCTGGCAGACCGCGGCCCTCGCGGGCGGCGGCGTGCTGCTGCTCGCCGCGGCGGTCCTGGTGGAGGCCCGCACCCCCGAGCCGGTCATCCCGCTCGGCATCTTCCGCAACCGCACGGTGAGCCTGACCACCGTCGCCAGCCTCCTGGTCGGTGTCGCCATGTTCGGCGGCACCGTCTTCCTCTCGCAGTACTTCCAGGTCTCCCTGGGCAAGTCGCCGACCGTCGCCGGCCTGATGAGCCTGCCCATGATCATGGGTCTGCTGGTCTCGTCCACCGTCGCCGGACAGGTGATCAGCAGCACCGGCAAGTGGAAGCGGTACCTGGTGGCGGGAGCGGTCGTCATGGCCGCCGGTCTCGCGATGCTCTCCACGATCGACGCCGGCACCCACTTCGGACTGCTCAGCCTCTACATGGCGGTGCTCGGGATCGGCGTCGGCATGCTGATGCAGAACCTGGTGCTCGCCGCCCAGAACGACGTGCCCGCCGCCGAACTGGGCGCCGCCACCTCCGTGCTGTCCTTCTTCCGCAGCATGGGCGGCACCATCGGCGTCAGCGTGCTCGGCGCGATCCTCGCCAACCGGGTCGCCGACGAGACGACCGCCGGGCTGAAGGAGGCCGGCATCGCCGTGGCGGCCGGCGAGGGCGGAGGCGGCGGCGAGAGCAGCGTCCCGGACATGTCCACGCTGCCCGCGCCGATGCGGGGCATCATCGAGCACGCCTACGCCGTCGCCACCGCCGACCTGTTCCTCATCGCCACTCCGTTCGCGCTGCTCGCCCTGGTCGCCGTCGTGTTCCTGAAGGAGAAGCCGCTGAAGACCACCAGCGGCATGGAGCGCCTCGCCGAGGAGTCCGCCGCCGCGGGCGCCGCCACGGGCACCGTCGCGGACAAGGACCGGACGACCCCGGTCGCCTGACCCGGAACCCGGCCGACGGCACGCGCGCCTGACGGGCCGCCCACCACCCCGTGGGCGGCCCGTCCCGTTCCGCCGGAACACCGGCGCCCCTCCTTCGCCGCGCCTCCGGCGGATGAGCCGACCGGGTGATCACCCGTGGAGCGGGGCCCCTGCCCGCCTGGGTGATCAGCGGTGGCGGGGCGCCAACCCCGCTCATAGCTTCGGCTCATGAACAGACGACACCTCGCGTACCTCGCCACCGCCACCGCCGCCGTGGCCGCCGGGCTGGGCGCCGCCCCGTCGGTCCACCAGCCGACCGTGCACCGCGTCCAGCCCGGCCAGTCGATCCAGAAGGCCGTGGACGCCGCGAAGAAGGGGGACACCGTCCTCCTCGAGCCCGGCACCTACAAGCAGAGCGTCGACATCAGGAAGTCGGGCGTGACCCTGCGCGGCCACAGCGCCGCCCGCACCGTCCTGGTGCCCGCCGCGAAACCCGGCAAGAGCGCCTGCGCCAAGGCGGGCAACGGCGTCTGCGTGACCGGCACCGACAAGAGCCCTCTCAAGGACGTCACCGTACGGTCGCTGACGGTGCGTGGCTTCGCCAAGAACGGGCTGTGGGCCACCGGGACCGACCGGCTGAAGGTCCGGTACGTGATCTCGGAGAAGAACGGCCAGTGGGGCATCGCCGAGGAACGCTCCGTGGACAGCGTGCTCAGCCACAACATGGTCCGCAAGAACGGCGACGCCGGCCTCTTCGTGGCCAACACCGTCGACACCGAGGAGGGCGCCAGGGACGCGGAGCGGACCGTGATCCGGCACAACCGGATGGCCGACAACCGCGTCGGCGTCACCGTGCGCCGGCTGCGGAACCTGGACGTCGACCGCAACGAGGCCACCGGCAACTGCACCGGCGTCTTCGTGGTCGGCGACGAGTCCAAGCCGCGCGGCGGCCACCTGAGCGTGACCCGCAACTACGTCCACGACAACAACAAGTACTGCGCCAAGACGCCGCGCCTGCCCTACCTGCAGGGCTCGGGCATCGTCCTCACCGGCGTCGAGCAGACCCTCGTCGCCCGGAACCGGGTCGAGGACAACAAGGGCAAGTCCCCGCTGTCCGGCGGCATCGTGCTCTTCAAGAGCCTCGTCGGCACCCCCAACGAGCGCAACGACATCCGCGACAACCTGGTGACCGGCAACAGCCCGGCCGACCTGGCCAACCGGGACACCGCGAAGAACAACACGTTCGGCCGCAACACCTGCACGCTCTCCGAGCCCGCGGGCATGTGCTGACCCGCCCGCACCACCGTTTCCCCCCACCACCCACCGCACGACAGCAGAAGCGAGGCAACGGATGACCACCGTTGATCCGGCTCCCCCGCCGCCCATGCGGCTGAGGGAGCTCGTTTTCGGGGCGGCGTGCGCCGCCGCCGTACGCGCGGCCGTACGCCTGGGCGTGGCGGACGCACTGGACGACACCCCCATGACCGCCGACGAACTGGCGGCGGCGGTGAAGACCCAGCCGCACACCCTGCGGCGGCTGCTGCGCGCCCTCTCGTGCCAGGGCGTCTTCGCCGAGAACCCCGACGGCGCCTTCGAGCACACCGAGATGTCCCGGCTGCTGCGCGAGGACGACCCGCACAGCCTGCGGTACATCGCCCTGTGGTGCACCGAGCCGTGGACCTGGAACGTCTGGCCGCAGCTCGACGAGGCGGTGCGCTCCGGCGGCAACGTCTTCGAGGACGTGTACGACCAGGAGTTCTTCACCTACCTCAACGAGTCCGCCCCCGAGTCCGCCCATGTGTTCAACCGGGCCATGACGACCTCCAGCGAGCAGTCCGCGCGTGACGTGGCCCGGCTGCTCGACCTGGACGACGCCGCCTCGGTCGTCGACATCGGCGGCGGCCAGGGACACGTCCTGGCCAGCCTGCTGGAGAAGCACCCCCACCTCCACGGCACCCTGCTCGACCTCCCCGGCGTCGTCGAGAACGCCGACCCTCGGCTGCGCGAGGGCGGCGCGCTCGCCGGCCGCGTCGACGTCGTGGCCCGGGACTGCCGCGAGGACGTCCCCGTCCAGGCGGACGTGTACATCATCAAGAACGTCCTGGAGTGGGACGACGACAGCACCCGCCGGGCGCTCGCCAACGTGCGCGCGGCGGCCCGGCCCGGCGCCCGGGTCGTCGTCATCGAGAACCTCGTCGACGACACCCCGTCGATGCGCTTCACCACCGCCATGGACCTGCTGCTGCTCCTCAACGTCGGCGGCGCCAAGCACACCCGGCAGAGCATGGTCGACCGGCTGACCGACGCGGGCCTGGTCATCGGCGACATCAGCCCCGTCAACGCCTATCTCCACGCCTTCGAGTGCACCGTCCCCGGCTGACGAAGGCCCCCGGAAACCCCGAGGCCGCCGGCTCCGCGACTGACGCGGGACCGGCGGCCTCGGGGTGGTGCGGGCCGTCCGCTCAGGAGCCGGCGCCGCGCTCCCAGCGGTAGAAGCACCGGGCCATGGCGTCCCGGGGGCCGCGCCAGGTGGCCGGGTCGTACGGGCTGACGTACGCCTCCAGGCGCTCGCTGACACCGCGGAACTCGGGGTGCGAGGTCAGCTTCGCGATGGCGGGCGCCGGGTCCTGCTCGGACTCGATGAGGTGCAGGTACACGTCGTCACCGAACTGGAAGAGGCTGCGCCGGTTCACACCGACCAGGTGGGGGAGTTCACCCCGGTCGGACGCCGCGAACACGTCGGCGATGTCCGGCGCCGAACCGGGTTTCATCCGGGCGACGATGAGGGCGTGGTGCATCGGATGTGTCCTTCCTGGACCGGGGTTCAGCGGGAGGACGCGACGGACGCGCTCTCGCTGTCGCGGGCGACCTGCTCGATCCGGTCCCGGATGAGGGCCATCTGCGTACGGGAGTTGCGGTTGATGTTGTCCGTCATCCAGTCGTCGTCGACCGGGGCGTCGGGCTTCATCGCGAAGTCCTGCGTCCAGCGCATCTGGACCCCGCCCGGCAGCTCCGCGTACTCCCACACGATGTTCATGTGGGCGAACGGGCCCGTCTCCACGCGGCGGGCGCGGACCATGCGCTTCTCACGGTCCGGGGTGCGCTCCGACACCCAGCTCCACACCTTGCCGTTCTCGTCCGGGTGCATGGTCAGCCGGAACGTCGTCGTGGAGCCCTCCCGGGAGAGGACCTCCACGGACGCGTACTCGCTGAACAGCCGCGGCCAGTTCTCCAGGTCGTTGGTCATCTCCCACACGAGGTCGAAGGGAGCGTCGATGGTGATGCTGTTCTCGGTGTGTCCTGCCACTTTCAGGCTCCAGCCGTGAGGGTGCTGTTGACGAGGTTCAGGAACTCCCGGGGCGTGCGGCAGCGCTCCGAGTCGGGGGGAAGCGACGCGCCGTACCGGTTCTCCAGCTCGCCGACGATGCCGAGCAGGCCGAGCGAGTCCAGTCCGAAGGCGTCGAAGGGGGACTCCGCCGACTGCCTGAGCTCCTGCGGGTCGACGGTGATGCCGGCCGCCTGCTTCATCAGCGCGGCGAGTTCCTCGTAGGTCACTTCGGTGGTGATCATGGGTGACTGCTCCTTCCCCGCCCGGTCCTACCGGGCGGAATCGTCACCGCGGCGCACGACCAGCGCCGCGTTGGAGCCCATCAGTCCCCTGCTGAGGACGAGGGCGGTGCGCAGCTCGGCGGGGCGAGCGCGCGACATCACCAGGTCGAGGTCGTGGCAGATGTCGGACACGTTGGGTGTCGGGGGCACCTGGCCGTGTTCCATGGCGAGCACCGCGGCCACCGTGTCCAGCACGGGCGCCGCGCAGTAGGCGCGGCCGATGCCGGTCTTGGGCGCCGTGACCGGGACCCGGGTGCCGTGCGCGCCCAGGGCGTCGGAGATCGCCAGCGCCTCGGCGCGGTCCGCCTCCGGCACGCCCAGGGCGTCCGCGAACACGACGTCGATCTCCTCCGGGGCGCAGCCCGCATCGTCGAGGGCGCCGCGGATCGCGCGGGCCAGGCCCTCCCGGGACTCCGCCCAGCGGGACGCCCCGGTGAACGTGGCGGCGTGGCCGGCCACGGTGGCCCGTACGGGCACCCCGCGGTCGCGGGCACGGGACTCGTCCTCGACGACGAGCAGCGCGCCGCCCTCGGCGGGCACGAAGCCGCAGGCCTTCTCGGTGAACGGGCGGTAGGCGCGGGCCGGGTCGTCGAGGGTGCTGAGCTCGGGGTAGCCGAGCTGGCAGACCATCGAGTACGGGGCCAGCGGCGCCTCCGCGGCTCCCACGACCATGACGTCGGTGCCGCGCTCCACCGCCCGCGCCGCGTGCGCGAGGGAGTCCAGACCGCCGGCCTCGTCGTTCGCCACCACACCGCAGGGCCCCTTGAAGCCGCCGCGTATGGAGATCTGGCCGGTGCTCGCCGCGTAGAACCAGGCGATGGACTGGTAGGGGCCGACGAACTTGGAGCCCCGGCCCCACAGTTTCTGCAGTTCGCGCTGGCCGAACTCGCCGCCGCCCGATCCGGCGGCGGTGACCACCCCGATGGAGAACGGCTCCGCGGGTTCGCCGCCGAGTCCCGCGTCGTCGAGGGCGAGGGCGGCCCCGGCCATCGCGAAGTGGCTGAACCGGTCGGTCTGCACCAGGAACCGGTCCTCGATGAGGGCCGCCGGGTCGAAGGCCCGGACCTCGCCCGCCACCCGCAGCGGCAGCTGCTCGCAGCCCTCGCGGGTGACCGAGTCCAGTACCGAGATGCCTTCGCTCACGGACTTCCAGTAGGCGTCGGTCCGCATTCCGTTGGGCGCGATCACGCCGATGCCGGTGACGGCCGCGCGCCGGGGGCGACGGTTGTTCATCGTGTCCTCCCGCCCGGCCCGGACAGCAGCACCGCGGACTGGAAGCCGCCGAAGCCGCTGCCGACGGAGAGCACATGGTTCAGCTTCCGCGGGCGGGCGGTGCGCGGCACGTAGTCCAGGTCGCACTCGGGGTCGGGGGTCTCGTAGTTCGCCGTGGGCGGCACCACCTGGTGCCGCAGCGCGAGCACGCACGCGACCACCTCGATCGCTCCGATCGCGCCCAGCGAGTGCCCCACCATCGACTTGATGGAGCTCATGGGCGTCCCGTGGGCGTGCGCGCCGAGGGACCGCTTGACGGCGGCCGTCTCGTGCCGGTCGTTCTGCCGGGTGCCGGAGCCGTGCGCGTTGACGTAGTCGATCAGTGTGGGGTCGATGCGGGCCTGGTCGAGCGTGGTGTCGATCGCCCGGGCCATCTCCAGCCCCTCACTGGTCAGACCGGTCATGTGATAGGCGTTGCCGTAGGTGGCGTAGCCGCTGATCTCGCAGAGGATGTCCGCGCCGCGCGCCCGCGCGTGCTCGTACTCCTCCAGGACGAGCACCGCCGCGCCCTCGCCCATCACGAAGCCGTCGCGGTGGGCGTCGAAGGGGCGGGAGGCGTGCTCCGGGTCGTCGTTGTTGGGCGACGTCGCCTTGATGGCGTCGAAGCAGGCCATCGTGATCGGTGAGATCGGCGAGTCCGACGCCCCCGTGATGCAGACGTCGGCCCGGCCCTCGGCGATGGTGTGGAAGGCGTAGCCGACCGCGTCGAGGCCGGAGGTGCAGCCGGTGGAGACGGTCTGCACGGGGCCCCGGGCGTCGAACCGTTCGGCGACGACGGAGGCGAGCGTGCTCGGCTGGAACGCGGTGTGCAGCTGGGGCTCGGCCTTCTCGTGGTCCACGTCCCACCGCCGGCCGCGTTCGCTGACCAGTACGTAGTCGTGTTCCAACCGGGTCGTGCCGCCGACCGCGCTGCCCAGTGAGACCGCCGTGCGCCAGGGGTCCCCGGCGGCGGTGTCGAGTCCGGAGTGGCGGACCGCCTCCGCGGCCGCGACCACGGCGAACTGGACGTAACGGTCGGCACGTTGGCACAGTTCGGCGTCCAGGCCGTGCTCGAACGGGTCGAAGTCGCACTCGGCGGCGATGCGCGAACGCAGCCCCGCCGGGTCGAACAGGGAGATGCCGCGGGTCGCGGTGCGGCCGGCTGCGAGGAGATCCCAGAACGCCGTCGCTCCGATGCCGCCGGGAGCGACCACACCGATACCGGTGACGGCCACTCGGCGGGTCATTTTATGGCCTCACTGGGCTCGGCGGAACGGTCGCGCTCGGGCCCGCCGACGGCCAACTGGGGCCCGGCGGCGGCGCCTTCGGTCTCCTCCGTGTCGACGTGGCCGAGACTCGGGTGTGGGGCGAGCGGACCCAGGTGGAACACCATGCGGGCCTCCTGGTCGCCGACGTTGCGGAAGCGGTGCCGCATGTCGACGGGGATCAGCAGCCCCTGTTCGGCGCGGAGCGCGAACGGCTCGCCGTCCAGGTCGACTTCGAGGGCGCCCTCGACGACGTAGACGAACTCCTCGGAGTACGGGTGGTAGTGCTCGCCGATGCGCTCGCCGGGCTTGATGATGGCCAGGCCCATGAAGCCGCTGGTGGAGCCGACGGTGGCCGGGGTGAGGAGGGTCCTGAGGTCGCCTCCGCGCCGTCGGTTGGGTTCCGTCTCGCTCAGGTCCACGATGCGTGGATGCTGTTGGGACATGGTTGATACCTCCGGGTGTGCCGGTGACGTCCGCGGGCGTGGCCCGCGGACGTCACCGCGGTGGACCGTCAGGAGTCCGCCGAGCTGCGGTCGGTGACGGGCAGCATGTCGGCGTGCGCCAGCAGCCGGTTGAGATTGCGCTCGGAGTCCAGGGAGCCCTCGACGCCGATCGCGGCGCCGTCCAGCAGGCGTTCCAGCTCCGCCGCCTTCCCCGCGCCCTTGATGCCGAGGGCGGCGAGCGGGTCCAGGTCGAGTTCGCCCGTGACGTCCACGAGACGTACGACGATGTCGTCCCGCTGGAACACGGTGCTGGCGTGCACCGGGCTGTCCGGGTCGTCCGCGGCGGCCTCGTCCTGGTGGGCGAGGAACCGGGCCAGTTCCATGCCCCGGCCCTCGACGGCCGGGTAGTACAGCGCGTGCCGGCGCACCCCGGAGGGCTCCGGCCGGCCGGCCACCACATGGTGCACCGCCGGGAGCGCCGCCCGGGTGAAGAACACCCGCGCGGAGTCCGGGTCGGTCAGGTCCCGGTCCTGCTCGAGATAGGGGTTGATGGCCTCCTCGACCGCCCTGATCTCGGGCTGACGGGCGACGTGGCGCAGCGCGGCCAGCAGGTCGCCCTCCACCTCGACGGCCCGTACGACACGGTTGCCGTGCATGAACAGCGAGGTGCGGCGCAGCCGTGTGGTGTCGTCGACCTGGGCCTTGGGCGACTGGTAACCGGCCAGCAGCTCCGCGACCTTGGACTCCGAGCCCGGCTTCACGGTGAAGGTGAGGGCGTGACGCGCCACGCCGTCGCCCACGCGGGCGGCCGACTGCAGGCCGGCCGTCGCGGCCTCGGGAGCGGCCTGCCGGCCCGGGTGGGTCTCGCGCAGGATGCTGTAGCGCATCGACCGGGTGTCCCGGACGCAGTTGTGCATCGGCCGGACGGTCTCGACGTGCTCCTCGCTGTTCACCCACGCCAGGAACGGCGGGGCGCTCTCCCACTCGCTGGTGATGAGCCACTGCGAGGGGTTCTCGATCGACTGGCACAGCTGGTCACTGATGTGACCGGGGACGGACGCGACCTTGTTGCGCATGTGCTCGTACGCGTCGAGGAACTGCTCCTGGGCTCCTTCGTACAGGTCGAGCAGCAGGATCACCCGCAGCCTCGAACCGTCGAAGGCCGACTGCGATATGCGTCCCGACATGGTCATCCGGCGCACCTCTCCTCTTCTTCCGGAAGGTCAGGAACGACCGCCGTGTCCGAAAGGCCGTCGGTCGCCATGAGTCGATGGTCGACGCGCCCCCCGGAGCGCGCGAGCGACACGGGGCAGGTGGGTGAACCCCGTGCCAACCGGGTGCCGCGGGGACGCGAACCGGTCCGTGGCGGGCATGAAATGTGCGTCTTGTTCCTCAGCCCGTCGAGGGCGACGCTGGAGGCGTTTCAATGAACCGATCGGACACGGCCGGTGAGGCGGTTCACCGCACGCCCGTCCTCATCGTCGGCGGCTCCCTGGTGGGTCTGTCGACGTCCCTGTTCCTGGGGCGGCTGGGGGTGCCGCACACACTCGTCGAACGGCACGCCGGCACCTCGATCCACCCGCGCGGACGCGGCAACAACGTGCGGACCATGGAGCTGTTCCGCACCGCCGGGGTGGACGGGCGGATCGCCCGGGCCGCGTCGGTCCTGGCGGACAACCACGGCATCCTGCAGACGCCGTCCCTGGTGGGCGACGCGGGCGAGTGGCTGTTCCGGGAGATCGACCCCGGTGGCGGGCTGGCGCGGTTCAGTCCCGCCGGCTGGTGCCTGTGCAGCCAGAACGACCTGGAGCCGGTGCTGCTGGAGTGCGCCCGAGAGCTCGGCGGGGACCTGCGGTTCCACACCGAGATGATGTCGTTCGAGCAGGACCCCGAGGGCGTGACGGCGAGGGTCAAGAGCCGGGAGACCGGCGAGCACACCACCGTGCGGGCGGACTACCTCGTCGCCGCGGACGGCCCGCGCAGCCCCGTGCGGGAACGGCTCGGCATCGGGCAGAACGGCCCCGGCGACCTGTTCCACAACGTCAGCGTCACCTTCACCTCCCGTGACCTCGCCGACGTGGTCGGCGACCGGCGCTTCATCGTCTGCTACCTCACCAGCCCGGACGCCGACGGGGCGCTGCTGCCCGTCGACAACCGGGAGAACTGGGTGTTCCACGCCCCCTGGCACCCCGAGCACGGCGAGACCCTCGAGGAGTTCACCGACGAGCGGTGCGCCGCCCACATCCGGCGGGCCGTCGGCGTACCGGACCTCGACGTGAAGATCACCGGACGGGCGGCCTGGCACGCCGCCGAGCGGGTCGCCGAACGGTACGCCGACGGCAGGGTGTTCCTGGCCGGCGACTCGGCCCACGAGATGTCCCCCACCGGGGCGTTCGGCTCCAACACCGGCATCCAGGACGCCCACAACCTGGCCTGGAAACTGGCCGCGGTGCTGGGCGGCTGGGCCGGTCCGGGTCTCCTGGAGTCCTACGACGCCGAACGCCGGCCCGTCGCGGAGGCGACCAGCGCCCGCGCCTCGTCCCGCTCGGTGGAGCACAGCCACCCCGGGTACACGCCCGCCCCGGAGGCCGGCGGCCCCGGAGGCAGGAAGGGCGGCATCCTCAACGTGGCGCTGGCCTACCGCTATCCGCGCGGCGCGGTCCTCGGCGCCGACGCCGCGACGCCGGTGGTCCCGGAGGGGGTCGCGCTGAACGGCGAGCCCGGCAGCCGTGCCCCGCACCTGTGGCTGACCCGGGCCGGCGAGCGGATCTCCACCCTCGACCTGTACGAACGGTCCCTGGTCCTGCTCAGCTCCGACACCGGAGCCTGGCACGCGGCGGCGACGGAGGCGGTGGCCGGCCTGCCCGTTCCCCTGGACTCCCACCGCATCGGCACCGGCCCCGGGGCGGATTTGGTCCCGGCCCCCGGCGCCGACTGGGCCGCGGCCCACGGCGTCACCCCGGACGGCGCGGTCCTGGTACGCCCCGACGGTTTCGTCGCCTGGCGTCACGAGGGCCCGGCCGCCGACCCGGCGAAGACCCTGCGCGAAGCGGTCACGGCGATCCTGTCCCGCGGCTGACGGTCTCCCGGTCAGGAGCCTCCGACGCCGCCCTGACGGCCCCGTTCCGCCTTGGACAGATGCTGTTCGAAGCGGGCGACGGCGGGGCCGTCGACGTCCCACGGCCAGGGGGTGACCATGCCCTGGAGGGACTGGAACACCGGGTGCGCGTCGGCGGCCCGCCCCGCCGCGCACAGCGCGTACGCCAGCACGTTCAGGTCCGCCTGCGCCGCCGCGTGCTGGAAGAAGCCCGGCTTCGCCCACAGCGCCGCGGCCTGCTCCAGCGCGGCCGCGATCTGCCCGCCCTCCCACAGCTGACCGGCCGTCATGGCCCGTACCCCGCCCTGCGCCAGCAGCCCCTGGTACTGCCGTACGGCCGCGGTCAGTTCGACGGCGGCACACGGGGCGTTCGCCGGGATGCGGGTGCGCACCACGTCGACGAAGTCGAGGACGGACGCGCTGGAACCGCCCTCCTCCGGCGACAGGTACGCGAGCATCTGCAGATACGCCTCACGGTGCCAGCGGTCGCGCCCGGTGGCCTCCCGCCAGATGGCGTTGACGTCGCCCTGCCCGTAGCGCTCGATGCGCGAGACCCCGAGCAGGACCACCCACGGCAGCGGGTCCTCCGGTCTTCGCTCGGCGGAGCGGTGGCACTGGGAGACGACCTGCCCGGCGTCCTCGAGCCGTCCCTCGCGCAGGCCGCGCGCCAGCGCGGTCCAGGAGTGGAACACCAGCGCGTCCGGGTTCTGCGGCTCCTTGTCCCGCCACACCTCCGCGACGCCCGCGTCCGCCGTCGCCTCGGCCAGTACGGACATCCGGTGGCCGCGCCGGTCCCAGTCGTCCCCGGTCTCCTCCAGCAGGGACGCCACGAGGGTCACGTCCGCAGCCTTGGCGCCCGCGTTCCGCTTGCTCAACCGCCCCAGCACCCGGGCGAGCTCGGCGTCGTCGAGGGCGGGTGCGACACGGGGACGTCTGCTGGTGCGACTGCTGAAGAGAGCCATGTCGGAAGACTAGGAAGTCCGGGGGCCCCGGCAAGCCGTACCGGATGATCGTTACCGATCTGCCCCTTACCGCCCGGTACACCGGAGACCGGGCGGGGCCGGACATCTCGCCAACCCCGCCCGTCGCCGCGTTCGTTCCGTTTGCGGACCTGATCCGTGCTCAGACGGCCGGCGCCGGGTAGGTCGGGTACTCCACCCCGGAGACGTGCTGGACGACCCTGACGACCTGGCAGGAGTAGCCGAACTCGTTGTCGTACCAGAGGTAGAGGATCGCGTTGTCGCCCTCGACCTTCAGCGCGCCGGCGTCGACGATCGAGGCGTGCCGCGAGCCGATGAAGTCGCTGGAGACCGCGTCGGGCGCGCTGATGAAGTCGATCTGGCGCTTGAGCGGCGAGGTCAGCGACACGCTGCGCAGGTAGTCCAGGACCTCCTGCCGGCCGGCCGCGCGGCCCAGCTGGAGGTTGAGGATGGCGATCGACACGTCCGGGACGGGGACGCGGATCGAGCTGCCGGTGATGGTCGCGTCGAGGTCGGGCAGCGCCTTGGCGACGGCCGAGGCGGCGCCCGTCTCGGTGATCACCATGTTCAGCGGCGCCGAACGGCCGCGGCGCTCCGACTTGTGGTAATTGTCCAGCAGGTTCTGGTCGTTGGTGAAGGAGTGCACCGTCTCCACGTGCCCGCGCAGCACGCCGTACTCGTCCGCCATCGCCTTCAGCGGCGGGACGATCGCGTTGGTGGTGCAGGACGCGCAGGACAGGATCCGCTCGTCCGGCTTGAGGGTGTCGTGGTTGACGCCGTGCACGATGTTGGGCACGTCGCCCTTGCCGGGCGCGGTCAGCACCACCTTGTCGACGCCGGGGCGCAGATGCTGCGAAAGCCCTTCGCGGTCACGCCACTTGCCGGTGTTGTCGATCAGGATGGCGTTGGTGATGCCGTACGCGGTGTAGTCGATCTCCGTCGGGTCGCCGGCGTAGATCACCTTGATGGTGTTGCCGTTGGCGACGATCGTGCTGTTCGCCTCGTCGACGGTGATGGTGCCCTGGAACTGACCGTGCACGGAGTCGCGGCGCAGCAGCGAGGCCCGCTTGACGATGTCCTGCTCGCCGCCCCGGCGGACCACGATGGCGCGCAGCCGCAGGCCGTTGCCGGACCCGGACTTCTCGATGAGCAGACGGGCGAGGAGCCGGCCGATGCGGCCGAAGCCGTAGAGCACGACGTCGCGCGGCTCACGCCGGTCGATCCTGTCGGCGCCGGTCGCGCCGGCGACGGCCTCGGCGGTGAACTCGGCGACCGACTGTCCCCGGTCGTCGGCGCGGTAGGCCTCGGCGAGCAGGCCGATGTCGATCTGGGACGGGCCGAGGTCGAGGGTGGTGAGCGCCTGCAGGAAGGGCAGCGTCTCGGTGACCGAGAGCTCCTCGCCGGCGATCTGCCGGGCGAAGCGGTGGGTCTTGAGGATGCTGACCACCGACTTGTTGACCAAGGAGCGGCTGTGCAGCAGGACGGTGACGTCCCGCTCGCGGTGCAGCTTCCCGATGACCGGGATCATCGACTCCGCGATCTCCTCGCGGTGCTTCCAATTGGTGAACGAGTCTTCATTGACAGTCACAGGATCATCTTTCGAGCTAGAGGGTGCTCATATGATAGCTGTGCTGATCGGCCGGCCCCGAGGGGGTGTCCGAAGGGGTGCGCGAAGCGGCCGCGGGCGCGGGAGACGCCGGGAATCGCAGGGTTGCGCGAGGGGCGAACGGGTACGCGTGCAGCACTGTGCCCGGGCCGGAGGCTGTCCCGGGCGGGCCGTACGACCGCCGCTACCAGGGAATCTGTCATGGAAACACCCGCGCACGAGAACAACGCCCCCACGCCCGCGCAGCGGGCCCTGGACACCCTGTCGGAGGACACCGGGGACACGGTCGCGCTGGACGCCCTCGCGAACAGCGACGTACTGATCCCGGTGCCGGACGACGCGGGCGACGAGGAGGCCGCCGATCCGGGCGCGGTGGCCCTGCCCGTGCTGGAGCAGCCGGGCGGCGCCCAGGTGGTGCCCGTCTTCACGTCCGAACTGGAGATGGCCGGGCTGCTGCCGTTCGTCTCCCGCTACCGCCTGGTCCCGCTCGGCGCGCTCGCCGCCCAGTGGCCGGCCGAGGACCTGTCACTCACCATCGACGGCAGCTCCGAGCACCGTCTGACGCTCACCTCGGAGGGGGTGCGCACGCTGCTGGCCCGCCCGTAGGGGCCGCCGCACCTGGCCCGCGCGCTACGCGTCCAGCGTGCGGGCCAGTACCGCGCGCTGCAGCGGAAGCACCTCGGAGTGCAGCTCGCGGCCCTTGCGGGTGAGCTGCACATAGACACCGCGCCGGTCCTCGAGGCACATGCTGCGCTCGACGAGCCCGTCCTTCTCCAGGCGGGCGATGAGGCGGGAGAGCGCGCTCTGGCTCAGATGGACCCGGCCCACCAGGTTCTGCACCCGGCACTGCTCGCCGTCCCGCGGCGCGGCGGTCGCGAGCAGGTCGAGCACCTCGAAGTCGGAGGCGACGAGGCCGTACGGGTGCAGCGCGCGGTCGATCTCACCCAGCGTCCGCGCGTGCACCGCGAGGATCTCGCGCCACCGTTCCTCGAGCCGCGCCCCGCCCGTCTTCGCTCCCATACCCGAACCGTAACATTTGTTCGACATTCAATGAACGCGCATCGACGCTCGTCCCCGCGGGTCAGGCGGGCGCGTCCTGGAACAGTCCGACGGGGTTGCCGTCCCGGTCCCGCACGGAGGCGATCAGAGTGCCGCCGCCCACGTCCTGCACGTCCCCCAGCGGCTCCGCCCCGGCCTCCAGCAGCTCGGCCAGCGACCGCCTGATGTCGGCCACGACCCAGTAGGGGACCGGCCCGGTCATGCCCTTGGCGTGGCCCTGGGGGTCCAGCCCGATCTCGTGGGTGCCGGTCCGGAACCCGGCGTAGTACGGCTCGTCCGCGTAGGGCTCCACCCCGAGCAGGGCCCGGAACAGCGCCTTCGCCGGGGCGAGGTCCTTCACGGGGTAGACGATCGTCTTCAGGCCGTCGCTCATGACGTACTCCTCCGGAAGCGGGACCGGCGCCCGGATGCGCGCCGGTGCCTCCACGCTAGGCAGGGGGAGCGCCGTACGGCTTCTCCGATCCTGACCGGCTGAGCCGCCCGGGGGAGGGGACCCGCCCTCCCGCTCCCGGGCCCCTACGTCGAGTCCCGCTTCACCAGCTCCGTCGGCAGGATCACCGCCGCCGCGTCCTCGCCGCCGATCTGGGCCAGCAGCACCCGCACCATCTCCGTGCTGATGCGGTCCCACGGCTGGCGGATCGTGGTGAGCTCCGGGCTCGCGGCGACGGCCGCGGGGGAGTCGTCGAAGCCGCCGACCGCGACGTCCTCCGGCACCCGGCGTCCGGCCCGGTGCAGCGCGGTGAGCACGCCCTGGGCCATCAGGTCGGACGCCACGAACACCGCGTCCACGTCCGGCGCCCGCGCCAGCAGACGCTCGGCGGCCGCCTCACCGCTGGCCCGGCTGTAGTCCCCGGAGACGATCAGCCGCTCGTCCGCCCCGACGCCCGCCCCGGCGAGCACCTCCCGGTAGCCGGCGAGACGCTCCACACCGCCCGGGGTGTCCAGCGGACCGGTCACCACCCCGATCCGCCGCCGGCCCAGCGCCAGCAGGTGCCGCACCATGTCACGGGCGCCGTCCCGGTCGTCCGCGGCCACGTAACTCACCTTCGAGCCCAGCCCGATCGGCTTGCCGCAGGCGACCAGCGGCACCCCCGCCGCCCGCAGCTCCTCCGCCACCGGGTCGCCGGAGTGGCTGGACACCAGCAGCACCCCGTCGACGTGCCCCGCGGTGATGTACCGCGTGATGCGCCGCCGTTCGTCGTCCGTGCCGGCCAGCATCAGCAGCAGCGGGATGTCGTGCGCCGCCAGCGCCTGGGTGCAACCGCGCAGCAGCACATTGAAGTTGGGGTCCTCGAAGAACCGCTCCTGCGGCTCGGTGAGCAGGAAACCCACCGAGTCCGACCTGCCGGTGATCAGCGAGCGGGCGTGCCGGTTGACGACGTACCCCGTCTTGCGGATCGCGGCGTTGACCGCCTCCGCGGCGGTGGGGCTGACGTAGTGACCGCCGTTGAGCACCCGCGAGACGGTGCCGCGCGAGACCCCGGCCTCGCGCGCCACGTCGTGGATCGTCGGCGGCTTGCGCCTGCCCCCCGTGTTGCCCATGGTCATGACTTTACGGCCCCGGAGAGCAGATCCAGACTCCAGAACCGCTGGACGACCAGGAACAGCGCCACCAGCGGGAACACCGCGAGGAACGCCCCCGTGATCACCAGTGTGTACAGCGCCGGGGTGTTGGCGCCCTGTTCGAGCAGGGTGTGCAGACCGAGGGTGATCGGGAACTTCTCGTCGTCGCTCAGCATGATGTACGGCAGCAGGAAGTTGTTCCAGATCGCCACGAACTGGAACAGGAACACCGTCACCAGTCCGGGCACCATCATCGGCAGCGCGACCCGGGAGAAGATCCGCCACTCGCCGGCTCCGTCCATCCGCCCGGCCTCCACCACATCGGCCGGCACCGCCGCGGCGGCGTAGATCCGCGCGAGGTAGACGCCGTACGGGGAGAGGATCTGCGGCAGCAGCACGGACAGGTAGGAGTCCGTGAGATCCGCCTGCGCCAGCAGCAGGTACTGGGGGATGGCGAGGATCACCGGCGGCATCAGCACGCCCGCGAGGAGCACGTTGAACAGCGTCTCGCGCCCCCGGAACCGGTAGACCGCCAGCGCGTAGCCGCTGAACGCCGACACGCACGTCGACAGCAGCGCGCCCAGCACGGCGTACAGGGCGGAGTTGCCCATCCACCGCCAGTAGACGCCGTCGCGGTAGGCGTTCAGATCGGAGAGGTTGTCGGCGAAACCGGTGCCCGGCCAGAAGGTGAAGGTGGAGAACAGTTCGGCGCCGGACTTGGTGGACGCGATGACCACCCAGGCGACGGGCAGCAGGCAGTAGAGCGCGCCGAGCAGCAGCGTCACGGTCGGGACCATGGCGATCCGGCGGCGGCGCCCCGGGCCGAGGGCGGTTTCGCGCGCGGTGCCGGCCGGGGGCTCGGCCTTGCGCAGAGCCGGCGAACTCATCGGGCGGCCTCCTGCTTGTTGCGTCGGTTCGCGGCCCGCAGGAAGCCGAAGGACAGCACCAGGGTGGCGAGCGCGATGAGGGTCGCCTGGGCGGCGGCCGCGTGGATGTCGCCCTTGCCGAAGGCGTCCTGGTACACCTTCATCAGCGGACTCCAGGTGGTGGCCACGGAGTTGGTGAGCGGCTTGAGGGTGGTCGGTTCGCTGAACACCTGCAGCGTCGCGATGATCGAGAAGAAGAAGGTCAGCACCAGTGAGGGCGCCACCATCGGGATCTTGATCCGCAGCGCGGTCTGCAGCGGTGTGGCGCCGTCCAGCTTCGCCGCCTCGTACACCTCGGCGGGGATCGCCCGCAGCGCCGTGTAGATGACGATCATGTTGAAGCCGGTGCCGCCCCAGACCGCGATGTTCGACAGCGCCAGATACAGCGGTCCGCCGTCCAGCAGATCCGGCTGCGGCAGGCCCAGCCGGTCGAGGACGAAGTAGAAGGGGCTCACGTCCGGCAGGTACAGGAAGCCCCACAGCAGGGCCGCCACCACACCCGGGACCGCGTACGGCAGGAAGATCGCGAGCCGGGTGAAGGGGGCGAGCCGCACCTTCTCGGAGTCGAGCATCAGCGCGAACAGCAGCGCCAGACCCAGCATCACCGGCACCACGATGCAGCCGTAGCCGAGCACGCGCAGCGCGCCGTTCAGCAGCTCGCTGTCGGACAGCGCGCCGGTGTAGTTCTCCAGCCCGGCCCAGACCTCCTCACGGGCGCCGGCCCCCAGCCCGAGGCCGGAGACCCGCACCTTGCGGAAGCTGAGCCAGACGGCGTAGCCGATGGGCAGCGCGAAGAACAGGAGGAACAGGAGGGTGGCGGGGATCAGGAACGTGTACGGGGCCCCCTTGACCCCGTGCGACGTCCGGCGGGCCGGCAACTTCACTCCGCGACCCCGAAGCCCTGCTTCTTCAGGTCGGCGACCGTGTCCTGCTGCATGGTGTCCAGGGCGGCGGTGAAGTCCGACTTGTTCTTCGCGGCGGCGCCGAAGGCGTCCTTGAACGTCGTGTAGGCGACGTTCACGTTCGGGCCCCAGGCGGACGGCGCGGTGGTCTCCGCGATCGCGGCGGCCTTGGTGTAGAAGTCGGGCTGGTTGGAGAAGTACTCCGGCGGCGTGGTGAAGGCGCCGCTGAGCTGGGCCGAGGTGGAGGCCGGGTAGATGCCGCTCTCCTTGGCCAGCGCGTTCAGCGCCTCGCCGTCGGTGTTCAGCCAGGCGGCGAACTTCGCGGCGGCGGCCTTGTTCCCGGAGTCGGTGGTCACGGCCGTGGAGGAGCCGCCCCAGCTGCCGGTGCTGCTCCCGCCCTCGTCCCACTGGGGGAGCGGGGCCATCGCCCACTTGCCCTTGGTGTCGGGCGCGGCCGTGGTCAGCGTGCCCGGCGCCCACACGGCGCTCACCCAGGCGATCTGCTTGCCGGTGTTGAGCGCCTTGTTCCACGCCGGGGTGTACATCGGCTGGTTGTCCACGGCGCCCTCCGCGACCAGGCCGCCCCAGAAGTCGGCGACCTTCTTGGTCGCCGCGTCGTTGATGCCGACCTTCCACTTGTCGCCGGAGGTGGTCCACCAGCGGGCGCCGGCCTGCTGGGCGAGGCCCGCGAACAGGCCGGAGTCGTTGGCGGAGAAGGTGGTGAGGTCCTTGTCGGGAGCCTTCTTCTTCAGCTTGCGCGCGGTCTCGGCGAACTCGTCCCAGGTGGCCGGGACGGACAGGCCGTACTCCTCGAACAGGTCCTCGCGGTAGTAGAACATCATCGGCCCGATGTCCTGCGGGACCGCGTAGACGGCGTCCGTGCCCAGGGTGGTCTGCTGCCAGACGCCGTCGGCGAACTTGCTCCTGGCGTCGCCCACGTTCCCGCCTATGTCGGCCAGCGCGTCATTGCTGACCAGCGTCGGCAGCGCCTGGTACTCCGCCTGCACCAGGTCGGGCGCCTTGCCGGCCTTGTGCGCGGTGAGGATCTTGGTGACCAGCGTGTCGCCGGACGCCTGCTTCTTCACCGTGACGGTGATCTGCTCCTTCTTGCCCGGACCCTTGTTCCACAGGTCCACGACCTTGTCCATGCCCGGGGTCCAGGTCCAGTACGTCAGTGAGACCGGACCCGACTGGGCCTCGCCGTCGTCGGAGGACGAGCCGCAGGCGGCGAGTGCGGTGGCGCCGAGCGTGACGGCGACGGCGGAACTCACGAGGCGACGGCGCTTCGTGTACGGCATGGAACTCTCCCCTGACCTGGGGTCCCCGCCTGCTGCGAGAACCAGCCATGCTTCTGTGAGCGTTCACAGTAGAGAAACATCCCGGACACTTGTCAATGGTTGTTGCTGTGCGGTTATGTTGAGCTCGCACCGCCAAAAGTGTGTGTGCACGTTCCCAAAAGATCGATACATCGGGAGACAATCCATGCCGGAGACCACCCCCAGGGGCCTCACCGGGCTCGCCTTCGGTGGGGACTACAACCCCGAGCAGTGGCCGGAGTCCGTCTGGGACGAGGACGTACGGCTGATGCGGGAGGCCGGCGTCACCATGGTGAGCGCCGGGATCTTCTCCTGGGCCCTGCTCCAGCCCGCGCCCGGCGTGTACGACTTCGGCTGGCTCAACCGCAACCTGGACCTGCTGCACGACGCCGGCATCCGCGTCGACCTCGGCACCCCGACCGTGGTGCCGCCCGCCTGGTTCTACCGCGCCCACCCCGACGCGCTCCCCGTCACCGAGGACGGCGTACGGCTGGAGTTCGGCTCCCGCGGCGCCATCTGCCACAGCAACGCCGACTACCGCGCGGCCGCCGCGAACATCACCACCAAGCTCGCCGAGCGCTACGGCGACCACCCCGCGCTCGCGATGTGGCACGTCCACAACGAGTACGGCGTCCCCGTCTCCGCCTGCTACTGCGAGTCCTGCGCCGCCCACTTCCGCCGCTGGCTGGAGCGGGAGTACGGCACGGTGGACGGCGTCAACGAGGCCTGGGGCACCGCCTTCTGGGGCCAGCACTACGCCGCTTTCGACGAGATCAACCCGCCGCGCCGCACCCCGACGGTCGGCAACCCGGCCCAGGCGCTGGACTACCGGCGGTTCGCCGACGCCACCATGCGCGAGAACTTCACCGCCGAGCGGGACATCCTGCACCGTCTCTCCCCGGGCGTCCCGGTGACCACCAACTTCATGACCGCCCTCAGCCAGTGCGACTCCGTCGACTACTGGGCCTGGGGCCGCGAGGCCGACCTGGTCACCAACGACCACTACCTGATCACCGACGGCCGCCGCACCCACGTCAACCTCGCGATGGCCGCCGACCTCACCCGCTCCGTCGCCGGCGGCGCCCCCTGGCTGCTGCTGGAGCACTCCACCTCGGGCGTCAACTGGCAGCCCCGCAACCCCGCCAAGGCGCCCGGCCAGATGGCCCGCAACTCTCTGGCGCACGTGGCCCGCGGCTCCGACGGCGCCATGTTCTTCCAGTGGCGCCAGTCCCGGCGCGGCGCCGAGAAGTTCCACTCCGCGATGCTCCCGCACGGCGGCACCGAGACCCGTGTCTTCCGCGAGGTGACCGAACTCGGCGCGGCGATCGACTCGTTGGCGCCGGTCCGCGGCACCCGCACCGAGGCCGACGCCGCCGTGCTGTGGGACTGGCACTCCTGGTGGGCGCAGAACCTCGACTGGCGCCCCAGCGAGGACCACGACGCCCGCGAACGCGCCGACGCCTACTACGAGGCCCTCTACGACCACCACCTCACCGTCGACTTCGCCCACCCCGAGGCCGACTTGTCGAGGTATCCCCTTGTCGTCGTACCGGCCCTGTACCTGATGACGGAGGCGGCCGGGAGCAACCTCAGGGAGTACGTCGAGAACGGCGGGACCCTCGTGGTGTCGTACTTCTCCGGCATCGTCGACGAGCACGACGCCGTGCACGAGGGCCCCTACCCGGGCGCCCTGCGCGACGTCCTCGGCCTGACCGTCGAGGAGTTCTCGCCCCTGCTCCGGGGCGAGCGGGTCCGGCTTGACGGCCCCGACGGCGCCGGACTCGACGCCGACGTGTGGACCGAGTTCGTGGTGCCGCGCGGCGCCGAGACCGTGTGGACGTACGCCGACGGCCTCACCGCCGGCCGTCCCGCCGTCACCCGGCACCGGCTCGGCGAGGGCACCGCCTGGTACGTCTCCACCCGGCTGGGCGCCGAGGGCCTCGCCACCCTCCTCGGCCGCGCCGCCGAGGACGCCCGGATCGCCCCGCGCGGCGATCTGCCCCGCGACGTCGAAGTGGTGCGCCGCACGGGCGAGTCGGGCACCTTCCTGTTCGCGATCAACCACACCGCCACCGATGCCAAGGTGCCGCTGGAGACGCCCGGCACCGAACTGCTGACCGGTGAACGCGCCGCGGGACGCCTCGCGGTCCCGGCCGGAGCCGTCCGGGTCGTCCGACTCGACGGCTGAGCCGCGACTCCCCTCCGCCCGCGTGAGCACACCGGCCGCGGGCGGAGGGGGCCCTCCACCCCCTCCCGGGTGCGGGGCACCCCACCCCACGTCGAAGGGACGACGAACGCCCATGTTCCATCCCAGACGCACACTCCGGGCCCTGCTGCCGCCGCTCGTGGCCGGGCTCGCACTCACCGCCCTGCCGGCCCCCACCGCCACCGCCGCGAGCACCCTCACCAACGGCGGCTTCGAGACCGGCGGTTCGGGCGCGGCCGTCCCGGCAGGCTGGTCCGAGTACGGCGACACCGCCGCCTCGTACACGGAGCCCGGTGGCCGCGACGGCGGTCACCGCCTGTCCCACTGGTCGTCCTCGGCCTACAAGGTGGAGACCTACCAGTACCTGTCGGGCCTGACCGACGGCGACTACCGGCTCACCGCCTGGGTCCGCTCCGGCGGCGGCCAGAACGCGGCCCACCTCGCCCTGAAGAACTGCGGCGGCGCCGAACAGCGCACCGACCTGCCGGTCTCCGACTCCGGATGGCTGCGGATCGTCGTGCCGGTCCGGGTCACCGGCGGCCGGTGCACGGTCAGCGTCACCAGCGACGCCAAGGCCGGCAACTGGCTCAACGTCGACGACCTCACCTTCACCCCGGGCACCTCGGGCCTGTCCGTCAAGGGCGCGGACATCTCCTCCCTGCCCAAGAGCGAGGCCAGGGGCGGGGTCTACCGCACCGCCTCCGGCACCGCGGGCGACCCGGTCGCGATCCTGAAGTCCGCCGGCATGAACTACGCCCGCCTCAAGGTCTGGGTCGACCCGGCCGACGGCTTCAACGACAAGGCGCGTGTGCTGGCCCTGGCCAAGCGGATCAAGGCGCAGGGCATGAAGCTGCTCGTGGACTTCCACTACTCCGACGCCTGGGCCGACCCGGGCAAGCAGAACAAGCCCGCCGCCTGGGCCGGACACGGCTACGGGCAGCTCAAGAAGGACGTCTACGACCACACCTACGACGTGCTCAGCGCCCTCAAGTCGCAGGGCACGACGGCCGACATGGTGCAGGTGGGCAACGAGATCAACGGCGGCATGCTCTGGAACGAGGGCTCCTCGGCCAACTGGCCCCAGCTCGCCGGACTGCTCAACTCCGGCTACGACGCCGTCAAGGCGGTCAGCCCCTCCACGGTCGCCGCGCTGCACCTCGCGGAGGGCGGTGACCTCGACGGCACCCGCTGGTGGTTCGACAACGCGGTCTCCCACGGGGTGAGGTTCGACGCCATCGGGCTGTCGTACTACGGCTACTGGCACGGCACGCTGCACGACTTCCAGACCACGCTGGACGACGCGGCCACCCGTTACGGCAAGCCCGTCTTCGTCGCCGAGACCGCCTACCCGTTCCGCCTGGACAGCGAGGACGGCCTCGAGAACATCATCGACCTCGACAGCGAACTCGTCCCCGGCTACCCGGCGTCCACCGCCGGTCAGACCCGCTGGATGAACGACGTGGCGAGCATCGTGGAGGCCGTCCCGAACGGGCGCGGCCTCGGCGTCTTCTACTGGGAGGCCACCTGGACCGCCCGCACCGGCAACGGCTGGGACCCGGCCGACCCGTCCTCCGGCAACGGCTGGGAGAACCAGGCGCTGTTCGGCTACGACGACCGCGCCCTGCCCGCGACGGCCTGGTTCCGCCACCGGTGATCCCGCAGGTCCCGCCGCCCCGCGGCGGCGGGGCCGAACGGCCCTGTAGCGGAGGGGCGTTGGGTCCCGGACAAGGTGCCGTCAGTCCGGGACACGGCGCCCCTGCCCACGGCAGAGTGGAAGGGCTCCGGGCGTGCGGCCCGGCGCGGAGGTGTACGAGATGCTGAGGATCCCCCTCGACAGGACACGGCTGCGCATCCTGGCATGGCTGGAGGAACCGGACGTCGCCGGCCGCGGCCTCACCGCGGACGACGTCGCCGCACGGCTCGGCGTCCCCCGCCCGGCCGCCGTCACCCATCTGCGGCTGCTCACGGCCCTCGGCCTGCTGCGCGCCGTCCCCCGCGACGGCTGTCCGCACTACCGGCGCGACGAGCTCCGGATCTCCGATGTCGCGCAGATGTTCGAGAAGGGCTGGTAGCGCGCGGGCCACGACATGACCCGCCGCGCCCCGGGACGTTACGCTGATCCCGAACGAGTGGGAGACGTACGACGGTGACAGCCCCGGAAACCGGAGGCCTCAGGGCCCGCCCCGCCTTCCGCGCCCAGGCACCCGTCGTCGCGGTGGTCGCGCTCGGCGGGGCAGCGGGGGCGACGGCCCGGTACGCGGCCACCCTCTGGTGGCCGACCCCGCCGCACGGATTCCCCTGGACGATCCTCTGGGTCAATGCCGTCGGCTGCGCCGTCATCGGGGTGTTCATGGTGGTCGTCACGGAGGTCCGCGCGGCCCACCCGCTGGTCCGCCCGTTCTTCGGCACCGGAGTGCTCGGCGGGTTCACCACCTTCTCGACCTACGCCGTCGACACACGGAACCTGCTCGACGGCGGCCACCTGGCCTCCGGCCTCGTCCATCTCGCGGTGACTCCCTGCGCGGCGCTCCTCGCCGTTTGGACGGCCGCCGCGGCGACCCGCCGAGTACTGATCGGGAGGCAGCCATGACGCGGCTGACCGGCACCGTCCTCCGTCTGACCGTGTACGTCGGCGAGAACGACACCTGGCAGCACCGGCCCCTCTACTCGGAGATCGTCCACCGGGCCCGTGCCGCCGGGCTCGCGGGCGCCAGTGTCTTCCGCGGCGTCGAGGGCTTCGGCGCCTCCTCCGTCGTCCACACCTCCCGGCTGCTGTCCCTGAGCGAGGACCTCCCGGTGGCGGTCGTCGTGGTCGACACCGAGGAACGGGTACGGGCCTTCCTGCCGGAACTCGACGAACTCGTCGACGAAGGTCTGGTGCTGCTCGACCGCTGCGAGGTCGTCCGGCACGCGCACCGTGAGGGGCCGCGGTGAACTGGCTGTACGTGGTGCTGGGCGCCATGGTCGGAGCACCGCTGCGCTACCTCACCGACCGCGCCGTCCAGTCCCGGCACGACTCGGTGTTCCCCTGGGGCACCTTCACGGTCAACGTCACCGGCAGCCTGGTCCTCGGCCTGCTCACCGGCGCGGCGGCGGCGGGCGCGGCGGGGTCCCCCCTCCAACTGCTGATCGGCACGGGCCTGTGCGGCGCCCTGACCACCTACTCCACCTTCTCCTACGAGACCCTCCGCCTGGCCGGGACCGGCGCCCGCGCCTACGCCGCCCTGAACGTGGCGGCGAGCGTGGCGGCCGGCCTGGGCGCGGCCTTCGCCGGCGCGGCCCTGGCCGGCGCGGTGTGGGGTTAGGGCCCGCCCCGCAGCGGCTCGCCGACCTCCCTGAGGTGGCGCAGCGCCGCACGGTGCGAGGCGAGCAGACCGGTCCGGCAGTACGGAACGCCCAGCTCGGCGCAGTACCGCTCGGTGATGAGCTGCGCCCTTCCCAGGGCCGGCGTCGGCATGCTGGGGAACAGATGGTGCTCGATCTGGTAGTTCAGCCCGCCCATGAACGCGTCGACGAACACCCCGCCGTCGACGTTGCGGGAGGTGAGGACCTGGCGGCGCAGGAAGTCCAGCTCGGTGCCCTCCTCGACCATCGGCATCCCCTTGTGGTTGGGGGCGAAGACCGAGCCGAGGTAGATGCCGAACAGCCCCTGGTGCACCGCGAGGAACGCGAGCGCCCGGCCGGGGGAGAGGACCAGGAACAGGCCGCCGAAATAAACGGCGAAGTGGGCGACGAGAAGCGTTCCCTCCAGCACCGGCCGCTTCACCGAAGGGCCCAGCAGGGCCTTGAAACTGCTGAAACTGAGATTCAGCCCCTCCAGGGTGAGCAGCGGAAAGAAAAGGGCCGCCTGGTGCTTTCCGATGAAACGCGCGGGGCCTTTCGCCTGTTTCGCCTGCCGCCGTGACCACACCAGGATGTCGGGAGCGACATCCGGGTCCTTCTTCTCGTGATTGGGGTTCGCATGGTGCCGGGTGTGCTTGTTCATCCACCAGCCGTAGCTCATGCCCAGCAGCACGTTGGCCACCACCAGTCCACCCGTCTCATTGGCGCGCCGCCGGGAGAACACCTGGCGGTGGGCCAGATCGTGCGCGGCCAGTCCGAGCTGGCCGAACACCAGGGCCATGACCGCGGCGACGATCAGCTGGCTCCAGCTGTCGCCCAGGGTGAGGAAGGCGGCGACACCGCCCGCGAGCGCGAGGCCCACCGCCCCGAAGCGCACCGTGTAGTACAGCGGGCGGCGCCGCAGCAGACCCGCCTCGGCCATACGCCGTGACAATTCGGCGAAATCGCTTCCCCTTTCCCGCTCGCGTGGGGGAGGGACATCACTGAGTACCGTTGGATTGGCCATGCGCTCGAGTATGTGAACGATCGCGCGGCGGTGGAATGCTGGTGGCCCCGGCGGGAAGTGCTGCCGGCCCCCGGAGGGGGGTGTGGCTGACCCCACCCCGTCCCGCGCTTGACAGTGCCCGAGCCGCCGCCGCACCATCGGCCTCGTGAACCTGTCAGACAGCCAGACAGGTGGCGCGGGACCGCGGCGCGTCAGCGCGACGGAAGCGGTGCTCTCCCACCTCCGCGGCGCCATAGAGCGCGGCGCGTACGCGATCGGCGACAAGCTCCCCTCCGAGGCCGAGCTCTGCCGCACCCTCGAGGTCTCCCGGCCCGTGCTGCGCGAGGCGCTGCGGGCCCTGCAGACCATGGGGCTGACCGTGTCCAGGACCGGCAGGGGCACCTTCGTCGTCGCCGACGCCGTCGAGGAGCCCACCTTCGGCGACTACGCGGCAGGCGATCTGATGGAGGTGCGCCGGCACATCGAGATCCCGGTCGCCGGGTACGCCGCCCGCCGCCGCACCCCGGAGAACCTGGACCGCCTGAACCGTCTGCTGGACCGGATGGAACGGGAGACCGACACCGCCGCCTGGGCCGCCATGGACACCCTGTTCCACCTCGCCGTGGCCGAGGCCGCCCAGAACCCCGTCTTCCGCCGCGTCATCGAGGAGATCCGGGACGCCCTCGCGCGCCAGTCCGCCTTCCTCAACGAACTCGGCGGCCGCCGCGAGCAGTCCGACCGCGAGCACCGGGCGATCGTCCAGGCGCTGACCGACGGCTCCGAGCACGACGCGACCGAGGCCATGACCCACCATCTCGACCGCGTCGGGACGACCCTCACCGACATCGTGCGCCGCGGGCGCACGAACCCCACCGGAGCCGGCACGTGACCCCCGCCACACCGGCCCACGACCACCAGCGAGACATCATGCACGACAGCCTCCCCGCGGACGCCCCCCTGGTCCGCGACCCCCTCCACGCCCCCGTCGCCCACCTGGTACGCGGCGGCATCGTCGAAGGCGTCCACTACGGCTCCGTCGTCGTCCTCGGCGCCGGCGGCGAGGTCCGGTTCCGGCTCGGCGACACCGAGGCCGCCTTCTACCCGCGCTCCGCGCTCAAGCCCGTCCAGGCCGCGGCGATGGTCCGCGCGGGACTCCCGCTCGACGGCGAGCTGCTGTCGCTCGCCGCGGCCAGCCACTCCGGCGAGGAACGCCACCTCGCCGGCGCCCGGCGCATCCTCGAACTCGCCGGGCTGACGGAGGACGACCTCGGCAACGTCCCGGACCTCCCCCTCGACCCGGCCGTCCGGGACACCTGGATACGCGAGGGCCGCCCGCCGTCCCGGCTCGCCCAGAACTGCTCCGGCAAGCACGCCGCCATGCTGTACACCGCCCGGCTCAACGGCTGGTCCCTCGACGACTACCTCGACCCCGCCCACCCGCTCCAGCGGATGATCGCCGAGACGGTCGAGGACCTCACCGGGCAGCGTGTCGCCACGGTCACCGCCGACGGCTGCGGCGCACCGCTGTTCGCGGTCTCGCTGCACGGCCTCGCACGCGCCGCCGCGCGGATCACCACCGCCGCGCCCGGCACCCCGGAGGCACGCGTGGCATTCGCGATGCGCGAGCACGCGGAGATGGCCTCCGGGTCCGGCCGGGACGTGGCCGCGCTGATGCGGGCGGTCCCGGGGCTGCTCGCCAAGGACGGCTTCGAGGGCGTGCAGGTGGCCGCGCTGCCGGACGGACGCGCCGTCGCCGTGAAGATCGCCGACGGGGCGAGCCGGGCGCGGATCCCCGTGACCGCGGGGGCGCTGGCGAGGGCGGGTGTCGATCCGTCACCGCTCGCGGAGTTCGGCGGAGAGGTGCTGCTCGGGGGCGGACGGCCGGTGGGGGAGGTCCGGCCGGTCCTCGCGCTGCGCCCGGAGCCCGTGCCCGCCCTGCTCTGACACGGCGTTCAGTCCGTCGGTACCGGTCCCCAGCGCAGGCGCAGATACAGGGACACGCCGGCGGCGCCCAGCAGGGCGGCCGCGGCGACGGGCCAGGCCGGCGGGTGGGCGGGTGCGTGGTGCCGGCGTGCCGCCGGCTCCGCCTCCGGGCCGCGCAGGGGGCCTGGGCGCAGGGCGTCCAGGGAGCCCACCGGATCGACCCGGCCGGTCGCCTCGAACCCCCAGTCGAGCAGCGAGCGCGCCTCCTCGTAGACCGCGTGGCCGCCACCCGACTGGGGGTTCATCACCGTCACCACCAGGGTGTGGCCGTCCCGGCGGGCGGCCGCCACGAGCGTGTTGCCGGCGTTGCTGGTGTAGCCGTTCTTGATCCCGACGAGACCGTCGTAGGCTTCGACGCCGTCCGCGCCGGTGAGCAGCCGGTTGGTGTTCACGATGCCGAAGGATCCGCCGTCGCGGGCCGGGAACCGCGCCTCGTGCCGGGCGCAGTACCGCGCGAACTCGGCGTTGCGCAGCCCGGCCCGGCCGAACACCGCCAGGTCGAACGCCGACGAGACCTGTCCCGGCGTGTCGTAGCCGTCGGGGGACTTCACCCGGGTGTCGCGGGCGCCCAGCGCGCGGGCCTCGGCCTGCATCCGCTCTGCCGTCACCCGCCAGCCGCCGCTGAGCGTGGCGAGGACCCGCACGGCATCGTTGCCGGAGCTGAGGAAGACCCCGTTCCAGAGGTCGGAGACCCGGTAGGCGCGGTCCTCGGCGACCCCGACCAGGCTGCTGCCGGGGCCGATGTCCGCCAGCTCCCGCTCGCTGACCCGGTGCCGGATGCCGGCCGGCAGGGCGGGCAGCACGGTGAGCGCGAACAGCGTCTTGAGCGTGCTGGCCGGCGGCAGCCGGCGGTGCGCGTCGTGCGCCGCCAGTACGTCACCGGTGCGGGCGTCGGCGACCAGCCACGACAGGGCGGACACCTCGGGGACCTCGGGCGCTCCCGGACGCGGGCGGACCTGCGTGCCGGGCCGGTGCAGCGGGGAGGATGCCGTGGCCGCGGCGTCCGGCCCGGGGTCCGCGCCCGCGGTCGCCGCGGCGGGCGCCAGAACCAGCAGACCCGCCGTGCAGAGCACGCAGGTGGACACGGCAGCCCGCGAAGCAAATCCGATAGTCATACCGCAAACGTAGGAATGGTCCCCGGAATCACCGCGCTGCCCCGGCCGGGGACCGTCCGCGAGCACCCGGATGCCACACCCCGGCCGCGTGTCAGCCGCCGGGCAGAGTGGGCTGGACGAGCCGCAGGAACGACGCGTTGTCGGGGGTCTCGCGCATCCGTCCGAGCAGTGTCTCGAGATCGGCCTGCCCGTCCCGCGACCGCAGCACCCGCCGCGGCCCCCGCACGGCCGTCGCGGGCCCGTGCGGCGGAGTCTCCCCCCGCGGGTTCAGGCGGGGTTCTCCTGGGCCCGCGCCGCGTCGGCGATCTGCTCGAACCGCGCCCCCATGGCCGCCGCCAGCGCCTGCGCGCCCGACAACGGGCGGACCATCACGGTCAGTTCGTCGATGAGGCCGTCGTCGTCGACATGGAGGAAGTCGCAGCCCTCGATCCGGCGGTCCCCCACCCGCGCCGTGAAGACGAGCGCGTGGTCGCGGCCACCGGGGTCGCCGATCCCGCGCACGTACCGGAAGTCCTCGAAGACCTCCGCGACGGCACGCAGGATCGCCGCGGTGATCGCCCTGCCGGTGTAGGGCTTGAACACGACCGGGCTGGTGAAGACGACGTCCTCGGCCAGCAGCTCGACGACGGCGTCGAGGTCGTGGGCCTCCACCGCCTCCCGGAATGCTCGCATCTCGGCTCCTTCGTGCAACTCGTCGAACAGGTGCGGAAGAGAATAATCGCGCGGGTGCCGCCGGTGCCGGGCGGCCGTGCTCCCCTAAGCTGACGCGATGTTCAGCCCCGAAGGCCCCCGGCTGCGCGAACTCGCCGTCCAGGCTCTGTCGTCCGTGGAACACGGCTACGACCTGCTCGCGCCGAAGTTCGACCACACCCCCTTCCGCACGCCCGACTCGGTGCTCGACGCCACCACGGAGGCGCTGCGCTCCTCGGGCCCCTTCGACGCCGGGCTCGACCTGTGCTGCGGCACCGGAGCGGGCATCGACGTACTGAGGCAGGTGTGCCGGGGGAGCGTCACCGGAGTCGACTTCAGCACCGGCATGCTGACCGTCGCACGGGAACGCGCCCGCCCGCAGGGGCCGGCGGTCGGCTGGGTGCGGGCGGACGCGCGGGCGCTGCCGTTCGGCCCCGTCTTCGACCTCGTGGTCAGCTTCGGCGCGTTCGGCCACTTCCTGCCGCGTGAACTGCCGGGGCTGTTCACCCAGGTCCACTCGGTGCTGCGGCCGGGCGGACGGTTCGTCTTCCCGGTGGTCGCGCCGCCCCGGCCGGGCTCGCTCACCTACGGGATGCTGCTGGGCTTCGACGCCGTGATGCGGGTGCGCAACGCCGTCCGGCGCCCGCCGTTCGTCATGTACTACCGTGCCGTCCGCTTCGGCGACATGGGGCGGGAGCTGACCCGGGCCGGACTCCGGGTGGAGCTGCGGGCGTTGCCGGAGTTCGGCCGGCGCCGGGACGGCAGTCCGCGGGTCAGGCTGGTGGTCGCCACGCGCCCCGGGGCCGGCCGGAGCGCGGCCGGTCCCGTCGACGCGTAGACCGGCCGGCCCGGTTCGCTCAGATGTACGCGCGCATCCAGCGCAGCTTGGCCGCCTCCTGGAACGGGCCGCCGCCCTCGTGGTCGTTGAAGTCGTACACCTCGATCGCCTTGTCGTCGTGCGCCCAGGCGTTGAACGCCCCGAAGACCGTCGAGGGCGGGCAGGTCTGGTCCTCCAGGGCGGTCGAGAACAGGGCGGGCGCGGTGCCGCGGGCGGCGAAGTGCACGCCGTCGAAGTAGGACAGGGTGCGCAGCGCGTCCTCGAAGCGGCCCCGGTGCGTCTTGAGGTAGAGGCCGATCTCCCGGTACGGATTGCGGTCGGTGAGCGTCGTCGCACGCGGGAAGTCGCACAGGAACGGCACGTCCGGCGCGACGGCGGCCAGGTCCGGGACGAGGCCGCCCACCGCGAGGGTGATGCCGCCGCCCTGGCTGGCGCCCACGGCCACCGTGCGGCTCGCGTCGGTCAGCGGGTGCGAGCGCGCCGCCTCCACCGCGCGCACGGCGTCCGTGAACACCCGGCGGTAGTAGTAGTTCTCGGGCGCGTCCATGCCCCGCGTCATGAACCCGGGATAGGCCGGCGCGCCGCCGACCGGGTCCGCGGTACCGCCGCCGGCGCCCCAGGCGCTGCCCTGTCCGCGGGTGTCCATCACGAAGTGGGCCCGGCCCGTGGACGCCCACAGCAGATGCTCGTGGGGCAGTCCGCGGCCGCCGCCGTAGCCGATGAACTCCACCACCAGCGGCAGCGGGGCGTCGGCGCCGGCGGGCAGCGTCAGCCAGCCCTTGACCGGGTGACCGCCGAACCCCGCGAACGTCACGTCGAACACCCGCACGGTGGACAGGCCCGTGTCGACCGGCTCGAAACGCGCGTCCAGCTCGTGCTCGCGTGCCTCGTCGAGCGTCTTGGACCAGAACGCGTCGAAGTCCTCGGGCGCGGTGGACGCGCTGCGGTACTCGCGCAGTTCGTCGAGGGGGAGGTCGAACAGGGCCATCAGGGACCGCCTTCGTGGAGAGACAGTGCGAAGCGATGACACCGTACGTGGATCACCTGTGACATCGCCAGAGGCTTCGGGAGAAGTCCCAGGTGAAAGGCGCAGAAAGCGATTACTGCCGAGTACTCGGGCACGGGGCCGGCTCAGGCGCCGCGGTGCGACCACTCCGGCTCGGCGCGGGCCCAGGCCCGCTCCCACTCCGCCAGCCTGCGGCGCATGGCCGCCCCGCGCACCGCCCGGTGCGCGAGCAGCACCGCGGCCGCAGTGCCGCCCGCCGCCCCCGCCCCCATGCCGATGCCGTACTGCCACACCGAGGCGTCGTCGACCGGGGGTTCCACATCGCGCCCCCGGGAGTCGAACCACACGTGCACCACGTCTCCGGGACGCGCGTGCACCGGGACCCGGGCGGCGGCGGTGCGGGTGACCTCGCCGGGCTCCGTCCAACGCACGTCGGCGCGCAGGACCTGCCGTTCGCCCGACTCGGCGGCGGGCCAGGACCGGGACGGCCGCTCCACGACCTCGGCGCGCACCCGGTGGCGGTCGCCGCGCTGTTCCAGCGCGGTCGCCCGCGCCTCGCCGTGCGCCCACCAGGCGGTGACCGCGCCCACCAGGGGCGCGCCCACGCACAGCAGCACGGCGACGGCCAGCACCGTCCACCCCTCGACGACGTCCGAACGGCGGCACAGCGGACCACGCCGGCGGCGGCACAGCACCCGCGTTCGCATCTTCGACCTCCCTGCCGTCACCGCGGCCGGGTGCCCGGCCGCCCGTGCGCGAAACGGCGGGCGTCCGGGCCCGCCGCGCCGCCGCCACGGCGGGGGACCGGGGTCAGCCGAAGCGCTCGATCCGGATCCGCTCCACGGGCTGGCCGGCCGCCACGAGCAGCCGGGAGGCGTGCTCGGCAAAGGAGTTGGAGCCGCACACATAGGCCTCCCACCCACTGGGTGGCTGCTTGGCCAGGAACGGCGCCACATGTGCGGCGGTCATACGTCCCACCGGCACACCCTCGGGGGCGCTGCGGGTGAACACCGGGGTGGTCTCCGCGCCGAACTCGCGCGCGTAGATGAGGTCCTCGGGTCCGCGGGCCGACACCAGCAGGCGCAGCGGGATCCTCATGTCCCGGGCCCGGTGGTGCCGCAGCATCGACATCAGCGGGACCACCCCCGAGCCGGCGCCGACCAGCAGCGCGGGCCGGTCGCCCGGCCAGGCGAAGAAGCCGCTGAGCGGCCCCCGCACCTCGATCCGGTCCCCGGGCCGGGCCACCGTGTGGAACCAGCCCGAGACCTCGCCGTCCTCGACATGGTCCAGGGTCAGCTCGATGTGCCCGGAGTCGTCCGGCGCGGACGCGATCGAATAGTGGCGCTGGGCCACATAGCCGTCCTGCGCGGTCAGCCGCACCATCAAGTGTTGCCCGGGCACATGCCCCGGCCAGCCGGGCACCGCGAAGCGGAAGGTGGCCACGCGCGGGGTCTCCCGGCGGACCTCGGTCAGTGTGGCCGTCCGCCACACGGAGGCGGTCCCCTCGCTCACCCCGATGCGTCCGGGCACCGCGAACCGCGTCGGAGGGGTGAAACGCCCGGCCGAGTCCGGTGATGTCCGTCCCGCCCACTGTTCCGCCGGCGTCGTCTGCTCAGTCGCCTCAGTCACCGGAGTACCGCTGCTCCTTCCACGGGTTGCCCCGCGCGTGGTAGCCGTTGCCCTCCCAGAAGCCCGGCTCGTCGTGGTCCAGGAGCCGCAGCCCCGCGATCCACTTGGCGCTCTTCCAGAAGTACAGGTGCGGCACCAGCAGCCGCGCCGGGCCGCCGTGCTCGGCGGGCAGCGGGCGGCCGTCGTAGTCCCAGGCGATCCAGGCCCGGCCACCGGTCACGTCCGCGAGGGGCAGGCTGGTGGTGTAGCCGGTGTGCGCGTACGCCACCACATGTGTGGCCGACCCATGGGGCCGGACCATGTCCAGGAACGCGTCCAGCGAGACCCCGCCGAACCGCACGCCGAACTTCGACCAGCTCGTCACACAGTGGATGTCACCCTCGTACGCCGAGGCGGGCAGGGCGTGCGCCTGCTCCCAGTCCCAGGTGCGGGGCTCCGCCACCAGCCCGTCGATCCGGAAGGTCCAGTCGGCGGGCGCGATGTCGGGCGTGACCTCGGCGGACAGGACGGGCCATTCGTCGCCCGCGTCGTACTGCCCGGGCGGCAGCCCGGGACGGTGCACACGAGGGCGGCCGGTGAAGCCTCGGGTGGTGTTCACGTGATCGGCGGTTTCCGTTGCGCTGGTGCTCGAGTGTTTCGGTGTTCAACGGTACGGGGTGTCCGCGCCCGGCGTGGCGCCAGGCCGGTCACGGCCCCGGTCACGGCCCCGGTCAGGGCCCCGGTGACGGCTGCGGGGGCGGGGCCTTCCGGGGGCCGGACCACGCGTTGTAGCGCTCCAGGTAGCCGGCGAACCGGCGCAGGTCCTCCTCCGGCCAGTCCGCGAGCCGCTCCCCGAAGGCCGCGCGGCGGCTCTCGGTCACCCGGGCCAGGATGCGCCTGCCCTCCGACGTCAGCATCACCACCTGCACCCGGTGGTCCTCCGGGTCCGGGCGCCGTTCGACGAGTCCGGACCGCTCGAGCGCGGTCACCTGGCGGCTCACCGTGGACTTGTCCAGCGCGTAGTGGGCGGCCAGGTCGGTGGCCCGGCAGCCGCCGCTGGTCTCCAGATGCCCCAGCAGCGTGTACGACACCAGCGACAGCTCGGGGTGCATCCGCCCGGCCGACGCGCGGGCACGGCGGGCGAAGACCGTCATCTCGCGCTGGATGGTCTCCACGGCCTCGGCAGCGTCCACCCGTGCACACCTCCCTCCGCGTTCCGGGTCCCGAATGCACCGTACAGGGGCGGTGATCGTCGGGTACTGTGGCCGTCCGGCTGCGGACCGACCCTGCCGGGGAGACGCCTGGGAGGTGAGACCCATTACCGCTGTGTCAGGTCGGGTGCTCTCACCTCGAAGCGACGCGGACCACCGGCAGTAGGTGTCCGCGGGAGCGCCCTTCGGCTTTCCGAAAGGTCCAGGCTCTTGCCGCACACGCCGTCCCAGTCCTTCCCGCCCTCTCCACCCTCCGCACCGTCCGCGCCCGCGTCCCGGGAAGCGGTGGAGTCCGCGCTGCGCGCCGCCGGCTGCGTCTTCGCCGAGGACGAGGCCGAGCTGATCCTCGCCGCCGCGCCCACCCCCGACGACGTCGCCCCGATGGTCGAGCGCCGGGCGGCCGGGCTGCCCCTCGAACTCGTCGTCGGCTGGGCCGAGTTCCACGGCCGGCGCATCACCGTGGAACCCGGTGTCTTCGTGCCCCGCCGCCGTACCGAGTTCCTCGTCGAACAGGCCCTGGCGCGGGCGCCCGGCGCGACGCTCGTCGTCGACCTGTGCTGCGGTTCCGGCGCCGTCGGCGCGGCGCTGGCCGCGGCACTCGGCGGGGTCGAGCTGCACGCCGCCGACATCGACCCGGCCGCGGTGCGCTGCGCCCGCCGCAATGTCGCCGGACTCGGCGGGCAGGTCCACACCGGTGACCTGTTCGCGGCGCTCCCCGGAGAGCTGCGCGGCCGGGTCGACGTCCTCGCGGCCAATGTGCCGTACGTGCCCAGTGACGAGATCGGCCTGCTGCCCCCGGAGGCCCGCGACCACGAGCCGCGCGCCGCGCTCGACGGCGGCGCGGACGGTCTCGACGTGCTGCGCAGGGTCGCCGCGGAGGCGCCGGACTGGCTGGCGCCGGGCGGCTGCCTCCTGGTGGAGACCAGCCGCCGCCAGGCACCCGCCGCCGTCGACACCTTCACCGCCGCCGGCCTGCGCCCCGACCTGGCCGCCTCCGAGGACCACCACGCCCACGTGGTCATCGGCGTCGCACCGTAGCCCCGCCCGACCGACCGACCGACCGACCGGCCCCGGTGCCGACGTTCGCCCACACGGGTGACCTCGGGACGAGCCGGCGCGGGTGTGCGCGTCCCGCCGGACGTGGCTGGGCAGGGGGTCAGGCCGGTGTGGTGGCCCGGGCGATGAGGAGGGCCACGTCGTCGACGTTGTCCGGTTCGCGGAGGGTGCCCAGGAGGAGGTCGCAGACCTCCTCCAGGGAGTGGCCGGGACGGTCCAGCAGGCCGAGCAGCCGGTCCAGGCGCTCGTCCAGCGCGTGCCGGCGCGTCTCGACGAGACCGTCGGTGTAGAGGACCAGACGGTCGCCCGGTCCCAGGTCGACGGTGGTCGTGGAGAAGCCGACCCCGCCCACGCCCAGCGGCACCCCGGTCGGCAGGTCCAGCAGTTCGGCGGCGTGCCCCGCCCGCACCCGGGCGGGCGGCAGATACCCGGCGTTGGCGATCGTGCACCGCCGCTCACGGGGATCGTGGACGGCGTAGACGCAGGTGGCGAGCGCCTGGTCCAGGCCGGCGGTGATCCGGTCCAGGTGCTCCAGGAGCACCGCCGGATCGAGACCGAGGGAGGCGAGGGTGTGGGTCGCCGTGCGCAGCCGGCCCATGGTGGCCGCCGCGGGAATTCCGCTGCCCATCACGTCCCCCACGACGAGGGCCGTCCTGCCGTCCTCCAGCGGGATCACGTCGAACCAGTCGCCGCCCACCTCGCTGGTGGCGCCCCCCGGCTGGTAGCGGGAGGCGACCTCGAGCCCGCCCGTCACGGGCGGATGGCTCGGCAGCAGACTCCGCTGGAGGGTGAGGGCGGTGTCGCGGGCGCTCTGGTACCAGCGGGCGTTGTCGATCTGCACGGCCGCGCGGGAGGCCAGTTCCCGCGCCAGCAGCAGATCGTCCTCGTCGAACGCGCGGGGGTTGCGTGTACGGGTGAGGTCGAGGGCGCCCAGCACCTCCCCGCGCGCGATCAGCGGCACGGCCAGGTACGAGTGGACACCCGCCCGCGCCAGCAGCGCCGCCGCCTCCGGCGAGCGCGCGATCCGCGCCAGGTCCTCGTCGTCCACGTGCGGCACCATCACCGGCAGCCCGGTGCGCACGCACTCGGTGATCAGCCGGTCGGGCGCGTACCGCGTCACCAGACCCGGCGGATCGGCCGCCGACAGCACGTCCGGCGTGGCCACCCAGCGCACCGCCAGTGCCCGGATCACCGCGTCCTCGGTGGGCCCGAAGGTGCTGCGCCGGCCCTGCGCCACCGCCTCCAGCAGATCCACCGCGGCCGCGTCGGCCAGCTCCGGCACGGCCACGTCGGCGAGCTCACCGGCCGTCCGCTCCAGGTCCAGGCTGGTGCCGATCCGGGCGGTGGCGTCGGCGATCACGGCCAGCCGCCGCCGGGCGCTCTCCGCCTCCGTGTTCGCCCGGTGCTGCTCGGTGATGTCCACCACCGACACCGCCACGCCCAGCACCGTGCCGAGCGTGTTCTCCAGCCGGTACAGCGAGACGTGCCAGGCGTGGTCGTCGTCCGGGTCGGCCGGGGTACGCCCCGTCATGGACCGGTCGACGGCGGGCAGGCCGGTCTCCAGGACCCGGCGGGCGCTGTCCTCGACCTCCTCGGTGTCGATCCGCGGCAGCACCTCGGGCATGGTGCGGCCCAGGTGCTCCCCGGCCGGGAGGCCGTGCATCCGCTCCAGCGCCGGGTTCACCGAGACGTAGCGCAGATCGCCGTCCAGCACGGCCAGGCCGATGGGGGACTGGGCGACGATCCGGTTGGAGAGCGCCACCTCCTGCTCCAGCCGGCGCACGGTCGCCTGGTCCACCGCGAGCCCGAGGGCGTACACCTTGCCCCGGTCGTCCAGCAGTCGCATGTTGCGGAACTCCACCAGCCGGGTGCCGCCGTCCTTGCGGCGGATCGGGAAGGCCCCGGCCCAGCTCCGTCCGGTGCGCATCACCTCGGCGAAGAGTTTCACCACGAGGTCCAGGTGCTCCTCGTGCACCATGATCTGCGCGGCGTACCGGCCCAGCGCCTCCCGGGCGCCGTACCCGAACAGCTCCTCGGCCTGGGGGCTCCACAGCACGATCCGCCCCTCGGTGTCCAGGACCACCGAGGCCACGCGCAGCACGTCGAGCAGCCCGCTGGGACGCACCGGCCCCTCGCCGCCGGCCGGGGGTGACCCCGCTGCACTCATCGCACGCCCCGCCTTCACCGATCGCCGTGGTACGCCGTCGCCGTGCCGCGGTCCCTGCTCCCTCGGGCGAGGGAGCGGATCCGCGCCGCTCCCGCCGTTCGTTCCAGCTTCTCCCACCATCGCGGCGGGCGCCCGCGAAGCCGTCCCCGCGGCGGCGGGCGCGGGTAGTGCTCCGCGGGCGGTGGTGCTTAGCTGGGTGAGGGGCGGGGATCGCGTGGGCCACGAGAGGAGCGATCACGATGGGCAGCGAGCGACCGCACCCGGAATCCGTCTCGGTCGAGATCAGCGGATGCAGCAAGGACGACGCCCGCATCGTGTTCGACGCGCTGTGCGCGTGCTTCACCTCGGACCGGTGCTCCGACGACGTACCGGAGGAGTTCTCCGAGACCCGGCCGACCGTCTGGCTCGGCACCTTCGACGTCGCCGCCCCGCGGGAGGGCGCCAGGCCGCGGGCCCGGCTCGCCTCGTCGGTCGACGCCGACGTGCAGGGCGGCTACTGGGCGATCGACCGGTTCCGCACCACCCTGGACTCCCTGTTCACCGTGCGCGACCTGAGCACGGTCCCCGGCGACCAGGAGGAGGAGCTGCACGTACGGCTCGAGGGGCGGTGACGCCGCCCCCGGCGCTGTGCCCTCCGTCACCCCTTATGCAACTAGTTGCATAAGGGGTTGCGCGTGCCTTACAACTACAGGCACGACACCGCGCACGGAGGGCCCGATGAGCCGTTACCCCCACCTGCTGACCCCCCTCGACCTGGGCTTCACCACCCTGCCCAACCGGGTCCTCATGGGTTCCATGCACATCGGTCTGGAGGAGGCCGAGGGCGGCTTCCCGCGCATGGCCGAGTTCTACGCCGCCCGCGCCCGCGGCGGGGTCGGCCTCATCGTCACCGGAGGCATCGCCCCCAACGACGAGGGACGGCCCTACGAGGGCGGCGCCAGGATGACCACCGAGGCGGAGGCGGAGCAGCACCGGACCGTCACCGACGCCGTGCACCGCGAGGGCGGGCGCATCGCGATGCAGATCCTGCACTTCGGCCGGTACGCCTACCACCGGGACCTGGTCGCCCCCAGCCCCGTGCAGGCGCCGATCAGCCCCTTCCCGCCGCGCGAGCTCACCGACGCCGAGGTCGGGCGCACCGTCGACGACTACGCCCGCGCCGCCCGCCTCGCCCGGCAGGCCGGCTACGACGGCGTCGAGATCATGGGCTCCGAGGGCTATCTGATCAACGAGTTCGTCGCCGCGCAGACGAATCAGCGCACCGACCGCTGGGGCGGCTCCTACGAGAACCGCATGCGCTTCCCCGTCGAGATCGTCCGCCGGGTGCGCGAGGCGGTCGGCGAGGACTTCATCGTCATCTACCGGCTCTCCATGCTCGACCTGGTGCCCGGCGGCTCCACGCTGGACGAGGTGATCACGCTGGCCAAGGCGGTCGAGGCCGCCGGAGCGACGATCATCAACACCGGCATCGGCTGGCACGAGGCCCGCATCCCCACCATCGCCACCTCCGTGCCCCGCGGCGCCTACACCTGGGTGACCAAGCGCCTCATGGGCGAGGTCTCGGTGCCGCTGGTCACCACCAACCGCATCAACACGCCCGAACTCGCCGAACGGCTGCTCGCGGAAGGCACGGCGGACATGGTGTCCGTGGCCCGCCCCATGCTCGCCGACCCCGACTTCGTCGCCAAGGCCGCCGACGGCCGGCCCGAGGCGATCAACACCTGCATCGGCTGCAACCAGGCCTGCCTCGACCACACCTTCAGCGGGCAGATCACCTCCTGCCTGGTCAACCCGCGCGCCTGCCACGAGACCGAGCTGGTCCTCGCCCCGACCCGCCGCCGCAAGCGCGTCGCCGTCGTCGGCGCCGGACCGGCCGGCCTCGCCTGCGCCGTCAGCGCCGCCGAACGCGGCCACGCCGTCACCCTGTTCGACGCCGCGAGCGAGATCGGCGGCCAGCTGAACGTCGCCCGCAAGGTCCCCGGCAAGCAGGAGTTCGACGAGACCCTGCGCTACTTCCGCACCCGGCTCGCCGAACTGGCCGTTGAGGTACGCCTGGACACCCGCGTCACCGCGGGCGACGTGGCCGGGCACGACGAGGTCGTCGTCGCCACCGGCGTCAGCCCCCGCGTCCCCGACATCCCCGGCGTGGACCACCCGAGCGTCCTCGGCTACCTCGACGTGCTCCGGGACGGCGCCCCCGTCGGCGACCGGGTCGCCGTGCTCGGCGCGGGCGGCATCGGCTTCGACGTGGCCGAGTTCCTCACCGACGGCGGCGACAAGGCGCACGAGGACCCGGCGACGTACTTCCGCCAGTGGGGCGTCGACCTCGACTACCGCGCGCCCGGCGGGCTGGCGGCGCCCGAGCGTCCCGCCCCGCCGCGCACCGTCCACCTGCTCCAGCGCAAGCCGACCAAGGTCGGCGCCGGCCTGGGCAGGACCACCGGCTGGATCCACCGGACCGAGCTCAGGCACCGCGGCGTCACCATGGTTCCCGGTGTGCGCTACGACCGGATCGACGACGCCGGACTGCACGTCACCATCGACGGGGAGAGCACCGTCCTGGAGGTCGACACGGTGGTCCTGTGCACCGGTCAGGAGCCGCGCCGCGACCTGTACGAGGAACTGGTCGCCGCCGGCCGGGCCGTCCACCTGATCGGCGGCGCCGACGTGGCCGCCGAACTGGACGCCAAGCGGGCCATCAAGCAGGGCACCGAGCTGGCCGCGGCGCTGTAGGGCCCGTCCCTAGGATGAGCCCATGTCACTCCCGCACGCGATCCTCACCGCCCTGCTCGAGAAGCCGTCGTCGGGGCTGGAGCTGACCCGCCGGTTCGACAGGTCGATCGGCTACTTCTGGTCCGCGACGCACCAGCAGATCTATCGCGAGCTCGGGAAGCTGGACGCGGAGGGCCTGATCCGGGCCCTCCCCTCCGAGCAGCCGGCCCGCGGGCAGAAAAAGGCGTACGAGGTGCTGCCGGCGGGCCGGGCGGAACTGGCGCGCTGGACCGCCGCGTCCCAGGACCCCAAGCCGCACCGTGACGCGATGCTGCTGCGGCTGAGGGCGGCGGCCGTGGTCGGCACCGCCGGTCTCGAGGACGATCTCCGGCGCCACCGGGAGCTGCACGAAAGGCAGTTGGGGGAGTACCGGGAGATCGAACGGCGGGACTTCCCGCCGGGCAAGGACGGCAGGGAGGACCGGCTGCGGCATCTGGTGCTGCGCGCCGGCATCGACCTGGAGACGTTCTGGACGCAGTGGCTCGACCGCGCGCTCGCGGAGTTCGCCCGGCTGCCGGACGCGGACCAGCCGGAACGCCCCGGCGCCCGGGACACCTGAGTCCCGGGACACCGCGGCGCGTCGACGCCGGCCGCCCGACCGGAGCGCGTCGGACGTGAGGGCGGCCGGCGCCGGTCCAGGGGCCCGCCCGGCGTCCGGGCCGGCGCGTCCCGGCGCGACCCCGGACGGCGGCTGCGCGCCGCCGGCCGGGGTCGCGCCGGGACCTCGCTCCCGTCCGGCGTGATCCGCCGGACGGGCGTCACAGGTGCCGCGGCTTGCCGCGGCGGCGCAGGTACCAGGCCGTGGCGATCAGACCGGAGCCGACCAGGGCGCCGCCCGCCACCATGGTGACCGTGCCGTAGTCCGCCGAGCCGCCGCCGATGCCGCCCATGACTCCGCGGGACGGCGAGGCGGAGGGGGAGACCGACGGGCTGGGCGACGAGGAGACGACGACGGACTGGGTGCCCGCGGTGTTGCCGTTGGAGCACATCACGATCACCGTGTAGGTGCCCGGAGTGACGTTCGACCAGGCGGCGGACTGTCCCGAGGCGGTGCCCGACAGTGCCACCTGACGGCCCTGCGAGAAGCTCGCCTGGCCGCTGCCGAGCAGCGAGGCGGTGCCCCACTGGCCGTTGGTCTGGGTGCACGCGGTGGTGGAGACCGAGACCGTCGACCCGGTGGTGCTGACGGAGATCCCGGCCGCGGCGGCCGGCCCGGCCAGGGTCAGGGCGAGCGCGGCGGCGGCTGCCGCGGCCGGGCCGGAGCGGAGCAGGGTCGTGGAGTTGCGCATGTGGACTGCCTTCCGGCGGCACGGCCGGCGGAACATCCCTTGCGCCGCCGAGGTCGGGGAGCGCCCGTGCTGCCACGATGCCAGCCAACGGGCAGCCGGAGCGGCCCGCACTCCGGCGGCATCCGGGCAGGTGACGCCTTCCTCCGGGCGGCCGACGCGGGCCGGTTCAGCCGCCGCCCGTGGTCACCGCGCGCTCCGCCGAGAAACCGCCCCAGGTCCCGTCCGGCAGCATCGCCCGGATCCGCACCCGGTGGGTGACGCCCGGCTCCCGGCCGGCGTAGAAGCGGTACGTCGCCCGGTCGCGGGGTGCGTCACCGCCGTAGACGAGCGAGGTGGCGACACGGCCGTCCAGGCGCACCTCGTACTCCGTGACCACCCCGTCGACGCGCGGCGGCACCCAGTCCAGGACGAGGTAGTAGGCGCCGTCGGACTCCTCGCTCGCGGCGCGGAATCCGGTGGGCGAGGTGGCCCGGCCGTCCGCGCCGCCGGCGGTGGTGAGCCGGACGGCGGAGCCGGCCGGGGAGAGGTTGTCGGCCGCGTCCCGGGCCCGGACGGTGAAGGCGTAGCGGGTGCCCGGCCGCAGCCCCGTCACCACGGTGGCCGTCTGGTTCCCGCCGACACTGTGGATCTTCGTCCCGCCCTGGTAGACGTCGTACGACACCACGCCCCGGTCGTCGGTCGCGGCGGACCACGACAGCTGGGCCGCCCGGCTTCCGGCCGCCCGGCCCCTCAGGTCCGCCGGGCGGGTGGGGGCGGTGTCGTCGGCCGCGGCCGCCGCGGGCGTCGTCGCCCGCACCTCCCGGCTGCGCGGGCCGAGCCGCCCGTCGCGGTCCCGCGCCCGCACCGTGAAGACATGGCGGGTCCCGGGCCGGAGCCTGGTGACGTCGACCATGTGCTCCGAAGCGGGTACCTCCCCGACCTTCGTGCCGCCCCGGTACACCTCGTAGCGGCTCACCCGGGCGTCGGCGGCCGCGTTCCACATGACATGGACGCTGGTGGCGCTGCCGGCCTCGGCCGTGACACCGGTCGGCGCACCGGGCGGCCGTTCGCCGCCGTCCTCCTCGTCCGCTCCGCCCCAGCGGCACGAGGCGAGCAGCAGGAGGATCCCGCAGAGCGCGAGAAGGCGACGCGGGGACACGGCTGGGGGAACGCCACGCACGAGACTGCCTCCCGGGGCGGCACACGGGGACGCCGGAACAATGGTCCGTACCAATATGATGCCGCTGACGCGCTCACATCAAGAGGCTGGGTGCCTGGGAGTGTGCGGGCGGGTTACGTATCCTGAAGTCGTAACGGGTCGAACCGCCCATGGAGGCAAGGGAGTTCGGGCCCGAGGCGCGGACCGCTGTCGTCGCGGATCCCGCGCCGGTGCGGGCGGCCGGGTGGCCCGGGTCGACGCGGACCCGGACCCCGGCCCCCTGTCGCGGCCGCGCGCGCGGTCGTGCGCCGTCCGGCCCTGTCGTGGCCGCCACGCCGCCAAATCGAGAGGAAATGGGGCAAAGTGCCCGTGAGCGTGCGTCCCTGTCCCCGACGAGAGGCCTCCCTTGACCGTCTCCCGCGTCCAGTCGCTCACCCTGGCCATGGCCGGAGTCGCCATGCTGGCCCCCTCGGCGCCCCCCGCCCCCTCGGAGCCGGCCACCGCGCCCCCCGCCCCGCTGCCGCCGGCCGCCGCGCCCCAGCCGGTCACCGCTCCCGTGATGTCCCCGCCGGCCGTCGCGCCGCCCGCGGTTCCAGTGCCCCCCGTTCTGCCCCCCGTCACCGCGCCCCCCGTCACCGCGCCCTCCACCCCCGCGGCCTCCGGCACCGCACCCGCGCCCCGCACCGAACCGGGCGCGCGGCGCGCGGACGCCGTCTCGGCCGCCGACCTGCTGGCCAGGGTGCGCACCTGCACCCCGGTCTCCCGGGGCCGCTACCGCAAGGACCAGGGCGCCAAGGCCACCGTCCCGGTGTGCGGGACCCGCGGCGCCGTGTTCTGGAAGGCCGACATGGACATCGACTGCGACGGCCGGCCCGGTCCCCGCTGCAACTCCGGGACCGACCCGTACTTCTCCGCCTCCACCGCCTACGCGCAGTCCGACGGACGGCCGCTGAGCTCCGAGGAGACCCCCTACGTGGTGGTGCCCGCGCCCAGTGACGTGTGGAACCACCGGTCCCACGGCGTGCGCGGCGGATCGGTCGTGGCCGTGGTGTACCGCGACCGGGTGCGGTACGCGGTCGTCGGCGACACCGGCCCCGCGGACATCATCGGCGAGGCGTCCCACGCCACGGCCGAGTCGCTGGGCATCGACCCCGACCCGCGGGGCGGCGGCACCTCCTCCGGAGTCACCTACATCGTGTTCGAGGACAGCCGGGTGACGCCCATCGAGGACCACGACGCCGCGGTGACGGAGGGCAAGCGCCTCGCCCGCCGGTTCGTGGACGACGCCGGCTGAACCGCCCGCCCCTCACACCTTCCGGTACGTGTACGCCTCCACGGCCGCCGCCTCCACCGCCGCCAGGTCCGCCCCCGTGGAGGCCGTGACCACCGCGGCCACCGCGCCCTCCACGAACGGCGCGTCCACCAGCCTGGTCCGCTCCGGCAGTTCGTCGCCCTCGGCGAGCAACGCCTTCACGGTGAGCACCGCGCTGCCCAGGTCGGCCAGCACGGCCACCCCCGCCCCGCGGTCGACCGACGCGGCCGCCGCGGCGATCAGCTCGGCGCTGGTGCCGAGCCCGCCGCCCTCGGTGCCGCCCGCCGGCGCCACGGGCACCGAGTCGCCGGCGCCCGACAGGCCCTTCGCCAGCTCCGCCACCGACGCGGCCACCGCCGCGCTGTGCGACACCAGCACGATCCCCACCGGCTTCGCGTCACTCACCGCCGGCCTCCGTCTCCGCCGAGGCGTCGACGAGCGCGGCGATCAGCAGCGCCGACGACGTGGCCCCCGGGTCCTGGTGCCCGATGCTGCGTTCGCCGAGATAGCTGGCCCTGCCCTTGCGGGCCAGCATCGGCGTCGTCGCCACGGCGCCCTCCTCGGCGGCGTCGCGCGCCGCGGCGAAGGAGCCACCGAGGGCGTCCACCGCGGGCACCAGCGCGTCGATCATCGTCTTGTCGCCCGGCGCGGCACCGCCGAGCTGCCGCACCGCGTCCACCCCGGCGCCCAGCGCCTCGGCCAGTTGCCCCCGCTCCACCTCGGCCGCCTCGCCGAGCGCCTTGCCGGTGCGGCGCAGCAGGGTCCCGTACAGCGGACCGGAGGCGCCGCCCACCGTCGAGATGAGCAGCCGTCCGGCCCGGGTCAGCACCGCTCCGGGCGTGGCGGGCGGCTCCTTGTCCAGCGCCTCGCGCACCGCCCTGAACCCGCGCTGCAGGTTGCTGCCGTGGTCGGCGTCCCCGATCGGCGAGTCGAGGGCGGTGAGCCGCTCCGCCTCGCGCTCCACGGACGCGGCGGTGGCGGTCATCCAGCGGCGGAAGAACTCGGCGTCGAGCACGGGCACTCCTTGCGTGGTAGGTACTCCTGAACCCATGACCCCAGCGTCTCTCACACGCCCCAGCGCAGCCCCGGCGTACGCACCGGCGCGTCCCACAGCCGCAGCAGTTCCTCGTCGATCTGGCACAGGGTGACCGAGGCGCCCGCCATGTCGAGGGACGTGACGTAGTTGCCGACCAGGACACGGGCCACCGGGACCCCGCGCTCACCCAGCACCCGCTGCACCTCGGCGTTGAAGCCGTACAGCTCCAGCAGCGGGGTCGCGCCCATGCCGTTGACCAGGACCAGCACCGGATTGCGCGGGGTGAGGTCCTCCAGGACCGCGTCGAGCGCCGCCTCGGCGATCTCGCCGGACGTCATCATCGGCCGCCGCTCCCGGCCCGGCTCGCCGTGGATGCCGATGCCCAGCTCCAGCTCCCCGTCGGGCAGGTCGAAGGTGGGGGTGCCCTTGGAGGGGGTGGTGCAGGCGCTCAGCGCCACGCCGAAGCTGCGGGAGTTCTCGTTCACCTGGCGGGCGATCGCCGCCACCCGCTCCAGCGGCATGCCCTCCTCGGCCGCCGCGCCCGCGATCTTCTCCACGAACAGCGTCGCGCCGGTGCCGCGCCGGCCGGCCGTGTACAGGCTGTCGGTCACCGCCACGTCGTCGTTGACCAGGACCTTCGCGACCTGGATGCCCTCGTCCTCGGCCAGTTCGGCGGCCATGTCGAAGTTGAGCACGTCACCGGTGTAGTTCTTCACGACGAACAGCACCCCGGCCCCGCTGTCCACCGCCGCCGCGGCCCGCAGCATCTGGTCGGGCACCGGGGAGGTGAACACCTCGCCGGGGCAGGCCGCCGACAGCATCCCCGGCCCCACGAACCCGCCGTGCAGCGGCTCGTGCCCCGACCCCCCGCCGGACACCAGGCCCACCTTCCCGGCCACCGGCGCGTCCTTGCGCACGATCACCCGGTTCTCCACGTCCACCGCCAGCTCGGGATGGGCGGCCGCCATCCCGCGCAACGCGTCCGCGACCACGGTCTCCGGGACGTTGATGAGCATCTTCATGGGTACCTCCTGGGTGCTGGGCAGGCGGGTGGCGCACAAGGCTCACGCGGGACTCGGGTGAAGTGCCCGCTGTCGGCAGTATCTGCCTTGCGGCAGCGAAGGTCACGCGGAAGGACGTCCGTGGGCGTACCCCGGCGGGCGATCGGCACACGTCACGCGGAAGTCGCCGTTGTCCTCGGGGTGGTCGGGTGTATACGCTCCTGCATGTCATGTGACATTGCACAGAGGGGGAGCCGTTGACCCTGAAGGTCGTCGTCGTGGGTGCGGGCGTCGTCGGAGCGGCCTGCGCCTTCCACGCCGCCTCGGCGGGCATGGACGTCACGGTCGCGGACCGGGGCCCCGTCGGCGCCGGCACGACCAGTCGCGGGGAGGGCAACGTCCTCCTCTCCGACAAGGAACCCGGCCCCGAACTCGACCTGGCGCGGCTGAGCCGCACGCTGTGGGACGAGGCCGGCCGGGAGCTCGGGCCGGACTCCTTCGAACTCGAGTCCAAGGGCGGTCTCGTCGTCGCGAGCGGCGCCGAAGGACTCGTGGCGCTCCGGGAGTTCGCCGCCCGGCAGGAGGCGGCCGGCGTCCGCGTCGAGCCGGTCGGCCACGTGCGGGAGATCGAACCCCACCTCGCGCCCGACGTGCCCGGGGGCGTCCACTACCCGCAGGACGCGCAGGTGCAGCCGGTCCTTGCGGCGGTCGCGCTGCTGCGGGCCGCCGTACGGCGCGGCGCGCGCCTGGTCACGGGCGAGGCCGTCGGCGCGGTGACCGGCAGGGACGGCCGGGTCACCGGCGTCCGCACGGCCACCGGCGAGGTGCTGCCCGCCGACGCCGTCGTCAACGCCGCAGGGACCTGGGGAGGCGAGGTCGGCCGGCGGCTCGGCGCGCCCGTCGAGGTGCTGCCGCGCCGCGGCTTCGTCCTGGTGACCGAACCGCTGCCGCCGATGATCCGGCACAAGGTCTACTCGGCCGACTACATCGCCAACGTCGCCTCGTCCGACGCCGGACTGGAGACCTCCTGCGTCGTGGAGGGCACGCGGGGCGGCACGATCCTCATCGGCGCCAGCCGGGAACGCGTCGGCTTCGACACCACGATGAACACCGCCGTGGTCGCCAGGCTCGCGGCGCAGGCGTGCCGCCTCTTCCCCTTTCTGCGCGGCGTCCATCTGATCCGCTCCTACCGGGGTTTCCGGCCGTACTGCCCCGACCACCTCCCGGTGATCGGCCCCGACCCGCGGGTGCCGGGGGTCGTCCACGCCTGCGGTCACGAGGGGGCGGGCATCGGCCTCGCCCCCGCGACCGGCGCGCTCGTCACGGCCCATCTGCTCGGCCGCCCCTGGCGCGGCGCCGACCCGGCCGCGCACACCGCCCTTCTCCCCGACCGCTTCCTCGCCCCCGGAGGTGCGCAGCAGTGAGCGAGATCGTCGTCGACGGCGAGCCCCTGCCGTTCGTCGAAGGCCAGACCGTCGCCGCGGCCCTCGTCGCGGCCGGCCGGGTCGCCTGGCGCACCACCCGCGTGGGGCGCCGTCCGCGCGGCGTGTTCTGCGGGATCGGCGTCTGCTTCGACTGCCTGGTGACGCTCGACGGAGCCCGCGGGCAGCGCGCCTGTCTGGTGCCGGCACGTCCGGGCATGACCGTCACGACCGAGGAGGGCGACGATGAGTGAACCCGCGGACCTCGTCGTCGTGGGCGCGGGACCGGCCGGCATGGCCGCCGCGGTCACGGCACTGGCCGGCGGACTGCGCGTGGCGCTGGTGGACTCCGGGACCGCCGTCGGCGGCCAGTACTGGCGGCACCCCCCGGAGCACGCGCGGACGGCCGTCCCGACCGAGGACCTGCACCACGGGCTGCGCCGGTACCGCGCCCTGTGCGCGGCGTTGTCGGCGGGCCGGGCCGACGGCCGGCTCGATCTGCGCCTGGAGCATCACGCGTGGTCCGCGGTCCGCGAGGACGACGGGTTCGCGGTCCACGCGGTCGACCGCCGCGCGGCGCCGCAGGAGACCGCCGTCGTCCTGCGGGCGCCGAGGCTCCTGGTGGCCACCGGCGCCTACGACCGTCAACTGCCCTTCCCGGGTTGGGACCTGCCCGGGGTGCTCACCATCGGCGGTCTCCAGGCGCTGCTCAAGGGCGGCGGCGTGGCGGCCGGCAGCCGGGTGGCGCTGGGCGGCACCGGCCCGTTCCTGCTTCCGGTCGCCGCCGGCCTCGCGGCCCGCGGCGTCGAGGTGGTCACGGTGTGCGAGGCGGCCCACCCGGGGGCGTGGCTGCGGCACCCCGGCCCGCTGCTGCGCAACCCCGGCAAGTGGGCGGAGGGCGCCGGGTACGCCGCCACCCTCGCGCGCCACCGCGTCCGGGTCCGCCCGCGCACGGCGATCGTCGCCGCGGAGGGCCGCGAACGCGTGACGTCGGTGCGAATCGCCTCGCTGGCGCCGGACGGCAGCCCGCGCCCGGGAACGGAGCGACGCGTCGAGGCCGACGCGGTCGGCGTCGGCTGGGGCTTCGCACCGCAGCTCGACCTGCTCGTCCCCCTCGGCTGTTCCCTCACGGACTCGGCGGACGGCAACGCGGTGGTCGCCGTCGACGGGGGCCAGCGCACCACCGTCCCCGGTGTCTACGCCGCGGGGGAGACCTGCGGCATCGGCGGGGCGGCCCTCGCGGTGCACGAGGGCCGGCTGGCCGCGCGGTCGGTCCTCGCCGACTCCCGCGCCACCCCCGTACCGGCAGGCGGGCGCGGGGCCGCGCCGCTCTCGGCGGTGGCCCGGCAACGCGCCTTCGCCCGGGCGATGGCCCTGGCCCACCCGATCCCTCCGGCCTGGTCCTCGTGGCTGACCGACACGACCGTCGTGTGCCGCTGCGAGGAGGTGACCGCCGGTGCGATCCGGGCCGCCCGCGCCGACGGCGCCCACGACCACCGGCAGGTCAAGCAGTTGACCCGGGCCGGGATGGGCTGGTGCCAGGGGCGGATGTGCGGGCCCGCCGTGCACTGCCTCACGGCACGGGGACGGGCGTACGAGCCCGCGGAACGGCTCGTCGCGACGCCCGTCACCCTCGGGGCGCTCGCCGACCTCGACGAGGCACCGCCGGCATCGGCGGACCACGGTGAAACCGACAAGGAGTGTTCATGAGCGAGACCCGCAAGCCCTGGCACGGCGTCATCGTCGCGACCAGCCTGCCGTTCCACGACGATCTCTCGGTCGACTTCGGCGCGTACGGCGAGAGCGTCGCCCGCCTCGCCGCGGAGGGGATGCACGGCGTCGCCCCGAACGGATCGCTCGGCGAGTACCAGACCCTCACCCACGAGGAGCGCGACCGCGTCGTGGAGACCGCCCTCGCGCACGCCCCCGAGGGTTTCACCGTCATGCCGGGCGTCGGCGCCTACGGCGGCCGCGAGGCCGCGCGGCACGCCCGGTTCGCCAAGGACGCCGGCTGCCAGGCGGTGATGTGCCTGCCCCCGAACGCCTACCGCGCCGACGACCGCGCGGTCCTCGAGCACTTCGAGCTGGTGGCCTCGGCCGGCCTGCCCGTCACCGCGTACAACAACCCCATCGACACCAAGGTGGATCTGCGCCCGGACCTGCTGGCCAAGCTGTACGCCGAGGGGTTCATCGTCGGGGTCAAGGAGTTCTCCGGCGACGTCCGGCGCTGCTACGAGATCTCCGAGAGGGCACCCGGCCTCGACCTCATGATCGGTACCGACGACACCGTGCTGGAGGTCGGCATCGCCGGAGCCAAGGGCTGGGTCGCCGGTTACCCGCAGGTCTTCCCCCGCGCCTGCCTCGCGCTGTACGAGGCGTCCGTCACGGGTGACCTGGAGACGGCGCTGCCGCTGTACCGGCAGCTGCACCCGGTGCTGCGGTGGGACAGCAGGACCGAGTTCGTGCAGGCCATCAAGCTGGGCCAGGAGATGACCGGCCGCCGGGGCGGCGTCTGCCGTCCGCCGCGACAGCCGCTCGCCCCGGAGACGGAGGCAGTCGTGCGCGCCGCCACCCAGGCCCTCGTCGACGCCGGGGTGAACTGACGATGCGCTCGACGGTCTGCTACCACGCCGTCGACTCGCACACCGAGGGGATGCCGACCCGTGTGATCACTGGGGGTGTGGGCGTCCTCCCGGGTGCGACGATGTTCGAGAAACGGCAGCGGTTCGTCGCGGAGCGCGACCACCTGCGCACCCTGCTCATGTGCGAACCGCGCGGGCACGCGTCGATGTCGGGGGCCGTCCTGCAGCCGCCGACCCGGCCCGACGCCGACTACGGCGTGCTCTTCATCGAGGTCTCCGGATGCCTGCCGATGTGCGGCCACGGGACCATCGGTGTCGCGACGGTCCTGGTCGAGACCGGCATGGTCGAGGTGACCGAGCCGGAGACCCTGGTACGGCTCGACACCCCGGCGGGACTGGTCACGGCCCGGGTGCGGGTGCGCGACGGCCACGCCGAGTCGGTGACCCTGGAGAACGTCGCCTCGTACTGCCACGCCCTCGACCAGGTCGTCGACGTGCCGGGATACGGGGCGGTGCGTTACGACATCGCCTACGGCGGCAACTTCTACGCCTTCGTCCGGACCGAGGACCTCGGCATCCCCTTCGACCGGGCGGAGAAGCAGCGGCTGCTCGACGCCGGACTGGCCGTCATGGACGCGGTCAACAAGCAGAATCCGGTGTCCCACCCGGAGAATCCGGAGATAGACGTGTGCCACCACGTCTATCTCGAGGCCCCCGGATCGACCGCGGAGCACTCACGGCACGCCATGGCGATCCATCCGGGATGGTTCGACAGGTCGCCCTGCGGCACCGGCACCAGTGCCCGGATGGCGCAGTTGCACGCCCGGGGCCTGCTGCCGGTCGGCCGGGACTTCGTCAACGAGTCGTTCATCGGGTCCCGGTTCGTGGGCCGTGTGAGGGGGGAGACGACGGTCGGGGGCCGTCCGGCCGTCCTGCCGTCCGTCACCGGCCGCGCCTGGATCACCGGCACCGCGCAGTACCTGCTCGATCCCACGGACCCCTACCCGGCCGGATTCACCCTCTGAGCGGTCGGCCCGGGGCGGCGCCGCCCCGGGCTCGGTTCCGGCCGTGCTCGCGACGGGACTTGGCCGTGCGGCGGGAGAACTGCCCGGCCGGCGGCAGAGGAGAACGAGGAGCGGCCGGAAGTCCTACCGGCCGCCGAGCCGGAGAGCCGGCTCCCGCTCCGCGGCGTCCGCCCGGCCGTCCGCCCACAGGCTGCGGACGTGCGCGAGATGGCGGCGCATGCACTCCTCGGCCTCGCGGATCCGGCCGGCCACCATCAGATCCAGCAGTTCGACGTGCTCCTGCGCGGAAGCGACCAGCCGCCCCGCCTCGTTGAGGCTGCCCAGCCCGAACAGACGGGAACGCTTGCGCAGGTCGGACACCACCTCGACGAGATGCCGGTTGCCCGCCAGGGCCAGCAGTTCGAGATGGAACCGGTGATCGGCCTCGAGGTACTTGAGGACGTCGTGCTCCTGGGCCGCGGTGACGATCCGCTGCGCCAGCGGACGCAGGGACTCCAGCTGTTGGACGGCTGCCGTGGCGGCGACGCGTCCCACCGTGGGGACCTCGATCAGGGTGCGGATCTCGGTGAACTCGTCGAGGTCCTGCTCCGTCATCTCCGTGACGCGGAAGCCCTTGTTGCGCACGGCTTCGACCAGTCCCTCCCTGGCCAGGTCGAGCATGGCCTCGCGCACCGGGGTGGCGGAGACGCCGAGTTCGGCCGCCAGGGTGGGCGCGGAGTAGACGACACCCGGACGGAGCTCGCCCGCGATGAGTGCGGCCCGGAGCGCGTCGGCGACCTGGTCGCGCAGATGGGTCTGGACGGAGATCGCCCGGGATTTGAGATGAGACATCCGTGCTCCCGCGTCCGACCAGCCGATGACCTCCCACCATACAATGTCACGTTGTCCCGGTGGACCGGGGATGTTCCCCTGCCTGCCGCGGCGGCACGGCCGTTGTGCGGCTGGGCCGCCCTCACGGAGTGTGGCCGACCCGGTCCTCGGCGCGGAGGTGGTTCGTCACGTCGACGACTCCGTCGACGCTCTCGGACAGGCGTACCGCGACGGGGATCAGGTCCGCCCGGGGCAGGGTGCCGCTGAGCGTCACCCGTCCGTCGGTGACCTGCACGGTGACGGCGCCGGGAGCCAGTCCGAGGGTCCGGGACAGGACGTCCGTCGTGATCTCCTCGCCGATCGTGAAGTCCCGCCGCACGAAGCGGGCGACTCGCCCGTATAGAGAGCGAGTTCGTCGTCCAGACGATGCAGGGACTCGGCCCTGGCCGCCTGGTGCGCGCCGAAGCAGAAGCCGTCCAGGGCTCCGGTGAGTGCTTCCAGGAGGAACGACTTGCCCTGTCGCAACCGCCCCGACACCACACCGAGGCCCGGTCCGGGACGGGTGTCGCACGCGAACGCGACGAGCGCCTCCCACTCGGCGTCACGGTCGAAGACCACCGGCGGCTTCGCGGGACGGGGAACGTCGGACGGTGCCACGGCTGCTCCCATCGGTCGGCAGCACTCCTGTCACCAGTACAACCCCGATACGGGGGCGCCGCGACACACGCGGCGGACCGGCCCGGCCACCACGCCGGGGCTGTCCCGCTTCCCCGCCGCCGGGCGCTACAGGTGCTGGGCGAGCAGGAGTTCGTGCGCGAGCCGCGCGCACCGTGCCGTCTCCTCGGGAGGCACGTCCTTCGACGGGACGTCCTCGAGACCGCGGGCGAGTACCCGGACGGCCTCGGCCAGGGTCGCCACCTGCGCCTCCAGACGGTCCAGCCGGGCGTCCGGACCGACCGCGCCGCGTGCTTCCTCGGGTGGGTTCTGCGTCATGTCGCTCCTGCCCTCCGCGCCGGGTTGCGGGTCCGCTCCGGCAGCGCCCGCCTGCGGGGCACCCCTATGAGCCAGTAAACAACGGCCGGCCGGAGCCCGCAGGACGGCGCGGACGCGGCCGGGCGCCGCAGGTCAGCCGTCCGCGTCCGGGGATTCCGGCCGGGCCTCCCCGCCGACCCGGCCGCGCAGGTTGTGGAACTGGCGGATCTGCATGACGGCGTGCGCCGGTTCCCCCAGCAGCACGCCGAACGGACGGGTGAGCCACCGGGGCCGCCCCCGGCCGCGGGTGCGGACCACGAGCCGCGTGCCGCCCCGCGGGGCGGGCCGCAGGTGGAAGCCCCAGATCCCCGTCATGTACGCCCGGGGCAGCGGATCCCGGCCCGGGACGAAGGAGCGGCCCGAGGCCAGGTCCAGGTCCGAGCGCAGCACCAGGGTCCGCTGCGGCTCCAGGAGGGCCACCGTGAACCAGGACCGGCCGTCCGGGGTCGCGGTCAGCCGTTGCCCGGCCGTCAGGTGCTGCCACTCCGGCACGACGCGGTCCGCGCTGGGGATGCCGTACCGGTCCAGGCGGTCCCAGCTGTACCAGCCCGCGCGGTCGTACCCCATCTGGACCAGCCACGGCCAGACCTTTCCGGGCGGCGCGGGAAGCGTCGTCGCCATGACCGACGAACCGTTGGCCACGGGGAAGAGCTCGTCGCCGGGAAAGGCACGGCCGATCTCGTCCCCGGTCGCGCCCCAGGTCAGCAGCCGCGGCCGGATCCACAGCGCGTACGGCCCCGCAGCGGCGCAGACCGCGCCCGGCGCGAGGAGGCGGACCACCGGCCGCCGCCGGCTCTGCTTCGTGGACATCGGGTCCTCCCGTCCTCCCCGCCTCCATGCTGCCCCGGGCGGGCAGCCCCGGCAGCTCGTACGGCGGCCGCGGCGGCCGGTCATGGGGCCCTTCGGCCCACGGCCGGGGACCTGCGGTCTCTGCACGCCGACCCCCACCGTCGGCATCCTGGTACCGAGACCCCGACGCAGGAGGTGGATGTCATGTCCCGCACCATCACGGTGGGCTTCGACGGCTCGCTGGAGAGCCGTGCCGCCGCCGAGTGGGCGGCCCGCGAGGCGACGCTGCGCGGTGCGCGGCTGCTGCTGGTGCACGTCTGGGAAGGCGTCCCGGAGTTCATGGCCGAGACGCTGGGCGCGGACGCGCTCCGGCACAAGGGCGAGCGCCTTCCGCGCGAGGCGGCCGCGGGGCTCCGGGGCCGCCACCCCGGTCTGGACGTGGCCGTGGAACAGACGTCCGGGCACCCCATGGACGTGCTCCCGAGGATGGCGGAGGACGCCGGGATGCTGGTCCTCGGCTCCCGCGGACTGAGCGGAGTCGGCGGGTTCCTCGTCGGGTCCGTGGGCATGGTGGTGATCACCCGTACGGAGACACCCGTGGTGCTCGTGCGCTCCGGCGGGCACGCGGAGGGCGAGTACGAGAAGCAGCCGGCGGGCGCGCCCCCCTCGCCCGGCGCGTACCGGCCCGTCGTCCTCGGCCTGGACACCGACCACCCGCACGACTCGGTGATCTCGTTCGCCTTCGAGGAGGCGGCCCGCCGGGGCACCGCGCTGAAGGCCGTGCACGGCTGGAAGCTGCCGCCGTACTACGCCTACGCCCTGCCCGCGGACCCCCGGCTCGGCTCCGAACTGCACGGCCAGCAGGCCGCCGCCCTCGCCGAGACCCTGCTCCCGTGGCGGAAGAAGTACCCCGAGGTCGAGGTGATCGAGGAGTCCCGCTCCGGCAGCCCGGCCGACCGGGTGATCGACGCCTCCCGCGAGGCCTCGCTGGTGGTCGTCGGCCGCCGGATCCGCCGGGGCCCGCTCGGCGCCCGGATCGGCACCGTCACCCACGCCGTGCTGCACCACGCCACCGCCCCCGTCGCCGTCGTCGCCCACGACTGAACGCACCGCACGAGAGGAGTGAGGGACCGTGGACGCAGCGGCCGCACGGGACGCCGACGACAGGCCACTGGTGGTGGGCGTGGACGGCTCCGAGCCGAGCATGCGCGCCGTCGACTGGGCGGCCGACGAGGCAGAACTGCGCCAGGTGCCCCTGCGGGTGGTGTACGCCTGCCTCTGGGACCGGTACGAGGGGGCCGCGCTCGCCCGGGACGCCGGCCGTCCCGCCGGTCCGCCGTCGCCGCGGGAGATCGCGGACGCCGGCGCCCGGCGTGCCCGCGACCGCCACCCCGCCCTCCGGGTGAGCGCCGAGGTGGTGCCGGAGGAACCGGAGTACGTCCTGGTGCGCGCGGGCCGCGACGCCGCCGCGCTGGTCGTGGGCACCCGGGGCCGCAGTGGTGTCGCCGAGATGCTGCTCGGCTCCGTCAGCCTGACCGTCGCCGCCCGGGCCGACTGCCCGGTGATCGTGCTGCGCGGCAGCCACGACAACCAGGCCACCCCGCCGGTGCGCGGCCGGGTCGTGGTGGGCGTCGGCGCGGACGCCGGGGATCCGGTGGCCGTGCGCTTCGCCGTCGCGGAGGCGCGGCGCCGCGGCGTGCCCCTGGAGGCCGTACGGGCCTGGCGGTCCCCCGCGCGGGAGAACACCGACCATCCCCTGATGACCGGTGAGCCCGCCCGCCTGCACGAGGAACGCGCGGCGGAACAGCTCGAGACGGCGCTGCGGGACGTCCCGGAGGACCTGCGGGTGTACCGGCGCACCGTCGAGGGGTACGCCCGCCGGGTCCTGCTGGACGCCTCGTACCGCGCCGACCTGCTGGTCGTCGGCGCCCGGCGCCGGGAGGGACACCTCGGGCTCCAGCTCGGCCGGGTCGCTCACGGGGTGCTCCACCACTCCGCCTGCCCGGTCGTCGTGGTGCCGCACCGGGAGGACGACGCCTGACCGGCACGGATTGTGGCGTCACGGCACTGCCGCCACGATGAAGACATGGCTGTCACGCGTTCCGCCGGCCGTTGCGACGCCTTCCGGGCCCTCTCCGAACGGCGCGGGAAAGCCGGCGAACGGCTGATCGGGCGTCCCGCCCGGGCCCGGCGAGTCACGGCGGTCCGCGTGGCCGGCTCGTGACGGAGAAGGAGACCCGGCGTCCCGTGGCGGGCACCGGGACTCCCGTACGGGCCCCGGCGGACGGCCCCGGCGGACCGGCGGCCCCCTCCACCGTGGACGCCCCCGCCGTCCAGGCGCTGCCCGCCGGCGAGGTGTTCGCGGCGCTGCGCACCTCGCCGCGCGGACTGGCCCCGGCGGACGCCGCGGCGCTGCTGGCCGGCGTGGGCCCCAACGAACTCCCGGCGGCCCGCCGCAGGGGGCGGTGGCGGGAGCTGGCCGGCCAGTTCACCGATCTGTTCGCCGTCGTCCTGCTGGTCGCCTCCGCCATCACCTTCCTGGCGTACGGACTGCAGGACCCCCGGGACGCCGGCACCCTGCAACTCGCCGTCGCCATCCTGTGCGTGGTGGTGCTGAACGCCGCCATCGGCTTCGCCCAGGAGTACTCCGCCGAGCGCACGGCCGAGTCGCTGCAGGCGATGGTCAGACACACCTGCCGGGTGCTGCGCGACGGGGAGAGACGCGAGGTGCCCTCGCGGGAGGTGGTCCCCGGGGACGTGGTCGTCCTGGAGGCCGGGGACGCGGTGCCCGCCGACTGCCGGCTGGTGGAGGCGCACGAGGTCTCCGTCAACAACGCCGCGCTGACCGGGGAGAGCGACGCCGTCGGCCGTACCGCCCACCCGGTGGCCGCGGGACCGGTCCTCCAGGCCCGCAACTGCGCGTTCATGGGCACCGACGTGGTGGCCGGTTCGGCGAAGGCGGTGGTGTTCGCCACCGGTACGGCCACCGAGTTCGGCAGGATCTTCCGGCTGACCGCCGCGGCGCCCGGCCGGCGCACCCCGCTGCAGCGCCAGGTCGCCGTGATGGCCCGCAGGGTCGCGGGGACGGCGCTGGCGATCGGCGCGCTGCTGTTCCTGGTACGGCTGCCGACCGGACAGCCGTTCGTCGAGACCTTCGTCTTCGCCCTCGGCGTCATGGTCGCGCTCGTCCCCGAGGGCCTGCCCGCGACCCTGTCGGTGTCCCTGGCGATCGGCGTGCGGCGCATGGCCCGGCGGCACGCCCTGGTCAAGCGGCTGCTGGCGGTGGAGGCGCTGGGATCCACCACCGTGGTGTGCACGGACAAGACCGGCACCCTCACCCGGGCCGAGATGACCGTCGTACGGGTGTGGGCGGGCGGGACGGAGCACGCCGTGACCGGGGTGGGCTACGCGCCCGACGGCGAGGTCGCCGACCCGGAACCGGTGCGCGCACTGCTGCGCGCCGCCGCCCTGTGCTGCGACGCCCGGCTCGTGCCGCCCCCGGACGGGGCGGGCTGGCGGGTGCTCGGCGACACCACCGAGGGGGCGCTGCTGGTCGCCGCTGCGAAGGCGGGGCTCGACCCGGCCGCCGAGGAGGCCGCCGCGCCGCGCGTCGCGGAGCACCCCTTCGACTCCGGCCGCAAGCTCATGAGCACCGTGCACCGGGAAACCGGCGGCTACCGCGTGTACGTCAAGGGCGCGCCGCAGGAACTCCTCGACCGCTGCGTCGCCGCCGACCGGGCGGGGGAGCGCCGCCCGCTGACCGACGCGCTGCGGGCCGAGGCCGTCGCCGCGAACGACGCGATGGCCTCCCGCGGACTGCGGGTGCTGGCGGTGGCCCGACGGTCCGCGCCCGGCCCCCGCCCCGGCCGGGAGACGGCCGAGTCGGAGCTGACCCTGCTGGGGCTCGTCGGGATGACCGACCCGCCGCGGCCCGAGGTCAGCGACGCGGTCGCCGCCTGCCGGCGGGCCCGCATCCGGATCGTGATGGTCACCGGGGACCACCCGCTGACCGCCGAGGCCGTCGCCCGCAGGGTCGGCATCGTCACCGGCCCCGCGCCCGCCGTGGTGACCGGCGCCGCGTTCGAGGCGCTGGACGACGCCGGACTGGACGCGCTGCTCGACCGGCCGGAGGAACTGCTGCTGTGCCGGGTCAGCCCCGAGGACAAGATGCGGGTCGTGGGCGCCCTGCACCGGCGCGGCGAGGTGGTCGCCGTCACCGGCGACGGCGCCAACGACGCCCCGGCCCTCAAACACGCCGACATCGGCGTGGCGATGGGCGCCTCCGGCACCGACGTCGCCCGCGAAGCCGCCCTGATGGTGCTGCTCGACGACTCGTTCGCGTCGATCGCCGCCGCGGTGCGGCTGGGCCGGTCGGTCTACCAGAACATCCGCAAGTTCCTGATCTACCTCTTCAGCCACAACATCGCCGAACTCGTCCCGATCCTCGCGGCGACCTTCGCCGGCTTCCCGCTGGTGCCCATCAGCGCCGTGCAGATCCTCGCCATCGACCTCGGTTCGGACGTGCTGCCCGCGCTGGCGCTGGGCGCCGAGCCGCCCGAACCCGACGTCATGGACCGCCCGCCCCGGTCACGGAAGGAACAGCTGTTCTCCCGCGCCGTCATGGGCCGCATCCTCTTCCTGGGCGGCATCCAGGCCGCCGGCGTGACCGCGGTCTTCTTCTGGCACATCCACGCCTCCGGGATCCCGTACTCCCGGTTCACCGAGGACGACACCGTCTACCGGGAGGGGATCACGATGGTGCAGGCCGGAATCGTGGTCAGCCAGTTCTTCAACGCCCTCGCCGTGCGCACCGAACGGCAGAGCCTGTTCAGCGCGGGCCCCCTGTCCAATCCCTGGCTGCTCGCCGCCGGCTGCTCCGGCGTCGCCGTCATGGCGGCCATCAGCTATCTGCCCCCGCTCCAGGCGCTCTTCAACACCGCCCCGCTGGCCCCCGGCGACTGGGCCGTGCTCGCCGGCCTCGGCGTGCTGCTGCTGGCCGCCGAGGAGCTCAGGAAGGCCTGGCTGCGGCGCCGGGGCCGCACGGACCGGAAAGGAGGCACGCGATGAGAGTGATCATCGCCGGCTGCGGGCGGGCCGGGTCCCTGCTCGCCGCCCAGCTCGCCGGGGAGGGCCACGACGTACGGATCGTGGACCGCGCCGCCCGGGCCCGGGGGCTGCTGCCCGCCGGCTTCCCGGGCCGGTTCCACCAGGGCAGCGGCTTCAGCCGTACGGTCCTCGAGGCCGCCGGGATCGAGCACGCCGACGCGTTCGTCGCCCTCACCTCGGGCGACAACGCCAACATCGTCGGCGCGCGGACGGCCAAGGAGACCTACCGGGTGCCGATCGTCCTCGCCCACGTCCACGCCGCCCGCAGCGCCGACCTCTGCCGCGAACTCGGCATCCCCGCCATCGCCAGCGTCCGCTGGACCGTGCGGGAGATCCACCGGAGGCTGCTGCACCGCCACCTCACCCCGGAACTCGCCTTCGGCAACGGCGAGACACTGCTGATCCGCTCACGGCTGCCCGGCTACCTCACCGGGCGGCGCCTGGCCGAACTCGACGTCGACGGCGAGATCCGCGTCGTCGAGGTGACCCGGGCGGGCCGCTCGCTCGTCCCCGCGCACCACACCCCGGCGGAGCCCGGGGACCTGGTCACCTTCGCCGTCGCCGCCACCTCGCTCGGACGGCTGCGCGGCTTCCTGGACAAGGAGCTGGGGACGTGAAGGCGCTCATCGCCGGCGCCGGACGCCTGGGCACGCAGATCGCGCAGGTCCTCGCCGCCGCCCGCAACGAGGTCACCCTCGTCGACGTCGACGAGGACCGCGTCGCCGCGCTCGCGGGCCGGCTGCCCGTACGCCTGCTGGCCGGGGACGCCTGCGATCCCGCCGTCCTCGAGCACGCCGGGGCCCTCACCGCCGGCCTGCTCGTCGCCACCACCGGCGACGACGAGGACAACCTCGTCGTCAGCCTGCTCGCCAAACGGCGGTTCGCGGTGCCTCGCGTCGCCGCCCGCGTCAACGACGAGGAGAACACCTGGCTCTTCGACCACAGGTGGGGCGTGGACACCGCGGTCCCCGCCGCCACACCCCTGATCTCCCTCATCGAGGAGGCGACCGGCGCCACCGACACCGTCGCGCTGCTGCGGTTGAGCAAGGCGGGCGTGGACGTCATCGAGACCGCCATCACCCCCCGGTCCCGGGCCGCGGGCCGCACCCTCGCCGAGATCGCGCTGCCCGAGGGCACGGTCGTCGCGACCGTCGTCCGGGAGGGACGGCCCACCGTTCCCGCGCCCGGGATGCGGCTGCGGCCCGGCGACGAACTCCTCGTGGTCTCCCACACCGCCACCGAGGGGGAGATCCACGCGGCCTTCCAGTAGCCGCGGGCCGGGCGGTCAGGGCCGGATGTCGAGGATGTCCGGCACGGGGCGCCGCGGGGTGGCGGGGACTTCCGGGCCGTACCCGAGGCGCAGCACGATCTGCGCGTGCCCGGTCCCGGACACGGGGTCCCGGAGCGGCCAGCGCAGGTCGCTCCACTCGAGGGCCTGACTGGCGAACGAGGTCGACAGGCCCTCCAGGGTCGCCAGCAGCAGCACGCGCTCCATGGCCTGCCCGGCGCGCAGCCAGTCCTCCGGGCGGTCGTGCGCGGTGCTCAGGACGGCCAGCTGCGGGGACCGTTCGAACTCGGCCGCGGCGCGGCCGGCCACCGGCCTGTCCCCGGCGAAGTCCCGCATGGGCGCCTTGCCGCCCCGTTTGCGCGGTCCGAAGGCGTAGCCGGGCACTCCGTCGGGGGCCGCGCCCACCGGCGAGGAGTCGTCGGGACGGGTCCAGTCGGCCAGGTCCTGGCCACTGCCCCGGTCCGTGAGATTGCGCGCCTCGGCCTCCTCCAGCAGTTCCAGCACCTCCTCCAGGTGCCAGGAGGAGGGGAAGGCGAGCACGGCGCCCTCGCTGCCGGCGGCGTCGCCCAGCGCCGTGCGGATCCGTTCGGGGAGCCGCGTGTCGTCGAACGGGTAGCGGCTGCTGTGCCGTCGGTGGACCGCCGGGTACAGCGCCGCCAGCGCGCCGTCGGCGGTGCCGGGCCCGGCCGGACGGACGGTGGCGAGCAGACCGTGATCGGCGGGGTCGGGCAGCAGCCGGACCGCCGGGTGCCACCCTCCGCGCGCCAGCGCGACGCGCAGATTCAGCAGGGCGGCGCCGCAGCCCAGGTGGAGGGCGCGACGCTGCGGGTCGGCGTGCGGCAGCGCGCGGCCGGGATCCGCGCGCAGCTCGAACGTGCGGCTGCCGCGGAAGTGGCGGAAGCGCCACGGCTGCGCGTTGTGCAGGGACGGAGCGGCGGCGGCGTCCCGCACGAACTCCGCCGCCCGCTCGTCCGTCAGCGCCTGCCGGTCCACCGCGGGCCTCAGCCGCTGATCTCGATGCGGTGAGGCTGGGCCTGCTCGGCCTTCGGCACGCGCAGCGTCAGCACTCCCCGGGTCAGCTCCGCGGTGATGTGCCCGGTGTCGGCGTTCGGCGGCCGGCTGGTGCGGAAGTCGAACTGCCCGACGTGCCGGGTCTGCCTGCGGAGCACGCCCGTGCGTTCCTTCTCCTTGATCTCGCCGTGGACGTCGAGTTCGCCGTCCACGACCTGGACGGTGATCTCGTCCTTGTCGACGCCGGGGAGCTCCAGTTCCATCAGGTAGGCGTCCCCGGTGTCCTCGACGTCGGCGGGCGGCGCCCACGTCCGGCCCCGGCTCTCGGCGAAGCCGCTGCCGGGGAACGGGAAGGTGGCGTGCATGAGCTGGTCCATCCGCGTCCTGAGGTCCGCGAGTTCCCGGAGCGGGTCCCATCCGGAGACGGGCCCCCCGCCGCGGTGCACTGGATCCGTCATCGGTCGTCCTCCTCGTCTTCCTGGTCCCGCGGTCCGCGGCCCTGGCGGCCGCGGAGCGCGGTCACATCGGCCATCCGACGGCCGGGCGGGGCTCCGGCCGCGTCGCTCCGGTCACCCGGACGTCGCGCTCGGCGATGTCCAGCAGCTGCCGGCCCAGGTCCTGCAAGGCCCTGCCCGCCGCGAGTTCGTCGCCGATCTCCGGTACGTCCGGGTCCGCCGGGTTCCGGCGCGCGGCCCCGTGGCCGGTGAGCACCGTGGTCCCGGTGTCGACCATCGCGCGGGCCTTCGTGGTGCCGTCCTCCTCGAAGAGATAGAGGCGGGTCTTCCATTCCAGGGTGTGTGACATCTGCTCTCCTCCTCAACCGGGGACGGGCCCGTGGGCCGCGGACGCGGCTCGCGCGTGCCGTCCGGCGGGCGCCCCGGCGGTCCGCTCCGCGATGGGGCGCCGGACCGCGTCGGTGAGCGCGCCCAGCGGCCCCGAGGGCGTGGCCCGGGGCGGCACGGGACCACGGACCCGGCGGGCGGACGGCGGAAGGGCGGCCAGGTCCGCGGCGAGCCTCGCCCGGCACTCGCCGAGCCCGGCCCTGTCACCGGTGCGCCGTCCGTCCCGCATCACGGTCTCCAGCAGCGGCGTCCCGTCGTGCGGTGGCCGCTCGCCGGCGAGACCGATCACGTCGGCGCAGCCGGGGCGACGGAACACCTGTTTCGGTCCGGGCGCCGTCACCTTCGCCGAGGACAGCTTCATGACCGGTCGCCCGTCGTACTCCACCATTTTGTAGGCCGAGTCCAGATACGGCGCGTCGGCCGAGACCCCGACGCGGGTGCCGACCGCGTAGACGTCGACGGGCGCTCCGGAACGGACCAGGCGCTCGACGGCGTACTCGTCGAGACCGCCGCTGACGGTGATCCGCACGTCCGGCAGGCCCGCCCCGTCGAGGAGGGACCGGGCCCGTACGGCGAGGGCCCCCAGGTCACCGCTGTCCAGGCGCACGGCGCAGCCCGGCCCGCGGTCCAGGTCCCGCAGCACCCGTGCCGCGACGCGGACGCCCTCCTCGGTGTCGTAGGTGTCCACCAGGAAGGTCACCGGGCCCGGGTGGGTCCGGGCGAACGCGCGGAACGCCTCCTCCTCGTCCTCGAACGCCTCCACGTACGAGTGGGCCATCGTGCCGACGGCGGGGACGTCCAGGGCCGTGGCCGCGGCCACGTTGCTGGTCCCCGCGAACCCGGCCATCGCGCCGAGCCGGGCGGCCTGGAAACCCGCCCCGGGACCGTGGGTGCGGCGCAGGGAGAAGTCCACGACCGGGTGCCCGGCCGCCGCGAGCACACAGCGCACGGCCTTGGAGACGATCACCGTCTGATGGCTCAGCCGGTTGAGCACGTACGTCTCGGCCAACTGGGCCTCGGGGAGCGGAGCGGTCACCTCCAGCAGGGGTTCCCCGGCCAGCACCACCCGTCCCTCCGGTACCGCCCGCACGCTGCCGGTGAACCGCAGTCCGAGCAGGGGTTCGAGATCCCGCGGCGGGCGGTGCAGGGCGGCGGCGAAGGCGGCGGCGTCCTCCGGGCCGACCCGCAGGTCCGCCAGGTAGTCCAGGGCCGACTCCAGCCCCGCCGCGACCAGGAAGCCCCGTTCCGGCGGCAGATCGCGGACGAAGAGGCTGAACGTCGCGGGGGCGGTCATCCCCTCCCGCACATAGGACAGGGCCATCGTCACTTCGTACAGATCGGTGGTCGTCGCCTCGGACATCGCCACCTCCTCCATCCCGTCGTCGTTGCCGGGCGTCACCGGCGGAACCGGCCGGCCCACCGGGGCTCCACCAGTTCCCACTCGGCGTCCCACCGCGCGTACCTGCTGCGGTCCAGCACGAGGCGCACGCCCGCTCCCGTCAGGAAGACGCCGGCCGTCACGCTGAGCACGGTCATGCCTCCCATGAACCAGCCGTTCGCCACGGCCTGGTGGTTCGTCAGGGGCGGGCCGGTCACGGCGCCGTCCCGGTCCACCCACACCCGCACCGTGTCGCCCGCGGCGGCGTCCGGCTTCAGGAGGGCGGTCGCCGTGCGCACCGTGCCCGCGCCGTCGGTCCAGCGGACCCGCGCCCGTTCCTTCACCGTCTGTCCGACGTTCTCGGTGACCGACAGCACCCGGGCCCGGACCTGCTGCCGCTCGGCGGACTGGGTCCGCGCCGTGTGCAGCGACGACTCGTAGGCCGTCCTGCCCACGACGATCCCGGCCAGCGGCAGTCCCACGACGAGAACGGCCAGCAGCACGCGGCGCAGCCAGTACTCGACCCGGTCCGAACCGCGGATCAGCGGGTTCCGTCCCTGGTGCGCCGCCTTCCCGCCCGGTGGCGGCGGACCGGACGCGTGCGGTGAACTCCGGATGGTCATCGCCGGGCCTCCAGCACATCGCCGGCTGCTTCGCTTACCACGGTCGGACTGCGGCGGGCCCCGTTCACAGGGCCGAAGGTCCCTGAACGGGCGGTTTTCGGGCCCGGGCCCCGGTCCCCGCCGACGCGCCCCCGTTCCCCCGGGCCCGCGTGCGCGGCGGAAGGGGATGCGGTAACTCTCGAAGGGGCGGCGGGCACCGCGCGGCGTACCGACGCCTCCCGGGAGGCGAGCCCGTCACCGCCGTTCCCTGTTCCTTACGAGAGGGAGACAGGCGTCATGGAACCAGTGATCACCGTCGGCCTCGACGGTTCACCCGAGAGTCTCTCCGCCGCCCGCTGGGCCGCGGACGAGGCCGCCTGCCGCAGGGCGACGCTGCGCCTGCTGCACGCCTGGCCGATGCTCGCGCCGGAACCCACCCGGGTGCCCGCCGAGATCGACCAGAACTACTGGGCGAAACGGCTGGTGCACAACGCGCGGGCGGAGATCGTCAAGCGCCACCCGGATCTGGACGTCGCCGGCGACCTGGTCGCCGAGGACGCCCAGGAGGCACTGCTGCACGCGGCGTCGGAGTCCCTCATGACCGTGCTCGGTTCGCGCGGACTGGACCTCGCCGAGAGCTACTTCCTCGGCGACATCAGCATGTCCGTCGCGGCGCACGCCGCGCGGCCGGTCGTCCTGGTCCGCGCCGAGCCCCGCGCCGAGGCGTCACCCGCGGGGACGGACGGCGTCGTGGTCGCGCTGAAGCTGCACGGCCCCTGCGACAACCTGCTCGGGTTCGCCTTCGCCGCCGCCGCGGCGCGCGGTGTCCCGCTGCGGGCCGTGCACGGACGGAGCCTGCCCTTCCACGCCCACGTCCCCTGGGGGGTGGACCACGACGTCGCCGAGGAGATCACGGGGGACGTGCGGCAGCGGCTGGACGAGGTCCTCGCCCCCTGGCGCGAGAAGTACCCGCGGGTCGTGGTGACCGACGGCATCGGCCTGGAGAGCCCCGCCCGGGCGGTCCTGAGGTCCGCCGAAGGCGCCGGACTGCTGGTCGTGGGCAGGCGCGGGCACCACCGGGTCCCGGCGCGCCGGCTGGGTCCCGTCGCTCAGGCGGCCCTCCACCACGCACACTGCGCCGTCGCGGTCGTCCCCCATGACTGAGCCGGCCGGCCGGAAGGACACGCCGACGGCCGCGGACCGGTTCCCGCGCGCGGAGATGCACGAGACGCACACCGCGGTCGTGCTCCTCTTCGGCGAGCACGCCTACAAGATCAAGAAGCCGGTCGACCTCGGGTTCCTGGACCACACCACGCAGGCGGCCCGCGAAGCCACCTGCGCCCAGGAGGTGGCCCTCAACCGACGCTTCGCCGAGGACGTCTACCTGGGCGTGGGCGAGCTCCGCATGCCGCACACCGACGAGGCCGAACCGCTCGTGGTGATGCGCCGCATGCCCGCGGACCGCCGGCTGTCCCGGCTGGTGCGGGAGGGAGCCGACGTCGACGACGTCCTGCGGGCCGTGGCCCGGCAGCTCGCCGCACGCCACGCGGACGCGCCCCGCAGTCCGGAGGTGGACGCGCAGGGCACCCGCGACGCGCTCCTCTCCCGGTGGGAGGCGAGCTTCGCGCAGGTGCGCGCCCTGGACGGGGAGGTCCCCCTGCCCGACGGCCTCGACGAGACCGAGCGGCTGGTGCGCCGCTACCTCGCCGGCCGCGAGGCCCTGTTCGACACGCGGATCCGGGAGGGGCGGATCGTCGACGGGCACGGCGACCTGATGGCCGAGGACGTCTTCTGCCTCGACGACGGACCGCGGATCCTCGACTGCCTGGAGTTCGACGACCGTCTCCGCCACGTCGACGGCCTCGACGACGCCGCCTTCCTCGCCATGGACCTGGAACAGCTCGGCGTCCCGGAGTCCGCCGCCCACTTCCTCGCCCGCTACAGCGAGTACTCCGGGGACCCCGCGCCCCCCTCGCTGTGGCACCACTACGTGGCCTACCGGGCGTTCGTCCGCGCCAAGGTCTCCCTGATCCAGTCCCGCCAGGGCGCGCCCGGTGCCGGGGCGGCGGCCCGGCGGCTCGCCACGGCGACGCTGCGGCACCTGCGCACCTCCGCCGTCGGCCTCACCCTGGTGGGCGGGCTGCCGGGCAGCGGGAAGTCCACGCTCGCCGGAGCCCTGGCCGACCGCCTCGGGGTGACCCTGCTCAGCAGCGACCGCCTCCGCAAGGAACTGGCCGGCATCCCGGCGGAGCAGTCCGCGGCGGCCCCCTACGGCGAGGGCCTGTACACACCGGAGTGGACCGACAGGACCTACACCGAGCTGCTCGACCGCGCGGCCGCCCTGCTGTCCGCGGGGGAGCCCGTCGTCCTGGACGCCACCTGGTCGGACCCGGGCCGGCGCGAGGCGGCCCTGCGCACGGCCGAACGCACCCGCGCCGATCTGGTGGCCCTGCACTGCCGGGTCCCCGGCGAGGTGTCGCGGGCCCGCCTGACCACCCGCGCCGAGGGCGCTTCGGTGTCCGACGCGGACGCCGCGGTGGCCGCCGCCATGGCGGCGGGGGAGCCGCCGTGGCCCGAGGCCGTCCGGGTCGACACCGGCGGCCCCCTGGAGGCCGCGGTCGTCCAGGCGCTGGCGGCCGTGCACCCGTGGGGCACGGGCCGGGCCCCCGTCTTCCGCCGCCCCTACATGCGGCCGGACTGACCCGCGCGGGCGGGCCCCGGAAGCCGTGCGGACACCCCCGCCGTGTTGCCCGCGGGTCCCCCGGGGGCGACGGTGGAGAGGAGACGGCGAGTGAGGGAGCGGCCATGCGCGGACTCGTCTATCACGGCCCCGGACGGACCTCGTGGGACACGGTCCCCGATCCCGCGATCGAGGAGGACACCGACGCGATCGTGCGCGTCGACGCGACCACCGTCTGCGGAAGCGATCTGCACATCCGGCGGGGCGACCTCCCCGAGGTGGAACCGGGGACGGTCCTCGGCCACGAGGCCGTCGGCGAGGTGGTGGAGACCGGCCGGGGGGTGCACACCCGGCGCCCGGGACACCAGGTGATCGTGTCGTCCGTGTCGGCCTGCGGGCACTGCCCGCCCTGCCGCGACGCCATGTACGGACAGTGCCGGGGCGGCGGCGGATGGATCCTGGGCCAGCAGATCAACGGGACACAGGCCGAGTTCGTCCGCGTCCCGTTCGCCGACTCCTCCACCCACCGCCGGCCCCCGTACCTCCCGCTCGACGAGGCGGTCCTGC